>NZ_JAUEQW010000011.1:0-69485 GCF_056498045.1 Trinickia sp. Z7
AGGGCAGCTCGAGCCCTTCGCGCGCGATGTATTGCCAGATGTCCAGCTCGGTCCAGTTCGAGATCGGGAACACGCGCAGGTGCTCGCCCTTGTGCAAGCGCGCGTTGTACACGCTCCAGAGCTCCGGGCGCTGCGCTTTGGGGTCCCACTGGCCGAACTCGTCGCGAAACGAGAAGATGCGCTCCTTGGCGCGCGCCTTCTCTTCGTCGCGGCGCGCCCCGCCGATCATCGCCGTGAAACCGTGCGCCTCGATCGTCTCGAGCAGCGTCACCGCCTGCGCGGCATTGCGCGAATCGGTCTCGCGGCGCAGGCGCACCGTGCCGCGCCGGATCGAATCCTCCACCTGGCCCACGACCAATTGCGCCCCGATCTGCTCGGCGCGGCGATCGCGAAAGTCGATCACTTCGGGATAGTTGTGACCCGTATCGATGTGCACCAGCGGAAACGGCAGCGACGTCTTGCGGTTCGCCCCCAGGCCGAACGCCTTGAGCGCCAGATGCAGCACCACCACCGAATCCTTGCCGCCCGAGAACAGCAACGCCGGCTTGCTGCATTCGGCCACGAGCTCGCGCAGGATGTGGATCGATTCCGCCTCGAGCCAGTCGAGGTGGTCCATGCGGGTGGTCGTGACCGTGAGCGGGGTCGTCGCGGAAGGTTCGAGAATCGTGCTCATGTTTAACGGTTTCCTATCGTTTGCCCGTGTCCGTCGCTCGGCGCCGGTGCGCTCGAGCCGGCCGTCACGGCGCTCGGATGCTGCTGATGCGGATGCTATCGGGGTGCTGCCTCGGGAGCGGTTCAAGCCTGGGTCGACGGTTGCGCGGCGCCGGGTGCGAACTGCAGCGTCGTGACATGCAGCCCGCACTCTTTCGAATCGCGCGACTCCCACCACCACCGGCCCGCCCGGCTATCCTCGCCCGGGCGCACCGCGCGCGTGCAAGGTTCGCAGCCGATGCTCGGATACCCGCGCGCGTGCAGCGGATTGACCGGCACGTCGTATAGCTTGAGATACGCCCAGACTTCGCCCTCGCTCCAATCTGCAAGCGGGTTGTACTTGGCGATGTCGCGGGCGGCATCGTGTTCCTGCTCGTGCAGTTCGGCACGCGTGACCGACTGCTCGCGACGCTGGCCCGTGACCCACGCATCCACGCCGGCGAGCGCGCGGTTCAACGGCTCGACCTTGCGAATCTCGCAGCAGCGCTTGCGCAATTCGACGCTTTCATAGAAGGCGTTCAGGCCGTGCGTCTCGACGTACTCGTCGACGGCGCTGGCTTGCGGATGAAACTGCTCGATCTCGTAGCCGTAACGCGCGCGAATGCGATCGATCATCTCCAGCGTCTCGGCGTGCAGGCGGCCCGTATTCAACGAAAAAATGCCGATCGGCAACGCACGCGACAAGATCGCATGCGTGAGCACCATGTCCTCGGCCGCCAAGCTGCTCGCCAGCTTGATCTTCGCGTGACGTGTGGCGATTTCGTCGACGAACGCGTGGAGGCGATCGATTTTCGCCTGCAGCGCCGCATCCAGTTCGGCCGCGGCCGGGGTCCGGTCCTGGCTCATGTCTGCGACTCCGTGGCAAGGGCCGCGCGGCGGCGAAACAGCGGCTGCGGCGTGTCGAAAGCGCCTTGATACTTGACCGAGAATTCCTCGAATGCGCGCAGGGCATCGTGAATGTCTTTGTCGGCGCGCACGGCGAACGCGTCGAACCCGCAGCGCGCCATGAAGTTCAGCTGATCGCGCAGCACGTCGCCGATCGCGCGCAACTCGCCGCGCCAGCCATAACGCTCGCGCAACAGCCGCGCCGTGCTATAGCCGCGGCCATCGCGAAACACGGGGAAATCCACACCAATTAACGAGATCTCGTCGAAATCGGCGACGAGATCGGCCGGCTCATCGTCGGGCGCGAGCCAGACGCCCAGCGCATCTTTCGCGCGCGCTGCGAGGAGCGCCTCGCGCGCTTCTTTCCAGAGCGCGAACGGCACGAGCACCCGGCCCGCCGGCAACGCGTCGACCTGGGGCAGCGCGCCATCGTCGGACGCGCGCACGACGGTCCAGTCGTCCGCCACCACTGCCCGGTTCTTGATAATCGAAGTCATCTGCAAAAATCCCTCACTCGCCCGATGCTCACGCGTGCGCCGGTTGGCGCGACGCGTAGACGCGTTCCTTGAACGGCGCGATGCCGATTCGATTGTAGGTATCGATGAAGCGCTCGCCGTCGATGCGGTTCTCGACGAAGGTATCGATCACTTTCGTCACCACGTCGGGCATTTCATCCGCCGCAAACGACGGGCCGATCACACGGCCCAAGTGCGCGCCGGTCGCCCCGGTGCCCTGCTCGCCGCCCAGCGTCAACTGGTACCACTCGGAACCGTCCTTGTCGACGCCGAGAATGCCGATGTTGCCCACGTGGTGATGCCCGCACGAGTTGATGCAACCTGAGATGTTCAGCGACAGATCGCCGAGATCGTAGACGTAATCGAGATCGTTGAAGCGGTCTTGGATCGCCTGGGCGATCGGCAACGATTTCGCGTTGGCGAGCGAGCAGAAATCGCCGCCCGGGCACGCGATGATATCGGTCAGCAAGCCGAGATTCGGCGTCGCGAAACCCTGCTTCTTCGCCGCTTCCCATAACGCGTACAGATCGCGCTTTTTCACATCGGCGAGAATCAGATTCTGCTCGTGCGAAACGCGGATTTCCCCGAACGAATACTGATCGGCCCAATCAGCGACCGCCTCCATCTGCTCGGCAGTCGCATCGCCGGGCGCGCCCTTGGCCGGCTTGAGCGACAGCGTCACCGCGGCGTAGCCGGGCACGCGGTGCGGACGCATGTTGCGCTCGATCCAACGCGCGAACGCGCGGTTTTCGAGCAGATGCTTTTCGAACGAGGCGTCGGTATCCGAGAGCTTCTCGTACGGCGGCGGCTTGAAGTACTGCGCGACGCGATCGTATTCGGCTTGCGTGAGCGTCGAGGGGCCGTCCTTCAGATGCTGCCATTCCTCCTCGACCTGCTGCGCGAACTTCGCGGGCCCGAGCGCCTTGACGAGAATCTTGATGCGCGCCTTGAACAAGTTGTCGCGGCGGCCGAACCGGTTGTAGACGCGCAGCACCGCCTCGCAATACGTGAGCAGATGCTGCCAGGGCAGGTTTTCGCGAATGATCGCCCCGAGGATCGGCGTGCGGCCCAAGCCGCCGCCCGCGAGAATCGAGCAGACGACCTCGCCCGCTTCATTCTTCGTCAGGTAAACGCCCAGATCGTGGATCTGGACCGCGATCCGGTCTTCCTTGGAAGCCGACACGGCAATCTTGAACTTGCGCGGCAGCCAGCTGAATTCGGGGTGGAACGTGGACCACTGACGCAGAATTTCCGCCCACGGACGCGGATCGACGATCTCGTCGGGCGCGACGCCGGCGAACTGATCGGCCGTGATGTTGCGAATGTCGTTGCCCGAGGTCTGAATGCCGTGCATTTGCACCGATGCGAGATCGGCCAGCAGATCGGGCGTGTCCTCGAGGCGGATCCAGTTGTACTGGATGTTCGTGCGCGTCGAGAAATGGCCATAGCCCCGGTCGTACTTGCGGGCGATGTGCCCCAGCATGCGCAATTGGTCGCTGCGCAGGTTGCCGTACGGGATCGCGATACGGTGCATGTAGGCGTGGCGCTGCATGTAAAGGCCGTTCTGCAGCCGCAGCGGACGGAACTCGTCCTCGCTCAATTCGCCCGACAAGCGGCGGCGGACTTGGTCGCGGTACTGCGCGACGCGCTCGTCGACGATGGTCTGGTCGTACTGATCGTATTGATACATTCGGGGACCCCAGGTTGTGTCGCGCCGCGCTCGTTCGCGGCGCCCGAATCGCTATCGACCCATGCGGCGGGCCGATCCTCGGGCCGTTCACGCATGTGCTAATGACAAAAACAGCTATGCATATTGAAAAACGTCCGTCGATCGTAATAAACTGCCCTTATATTTCAAACGACTAAAAAATTCTTTCCTTATGCCGGTAGGGTTATAAATGAACCTGCACCAATTTCGGTTCGTGCGCGAGGCGGTACGCCAAAACTTCAATCTGACCGAGGCCGCCAAGGCGCTGTACACCTCGCAGCCGGGCGTCTCCAAGGCGATCATCGAGCTCGAAGACGAATTGGGGGTCGAAATCTTCACCCGCCACGGCAAGCGCGTGCGGTCTTTGACGGAGCCGGGCCGCATCATTTTGGCGTCGGTCGAGCGCATCTTGCAGGAGGTGGAGAGCCTAAAGCGGATCGGCAAGGATTTCGCTGCGCAGGATCAAGGCAACCTCGTGATCGCCGCCACCCACACTCAGGCGCGTTACTCGCTGCCCGGCGCGATCGCCGAATTCAAGAAGCGGTTCCCGAAGGTTCACCTGTCGATCTTGCAAGGCAGCCCCACGCAGGTGGCCGAGATGGTGATGCACGACCAAGCGGATATCGCGGTGGCCACCGAGGCGATCGCCTCCTATAAGGAGCTCGTTTCGCTGCCCTGCTTCCAGTGGCACCATGTGGCGGTCATGCCCGCGGACCATCCGCTGCTGCAACGCAAGCAGTTATCGCTCGAGGATCTGGCCCAATATCCGCTCATTACTTACGACAATGCGTTCGCGGGCCGCACCAAGATCAATCAGGCGTTCGCGCTGCGCTCGCTCTCGCCCGACATCGTGCTCGAGGCCATCGACGCCGACGTCATCAAAACTTACGTCGAACTGGGCCTGGGCGTCGGCATCATGGCCGATATCGCCTTCAACGCCGAGCGCGATCGCCATTTGCGGGCGATGCCGGTCGGACACTTGTTCGGCAGCAACCTGACGCGCGTCGCGCTCAAACAAGGCGCCTACCTGCGCAGCTACGTCTATACGCTCGTCGAACTGCTCTCGCCGACGCTCAACCGCAAGCTCATCGAGCAAGCGCTCAAGGGCGAGCACGAGAGCTACGAACTTTGACCCGATTGCGCAGCAGTCGAACAACGCCGAGCCCGCGCGCATGGGCTGGGCAACCCTTCCCTCTGGAGACCATGGCATGGCCTTGAACGCACTCTTGCGCCGCGCGCTCGCGGCTTTCGCGCTCGCCGGCGCGGCGGCGACCGCCCCGGCTTACGCCGACATCAAAGTCGGCATCGATTTGTCGACGACAGGCCCGGCGGCCGTCATCGGCATCACGAGCAAGAATGCGATGCTGATGTGGCCCAAGACGATCGCCGGGCAACCTGCGCAATACATCGTGCTGGACGACGGGTCCGACCCGGGTGCGGCCGTGCGAAATATCCGCAAACTGATCAACGAGGATCACGTGGATGTGGTCGTAGGGCCGAACGTCACCCCGGCGGCGCTCGCCGCGCTCGACGTCGTGGCCGAGTCGCACACGCCCATGATCACGCTGATCGGCTCGGCAAGCGTGGTCGAGCCGCAGGAAGGCAAACGCGTCTGGGCGTTCAAGATGGCGCAAACCGACAGCGCGATGGCCGACGTGATGACGCGCTACATGACCAATCACGGCGTGAAGCGCGTCGGCTTCGTCGGGTTCGCCGACAGCTATGGCGACAGTTGGCTCAAGGAGTTTTCGACCTTCGCGAAATTGCGGCACATCGAAATCGTCGCGACCGAGCGCTACAACCGTACCGATTCGAGCGTGACCGGCCAGGTGCTCAAGCTAATGGCTGCGCGGCCCGATGCGATTCTGGTCGCGGGTGCGGGCACGCCCGCCGTGCTGCCGCAGCGCGAGTTGATCGAGCGCGGCTTCAAAGGGCCGATCTACCAGACGCACGGTATCGCCACGCCCGCTTTCATCAAGCTGGGCGGTAAAGACGTCGAGGGCACGTTGTTCCCGACGCAGCCTGTCGTCGTGGCGCGCACGCTGCCGGCAGACCATCCGGCGAAGAAGGCGGCGCTGGCGTTCGTGAGCGCCTACGAGGCGAAATACGGGCCCGATAGCGTGACGCAGTTCGCGGGCGACGCGGCAGGCGTCTATCCGCGGCTTCAGGATGCCGTCGCACGGGCTTTGAAGACGGCCAAGCCCGGCACCGAAGCATTTCGCACGGCGCTGCGCACTGCCCTCGAGCAGGCTCGTGACCTCGTAGTGCCGAACGGCATCGTCGACACGAGCGCGAGCGATCACGTCGGGCTCGATCAGCGCGCTAGCGTGATGGGCATCGTCAAGGGCGGCAAGTTCGTCTACCTGAGCCAGTAAGCGCCGCGATCATGCAAGCTGAAACCGCGCGACCATCTGCTCCATGCGTTCGGCTTGCTCTCTCAGCGACGCGCTCGCGGCCGCCGATTGCTCGACGAGCGCGGCGTTGCGCTGCGTCACATCGTCCATCTGCGCGATGGCGATGTTGACTTGCTCGATGCCGTCGCTCTGTTGCACCGAGGCATCGGCTATATCGCCCACGATGCGGTCGACGCGCGCGATCGAATCGATCACGGCGCGGATGGCGTCGTCGACTTGGACGAACAGGGCGGAGCCTCCCGTCACGCGTTCGATCGAGGTGTGAATGAGCGCCTTCACGTCCTTTGCGGCGTCCGCGCTGCGATGCGCCAGTGCGCGCACTTCTCCCGCCACGACGGCGAACCCTTTGCCCTGCTCGCCCGCCCGTGCGGCTTCGACCGCGGCGTTCAGCGCGAGAATGTTGGTCTGAAAGGCGATCCCTTCGATGACCGAGACGATTTCGACCATGCGGTTCGAGCCGTCATGAACTTGCTTCATCAAGTCGACGGCTGAAGTCACGATCGCGCCCGTCTCCGAAGCCCGGCCGGCCGCTTCCGCGCTGAGCTTGTTGGCGCTCGCGGCATTGGCCGCGTTGTGACGCACGGTCGAAGTCAGTTCCTCCATGCTGGCCGCCGTTTCCTGCAGCGATGCCGCCTGCGTCTCCGTGCGCTGCGACAGGTCCTGGTTCCCCGTCGCGATTTCGCCGCTTCCGACGAGCACGGACCGCGCGGCCTCGCGCGTCGCGGCAATCGTGCGCGTCCACGCGGCGACGACTTCGTTGAGCCGGTGTGTGATGAACGCCAATTCGTCCTGGCCCTGAACGGCGAGCGTCGCGCGCAGGTCGCCCGCGCCGATCGCGCTCAACGAGGCGGACAGCGCCGCGATGTCCTTGTGCGTGCGCAATGCGAATGCCGCAAACAGATAGAGTGCGCATGCAACGGAGACCGCGCTGAGCAGCGACAGTGCGATGACCTCGTTGCGCGCGCGGCCTTCGCGCGCAACGAGCCGGGCGCGAACCACGCTCGAAAGCTCGGCATGAGTGCGGTACAGTCCGGCGATGGCTAGCGTGCCTTGTTGAAAGAACGTCTTCGCGTCGTTGGAACCCGCACCGTCGCGAGCAAGCGCCGCCACGGTACGGCGGAACGTGTCGAACGCGCCGAAGTCGATGGCCGCCATTGCCGCCGCCCCTGCGCGGTCGTCCTGCGCGAGATGCATGCCGGCGACCGCGTGCGTCAGCGCCGCGCTCTCTTCGTCGAGCATCGCTGCGCGCGTTGCCAACACACCTTTGTCGAGCTCGGTGAGTTGGCCCGCGCTCAATGCCGCGGCGCCCTTGCCGCGGGTCACGCCTACGGTTTCGGCGGCGTTCGGCAGCGCGAAGGCGACCGCTTCGATGAGAGCCGCATCGGAAGCGTCGGGGTCGGTCGCAAGCTTCGATTTGGCGGTGAGATCGCGTTCGAATGCAAACAATGCGTGCACGAAGCCCGTATGCGACTCGAACAGGTCCGCGCCGGATACGTTCAGGCCCGCGGCCGATAGTAGCGCGTATCGTTCGCCGAGGGTTTTGACCTCGCGTCGCACGTCGAACCGGTCGTTAGCGCTGGCTTGCGCCGTGAGTTGCGCGAGCGCGGCATCGGCGTCGGCGCTCGCCGAATCGAATGCGGCGCGCAAGCCGGCATTGCCCGCTAGGACAGATGCCCCGGCGCCTCGGCGCACTTGCACGGCCTTGAGCCACTGCTGAGTCGTGGCGAGCAGCGCCAGTCCTTCGCGCTCGCTGCGCGTCGACGCATAGGCGCTCAAGGCCGAATTCAGCGTAATGAACAGCGTCGCCGATAACGGTGCGATGAACAGCAGCGCCAGCACGAGGAGCTTTTTGGGCATCCTCATGCGTCCCATCAATGCCATTCCTGGCGTAAAGACTGCGCGAATCACGACTTTCCCCCGAAATATCCGGCGTCGGACCCAGTGCCCGACGCTCGCGTCGCTTGTGAGTGGGCAAGCGATCGATCTTTGCGCTGACGATACGCGCGAGCGGGTTTCTGCCGATTGACGTGAATCAACGGGAAAAGGAGAAAGAAAAAGCGTCCGACGGGCATGCGGCATAAGCGCGCGAGCGTGTGTTCCGCGAGGTTCAGCAGGTTCGGTAGAGAGTCCGTAGAGGGGGACGCGGGGCCTTGCCTGCACCGCTCGGTTCGTGTCCGAAATCGGTTCGATGCGGGCGATGGCAGGGGATCTTGTCAGACGGTCCAATTTCGGCCATAATCGCCGTCTTGCTGTCGGCACTTGCTGGTGTCGATGCTCGCCCGGGTGGTGAAACAGGTAGACGCAGGGGACTCAAAATCCCCCGCCGCAAGGCGTGTCGGTTCGAGTCCGACCCCGGGCACCATTATTCAAGCAAAAAAGCCGCACCCCTCAGGGCGTGCGGCTTTTTTGCGTTCGGCGCGCGAGATGCGTTTGCAGACGACACCCTCCGTAAGCGACGCCAGTTGGGCGAGGCATCAGCCGTCGCCGTGCAAACCCGGAAAACGCGCATGGAAGCGCCGGACGAGGTTCATCCGGCGCTGCGCCATGCAGCTCAGCGCTGCTCCTTCACCCGCGACACGAGCTGCGTCGGGCTCACGAACTGCAACGCGATCAGCACCCACACGAGCGTGATGGCCATATAGATCATTGCCATCGCATCGATCGATTGCGGCGCACGCACCCCCGTCGAGAACACGGCGTAGTACAGCGCCACGACGAGCGTCTGCGTGTCCGGCCCTGCCGTGAAGAACGTCAACTCGAACATCCCGATGGTGCGCACCAGCACGAGCAATCCCGCGGCAAGCATGCCGGGCACGAGCAGCGGCAGCAGCACGTGGCGAAAGTAGCGCAGCGTATTCGCGCCGAAGATGCGCGCGGCGGCTTCCAGATTCGGGTCGATCTGCTCGATGAACGGCGTCATCACCAGAATGACGAACGGCAACGCGGGCACGAGATTGGCAAGGATCACCCCGGTCAGCGTACCCGCCAAGCCCACCTTGTACATCACGGTCGCCATTGGAATGCCGTACGTCACGGGCGGCACCATCAGCGGCAGCAGGAACGTGAGCATGGCGATCCGCTTGCCGGGGAAGTTCGCCCGCGCGAGTGCGTAGGCGGCCGGCACACCCAGTGCGATCGACAAGAACACGACCGCGCCGACCACTTCCATCGTCACGCGCAACACGCTCGCAAGCTGAAAGTCGCTCCATGCTTGCGCGTACCAATGCAGCGTGAACCCTTGCGGCAGCAGCGTGCCGAACCAGCGCGTGCCGATCGAGTTGACGGCCACGGTCGCGATCAGCAGCACGACGTTGAGCAGAAAGAAGCCCATGACGCCCCAGACCAGCGCACGCCACAGACGGCTGCCGATGCCTTCGGCGTGCTTGCTCGGGCGAGCGTTCGAGGCGCCGCTGCCGCTACGCGGCTCGGCCATCGGCAGCACGCGAGCGCCTTGATTATCGGTTGCCATCATCCCTTTCCTCCCGTCACGGGACCGGTATAGAAGAACCGGCGCGCGCCGAGCATGCCGGCCACGACGATCAATTGCACGAAGCCCATCACGATGGCGATCGTCGAAGCAAGCGAGTAATCGTAGCTCTCGAACGCCGCCTCGGACGCCGCGATCGACATCACGCGCGTCGGTCCGGCCGGCGAGCCGAGCAGCACCGCCGATGGAAACACCGAGAACGCTTGCACGAACGACAAGCACGCGGCCATGGTCAGCCCCGGCACGAGCAACGGTAAATAAATTTGCTTGAACTGCTGCCACGGGCTCGCGCCGAGCGTCGCCGCCGCGCGCGCGAGCGTCGGGTCGATCCCCGTCACGTACGAGAGCGTGAGCAGAAACGCGAAAGGAAAGCCCGATACGATCAACGAAATGAGCACACCCCAGTAGTTATGGGTGAGCCGCACTTCGTCGCCGTATAGATGCAACGCTTGCACCGCCTGCGGAAACCAACCGTTCGGCGAGAAATACGTCAGCATGCCGTCGGCGATGAGCACCGTGCCGAGCGTGATCGGAATCACGAGCAAGGTCGTCGCGAGCTTCTGATAAGGCGACTTGCGGCGCAACGAAAATGCGACGGGCACCGAAAGACCCACGTTGATCAGCGTGGCCGGGACCGCTAGCTTCAGCGTCACGAAGATCGTCGGCCACATCGCGCTATCGGTGAAAAACGTCCGGTAGTTGGCGAAGAGTCCCCCGCCGTTCATCGGCTCGAACGACAGCATGAGGCCGTAGGCGAACGGATAAATGAACAGTGCGACGATGAACCCGAGCGCGGGCGTGACGAGCCATCCCTTCACGTCGCGCGGCCCCGACAGCGTCAGTGCGCTCATGATGCGACCTCTTGACGGTAGACCAGCGCGCGCTCGGTCGAGATCGCGAGCGTCACGCGCTCGCCTTGCGCAAACTCCCCTTCCACGCGAGCCCACAGCTTGCCGAACGGCGCGGTGACGAGCAGCAGCGAATCGCGGCCGCCGTATTCCACGACATCGACGTGCACCTCGAAGGCATTGCGCGTGCCTGCTTCCGCACGCACGAGATCGTCGGGACGAATCGCAATCACCGCTTGCTTGCTGTCGAGCGCTTCCATGGGCGTGCCGACGAAGTGCACGCCGCTGGCCGACACTTCCACGGCTTCCCCGGCCGCGCGCTCGAGCACGCACGGCAGCACGTTGCGGTAGCCCATGAAGCGGGCGACATGCAGATTCTTCGGGCGGCAGTAGACCTCCTTGGGCGAGGCGACTTGCTGAACCACGCCTTCCTTCATCACCACGATGCGGTCGGCCATCGATAGCGCTTCGTCCTGATCGTGCGTCACATAAATCGTCGCCCGGTCCAGGCCGCCGTGAATGCGCCGGATCTCGGCGCGCATCTCGATTCGCAGCTTGGTGTCCAGATTCGACAGCGGCTCGTCCATCAGCACGACGGGCGGCTCGATGACGATAGCGCGCGCAATCGCAACGCGCTGCTGCTGACCGCCCGACAGTTGCCCCGGCAATTTGCTTTCGTGCCCGACGAGCTGCACGAGCTGCAGCGCCGCGCGGGCGCGCTGTTCGATCTCGCTCTTGGGCGTGCCGCGCATTTTCAAGCCGAAGCCGACGTTCTCGAGCACCGACATGTGCGGAAACAGCGCGTAGTTCTGGAACACCATCCCAAAGCCGCGCCGCTCGGGCGGCAATACGTCGATGCGCTTGTCGTCGAGCCAAATCTCGCCGCCCGTGAGCGGCTGCAAGCCGGCAATGCAGTTCAACGCCGTGGACTTGCCGCACCCGGACGGCCCGAGCAACGCGATGAACTCGCCGCGTTCGATATCGAGGTCGAGGCCTTTGAGCGCAGCGACGTGCTCGCCCTGCGCGTTCGCAAAGCTGCGGTGGACCGAACTGAGGCGCAACCGATCGAATGTATGCTTCATGATGAATTTCCTAACGGACCTCTCGGCATGTGGCCGGCTCACCCGGCCACATGCATTTCGCTTGCGTTGCTTACTTCGTCTTTTGGGCGCCCACTTCACGGTCCCATTTCTGGAACGCGGCGACCATCTTGTCGGCCGGCAACGGCTGCACGTTCGGGAACTTCGCCATCCATGCGCCGTATTCGGGGCGGCCGTACTTCTCGATCACCAAGCGGCTCTTCTCGGGTGCGTTCGACGCCGTCAAGCCCTTGATCGCCGGCCCCGGATAGAAGTACCCGTCGTCGTAGGTCATGGCTTGCTGCGCCGGCTCGAGCATGAACGCCATCATCTTGAGCAAGACGTCGACCTTCTCCTTGGGCACACCGTTCGGGATCACCATGTAGTGCGCATCGTTGACCCACTTCATGTTGTCGAACGCCTGCACCCTGAAGTTCGCGGGCACGATACCGAGGGCGCGCGGATTGATGTCCCAGCCGGTGACCGTCACCGTCATGTCGCGCGTGCCCTCGCCGAGCTCCTTCATGACGGCCGAGGTGCCGCCCGGGTAGTACGGCACGCATTCGTTGAGCTGCTTGAGGAACGCCCAGGTCTTGTCCCAGCCGTTGATCGGATCGGAGGGGTCCTTGTCGCCGAGAACGTACGGCAGGCCCATGAGGAACGTGCGCCCCGGGCCCGAGTTCGCCGGGCGTGCGTAGATGAGCTTGTTCGGATGCGCCTTGCACCACGACAGCAGTTGCTCAGGCGTCTTCGGCACCTGGTCCTTCTGCACCTTGTCGGGGTTGTACTCGATGAGCGGACCCGCGGGCATGAACGTCACTTCGAGGCCGTAGCCTTGTGCGAGCTTTTCCATTTCCAGCGGGCCGGGCGCGTAGCTGCCGTTCGCATCGGCGATCAGCTTCTCCGGCAGTTTCTGCCACAGCTTCTGTTCGATGCCCGCGGCGAGCGCATCGGTGCCCGTCAGCACGAGATCGATATCCGAGCGGCCTGCCGACTGCATCGCCTTGATCTTGCCCGGCAACTGCGGCGCCGGTGCGTTCGTGTACGTGATGTTGCCGACCAGGTTCGGATACTTCGCCTTGAACGCCTCGAAGCCGTCTTTCGTCAGCGCGAGGTTGCCCGCCACGTCGACGATGTTCAGCGACACCGGCGCGGCGAAGCTCGCCGTCGCCACCATCGAAAAACCGAGCGCCGCAGCGATGCGGCCGATACGACGCGCGATAGTTGAATCTGCCATGTCTCCTCCAAAGGTTATCGGGATTCCCCGTTTCGTAGATTCCTGTTGCCGCCTGCTTGCCTGCTTCTACTTGCTTGCCCGCCCGCTACCCTCCCGCCTTCGACGCATCGCTCGGCAGCCGCAGCATCGGCTCCGGCAATCCTTTGACGCCGGCATCGAGCGCGAACGTGGCGCCCGAGAGGGCATCGCCTTCGATTCGGATCGACGTGACGAACAGCGTATCCAACTGCGCGCCGCCGAACGCGCACATCGCAGGCTTGGCGACCGGCACTTCGATGCTGCGATCGAGCTTGCCCGACGGCGTGAAGCGATGCACGAGGCCCGCGTCGTTGCCGCAGATCCAATAGCATCCTTGCGCGTCGACCGCCGCGCCGTCGGGGCGGCCCAGGTGCGACGCCGCGGGCATCTCGACGAATACGCGCCGGCCGTGCGGCACGCCGTCGTCGACGTCGTAATCGAACGACCAGATCACGCGCCGGCTCGGATGCGAGTCGGACAGATACATCGTGCGGCCGTCGGGGCTGAACGCGAGCCCGTTCGGCACGATCAGGTCGTCGCAGAGCACATGCAGCTTATGCCGCCCCGCATCGAGCCGATACAGACGCCCCGCGGCGCAGGCCAGCGCCATATCGCGCACCATCGTCCCGGCGATGAAGCGTCCTTGCCGATCGCAGCGCCCATCGTTGAACCGCATGTCGTGCGCCGCGTGCGCGACCTTCGCCAAGCAGCCCGCGCTCGTCATCGGCTCGCCGGGCGTGGGCTGCGCCATGAGATACACGCCGGTCTCCATCGCCAGCGCGATCCCGCCTTGCGCGAGCAACGCGAACGAGCCCGCCATCTCGGGCAGCGCCCACGAGTGCGTATGACCGGTGCTCGCTTCCCAGCACCACAGCGTGCGGCCGACGATGTCGCTCCAATAGAGCGCGCCCTCAGCCGGATGCCAAATCGGGCTCTCGCCGACACCGCAGCGCATCTCGCCGATTCGTTCGATCGATGTCGTGGCTGCCATGGCGGTCAGCCTCCGAAAGGCCCGGCCGTGACGAACGCCCCGCCTTGGAACAGGCGAACGGGGTCGTCGTCGGAAAGTGGCGGCTGCTCGCGCTCGACGCGCTCGCGCCACGGCTCGCTCGACTGCGCCGGCACATAACCGAGTAGGGCGGCCTGCGCGTTGTCCCACCAGCTATCGCGGTTGCGCGACACGCCATAGACGATCGTGCAAGCCACCTTCGGCACGAACATGGCGCGCCGAACGAGCTGTTCGAGATCGTCGTAGCCGAGCCAGGTGCACAGCATGCGGCGATCCTTCGGTTGGGGAAACGATGAGCCGATGCGCACACACACGCTTTCGATGCCGTAGCGATCGAAGTAGAAACGCGCCAGCTGTTCGCCGAACGCCTTGCTCAAGCCGTAGTAGCTATCGGGTCGCGGCGCGGCCGTCGCACCGATGACTTCGCCTTGCCGATAAAAGCCGGTCACATGGTTCGAACTTGCAAATACGACGCGACGTACGCCATGGCGGCGCGCAGCTTCGTACACGTTGTAGGCGCCTTGGATATTGGCCGGCAGCACTTCTTCGAACGGGCGCTCGACCGACACGCCGCCCAGATGCACGATCACGTCCACCCCGGCAACGAGCGCATCGACGGCCGCCGTATCGGCTAGATCGCAGACGATCGCTTCCTCGCCTTCGCGCGGATCGCCCACCGGCGCGATGTCGGATACGCGCAGCACATCGGCATAACGCCGCAGCCGCTCGCGCAGCACGCGGCCAAGCCCGCCCGCGGCGCCCGTCAACAAGATGCGGCCGCAGTGTGTGCGAACGCCGTCCAAGGGATCGACGATGTGGGACGTTTGCGTCATGTCAGGTCACCGGCGCGGGGTTGAACAGCACGAGATCGTTATGCAAGCCGAGCTTGTCCGCGCACACCTGGCGGCGCCCGCTCGCCACCTCCAGAATCATGTGGAAGAGCTCCCAGCCGACATCGGCGATGCTCGCCTCCCCCGTCGCGATGCGGCCCGCGTCGAGGTCGATGAGGTCGTACCAACGCTCGGACAGCGACTTGCGCGTCGACACCTTGATCACGGGCGCCATCGCCAAGCCGTAAGGCGTACCGCGGCCCGTCGTGAAGACCTGCAAGTTGATGCCCGAGGCGAGTTGCAGCGTGCCGCAAACGAAGTCGCTGGCAGGCGTCGCCGCAAAGATGAGGCCCTTGCGGCGCATTCTTTCGCCGGGGCCGAGCACGTCCACGATGGGGCTCGTGCCCGATTTGACGATCGAACCGAGCGCTTTCTCGACCACGTTGGAGAGCCCGCCGCGCTTGTTGCCGGGCGATGGATTCGCGCTGCGATCGGCGCGCCCGCCGCTCAAGTAGTCGTCGTACCAGGCCATCTCGCGCAACAGCGCACGGCCCACCTCTTCATCCACTGCGCGCGGCGTCAGCAAATGGATGGCGTCGCGCACTTCGGTCACTTCCGAGAACATCACCGTGCCGCCCGCACGCACGATCAGATCGGCCGCAAAGCCGACCGCGGGGTTGGCCGTCACGCCGGAAAACGCATCGCTGCCCCCGCACTGCACGCCGATCACGAGATCCGATGCGGGACAGGTTTCGCGGCGACGCTCGTTCAAGCGTGCAAGCCGCTCGTCGGCCATCTCGAGAATCGCATCGACCATCTCGCCGAATCCCTCGTACGCCTCGTCCTGCAGCGACAGCACCGGCGATTGCGGCCTGCCCGCGACCTCGATCGGGATGCGTCCGCCCGGCGCGAGCTTGGCGGGGACGAGCCGCTCGGGCACGAGCTTTTCGCAACCCAGGCCGATCACCATCACTTCGCCGCCGAAGTTCGGGTTGACGGCGAGGTTCTGCAGCGTGCGGATCGGCACGATCGCCGCCGGCGCGTTGATCGCGACGCCACACCCGTAGGTATGCGTGAGCGCCACCACGTCGTCCACGTTCGGATAACGCGGAAGCAACTCGCGCTTGATGCGCCCCACCACGTACTCGGTCACGCCCGCGACGCACTGCACGCTCGTCATGATGCCGAGCACGTTCTTCGTGCCGACGGTGCCGTCGGCGTTGCGATAGCCTTCGAACGTGTAACCTTCGAGCTTGGGCAGGTCCGGCGCTTTGCGCGTGGCGAGCGGCAATGCGTCGAGCGCCGGCGGCTGCGGCAATTGCACCGCGTTTTCGTCCACCCAGCTGCCGCGCGCGAGCGGCTTGGTCGCATAACCGATGATCTCGCCATAGCGCACGATCGCATCGCCCTGCGCCAGATCGGCCAGCGAGACTTTATGGCCTTGCGGCACGGCCTGCGCGAGCACGGTACCATCGTCGAGCACCGATCCTGCCGCGAGACCGCGCGCATCGACGACGATCGCAACGTTGTCGCGATCGTCGAGGCGAATGGTGAGCGCTCGCTCGGTAGCCGGTTCGGGCGCGGAAGTTGAAGCAGACATTGCGAAAGACCTCATCGTTTAACGCGCTTTCAGCGCACCAGGCAGGGACGCTTGTTGTCGAACGTCCAGCCGGGAATCAAATACTGCATCGCCGCCGCGTCGTCGCGGCTGCCCAGACCATGTTCGAGATAGAGCGCATGCGCGCCGGCAAGCGCTTCTTCGTCGAGGTCGACGCCCAGGCCCCCACGCGCGGGCACGGCAACTCGTCCTTGTTCGATCTCGAAAGGCTCGCGCGTGAGGCGCTGACCGTCCTGCCAAATCCAGTGCGTGTCGATCGCCGTGATCTCACCCGGCGCTGCGGCCGCGACGTGCGTAAACATCGCGAGCGAAATATCGAAGTGGTTGTTCGAATGCGAGCCCCATGTCAGGCCCCACTCGGCGCAAAGCTGCGCCACGCGCACCGAACCGCGCATCGTCCAAAAATGCGGATCGGCGAGCGGAATGTCGACGGCGCCGAGCGTCACGGCATGGCCGAGCTGACGCCAATCGGTCGCGATCATGTTCGTCGCCGTGCGCAGGCCCGTCGCGCGCCGGAATTCGGCCATGACCTCGCGTCCCGAATAGCCGTTCTCGGCGCCGCACGGGTCCTCGGCGTAGGCTAGCACGTCGTCTTTACCGCGGCACAAGCGAATCGCCTCCGCGAGCGACCACGCGCCGTTCGGATCGAGCGTGATGCGCGCATCGGGGAAACGCTCGGCAAGTGCGGTCACCGCCGCGATTTCCTCCTCGCCGGGCAGCACGCCGCCTTTGAGCTTGAAATCTTGGAACCCGTAACGTTCATGCGCGGCCACGGCCAGCCGCACGACAGCCTCGGGGGTCAGCGCCGGCTCGTTGCGCAGATGGAACCACGGATCGGCCGCATCGGTCTCGCTGCGATAGTTCAGCGGCGTGCGCGTGCGCTCGCCGACGTAGAACAAATAGCCCAGCATCGGCACGTGCGTGCGCTGCTGCCCTTCGCCGAGCAGCGCGGCGACGGGCACCTCCAAATGCTGTCCCAACAGATCGAGCAGCGCCGCCTCGATGGCCGTCACCGCATGCACGGTCACGCGCAAGTCGAACGTCTGCGTGCCGCGGCCGCCCGCATCGCGATCGGCGAAGCGGCGGCGCACCTGATTCAGCACGTCTTGCCAGCGTCCGAGCGATGCGCCGACCACGAGTGCGCTCGCCTCTTCCAGCGTACGCCGAATCGCCTCGCCGCCGGGCACTTCGCCAAGGCCCGTGCGCCCGTTGCTATCTTCGAGAATGACGATGTTGCGGGTGAAGAAGGGGCCGTGGGCGCCGCTCAGATTGAGCAGCATGCTGTCGCGCCCCGCCACGGGCACGACGCGCATGCGCGTCACTACCGGGGTGGAGGGGGTGGTCTGGGTAGGAGAAAGCATCGTCTGATTCGTCATTGCGTCTTGCTCATCGATTTCAAGTTCTCGCCGCTTCGAAGCAGGTGTGCGTCGAAGCGAATTCAATGCCATCGAACGCAGCCTTCAGCGTCGAGCATTCGAGCCGCTGCCGCGCACTGCTTTGCCGAAACTCGGCCGTTTCGGGTCGTAGGTCCAGCCGGGCACGAGATAGCGCATCGCCGCGGCGTCGTCGCGTGCGCCGTTGCCGAGCGATCGGTAAAGCGCATGCGCCTGCTCGACGCGCTCGAGATCGATCTCGATGCCCAGCCCCGGCCGGGCCGGCACCGCCACCTGCCCCGCTTCGATCGCAAACGGCTCGCGCGTTAGATGCTCGGCGCCTTCTTGCCAAATCCAGTGCGTGTCGATCGCGGTAATCGGCCCGGGCGCAGCGGCTGCGACGTGCGTGAACATGGCGAGCGACACATCGAAATGATTGTTCGAATGCGAGCCCCATGTCAGGCCGAACTCACTGCACAACTGCGCCACGCGCACCGAGCCTTGCATCGTCCAAAAATGAGGATCGGCAAGCGGAATGTCGATCGCGCCGAGCACGAGCGCGTGGCCCAATTGACGCCAATCCGTCGCGATCATGTTCGTCGCCGTCCGAATACCGGTCGCGCGCCGGAACTCGGTCATCGTCTCGCGGCCCGAGTAACCGTGCTCGGGCCCGCAGGGGTCTTCCGCGTATGCAAGCAAGTGACCTTGTCCGCGGCACAGAGCGATAGCCTCGTCGAGCGCCCATGCGCCGTTCGGATCGAGCGTCGCGCGTGCGTTCGGAAAACGCGACTTGAGCGCTGCGATCGCTTCCATCTCCTCGGCGCCGTCCATCACGCCGCCCTTCAGTTTGAAATCGGCGAACCCGTAGCGCTCGGTCGCCGCTTCGGCCAGACGCGCGATCGCGGCGGGGGTGAGCGCCGCCTCGTGACGCAAGCGCAGCCAGTCGTCGCGCTCGCCGCTACCGTCGACGTACGGCAGGTCGGTTTTGGCGCGATCGCCGATATAGAACAGGTACGCGAGCACCGGCACCCGCTCGCGTTGCTGGCCGCCGCCGAGCAATTGCGCGACCGGCACGCCCAGGCACTGGCCGAGCAAATCGAGCAACGCCGCTTCGACGGCCGTCAGCACGTTGTCCATGCGCAAGTTGATTTCGTGCGGCTGACGCAGCACGGCCGACTCGGCTTGCGAACCCACTTCGTACACGGTGCCCCGATGCGCCTCGCCGCCGCCGCCGGCCAACGCGCGGCGTACGGCATCGAGCGTGCCGTTCATGCGCCCGAGCTCGGTGCCGATCACGAGCGCGGCGATGCGTTCGAGCGCCGCGCGAATGCCCTCGCCGCCCGGCACTTCGCCGGCGCCCATGCGCCCGGCCGAGTCCGTCAACAATACGAGGTTACGCGTGAAGAACGGAGCGTGCGCGCCGCACAGATTGAGCAACATGCTGTCGCGGCCCGCAACGGGAATCACGCGCATGCTCGTCACGCGCGGCGTGCCGCTTTGCGTGAGGGAATCGGTCGTTTGCCGGTCCACCTTGGTGCTTCTCCTTGTCGATTCGATTCGCTGCGGTCGATCAGTTCGGCGAAGGGACCGATGCGAGCTTCACGCGCTCGATCTTCCCGACCACGAATAGATAGCAGACGCAGGCGACGAGGCCGTGCAGGCCGACGAACACGAGCGCGCCGTTGAACGATCCCGTGTGGCCGACGATATAGCCGACCGCGATCGGCGTCGTGATGCTCGACAAATTGCCGAACGTATTCATCAAGGCGCCGCTCAAGCCGGCGATCTCCTTGGGCGCGGTGTCCGAGTTGACGGCCCAGCCGAGCGCGCCGAGCCCTTTGCCGAAGAATGCGAGCGCCATGACGGCCACGATGATCACTTGCGCATCGACGTAATTGCAGATCACCATGCTCATCGACAGCAGCATGCCAAGGACGATCGGCAACTTGCGCGCGAGCGAGAGCGATGCGCCGCGCCGTAGCAACGCATCCGAAATGATGCCCCCGAGCACGCCGCCCAAGAAGCCGGCGATGGCGGGGACGGACGCGACGAAGCCCGCCTTGAGGATCGACATGCCCCGCGCCTGCACGAGATAGACCGGAAACCACGAGATGAAGAAATACGTCAGCGCGTTGATGCAGTACTGCGCGAGGTAAATGCCCATCAGCATGCGGCTGCGCAGCAACTGCTTGATATGGCGCAGGTCGGGGCCTTGCTTGGACGCGCCGCGCGTGCCGCGGTCCAGATCCACGAGCCCCCCGCCCGCCTCGATGTACTCGATCTCGGCGCGATTCACGCGCGGGTGATCCTTCGGGTCTCTCATGAACATGCGCCACGCGAGGGCCATGGCGACCCCGAGCACGCCCATCACGACGAACACCGAATGCCAGCCGAACGAATGCACGAGCCAGCCCATCAATGGCGCGAAGATGACGGTAGCCGCATACTGCGCCGAATTGAAGATGGCCGATGCCGTGCCGCGCTCATCGGCCGGAAACCATGCGGCCACGATGCGGCTGTTGGCCGGAAACGAGGGCGCTTCGGCGAAACCCACGAGAAAGCGCAATGCGAACATCGCGGCGATTGCCGCCCCGCCTGCGAGAAAACCGATGGTGCCCTGAAACAGGGTGAACAGCGACCAGAGGAAAATGCTGGCGCCATAGACGCGGCGCGAGCCAAATCGGTCGAGTAGCCAGCCGCCCGGCAATTGCGCGATCACGTACGACCAGCCGAACGCCGAGAAGATATAGCCGAGCGACACGGCGCTGATGCCGAAGTCCTTTTGCATCGCCGAGCCTGCGATCGAGATGCTCGCGCGGTCGGCGTAATTGATCGTCGTCGCGATGAACAGCATCGCGAGAACGACGTAGCGCACGCGCGTGGCGCGCGAGGCATGCGGCACGGCCGTCGCGCCCGCTGTCGTGGTTTTGGTTTGCATCGTCCCCTCCTTCGCGCAAGCGCCCTTGATGTGCGCCGCGGATGAGTCTTTCGTCCAGGCTCGACGGCCCGGGTTCTATTCGTCGGCGCACGCCGAGCGCGCGCCGGTCACGTGAGTCAACGCCTACGCGATGCGGGCGATGAGCGACTTCAGCTCGGCCTGTTCCGCTTCGGTCAAATCGGTCAGCGGTGCGCGCACCGGCCCGGCGCTACGGCCGATCGCGTTCATGCCCGCCTTCACGATCGACACCGCGTAGCCGCGTTTGCGGTTGCGCAGCGCGATGTAGGGCAACACGAACTTTTTCAGATCGGCATAGACCTTCGTCTGATCGCCCGCCCGCACGGCAGTGTAGAAATCGAGCGCGAACTGGGGCACGAAATTGAAGATCGCCGACGAGTACGTCGTCACGCCAAGCGTCAGATACGGCAGCGCGAACGTCTCGGCCGTCGGCAAGCCGCCGACGTAGGTGAAGCGATCGCCCAAACGCGCGTATATACGCGTCATCAGTTCGAGATCGCCGACGCCGTCCTTGAAGCCGACGAGGTTCGGGCACCGCTCGGCCAGGCGCTCGAGCGCCACTTCGTCCAGCACTTGGTTGGCGCGGTTGTAGACGATCACGCCCAGGCGCGTCGATTTGCACACTTGTTCGACATGAGCCGCGAGGCCGTCGGCAGGCGCTTCGGTCAGGTACGGCGGCAACAGTAAGATACCGTCGGCGCCGGCCGCCTCGGCCGATGCGCACAACTGCGTTGCCATCGCCGTGCCGTAGCCCGCCGGTGCGATCACGGGCACGCGCCCGCCCGTCTGCTCGACGGCCGCGCGCACGACGCGCTCGACTTCGCCCAGCGTCAGCGAAAAGAATTCGCCCGTGCCGCCCGCGGCGAAAAGGCCGGCGGCCGGGTGGCTGAACAACCAGTCCAGATTGGCGCGGTAAGCGGCGTCGTCGAACGAGAAATCGTCCTTGAAATGGGTGACGGGGAAGGAAAGCAGACCGGTGCCGATTTGGCGGGCGAATTCGGTGGGCGTGTAACGTGACATGGCGGGCGGCGCAACGAAGCGCAAGAAAGCGTTGAGTGATGAAATGCAATGCGCCGATTCTTGCACCGCGAACGATTCACGTCCAAGATAACGAATGTTTCGATTGATTCAGGTTTTGTATCGATGTTCGAACTGAGCCACCTCCGCTGCTTCGTCGCCGTGGCCGAAGAACTCCATTTCGGCCGGGCCGCCGAGCGGCTTCATATGACGCAGCCGCCGCTGTCGCGGCAAATCCGGCTGCTCGAGCATCAGGTCGGCACCGAGCTGGTCGCCCGCTCGAGCCGCTCGGTCAAGCTCACGGCCGCGGGCCGTAGCTTTTTGCCCGACGCCGCGCGCATCTTGCGCCTGGCCGACGAGGCCGCGGCCACCGCGCGCCGCGTAGCGGCGGGCTCATCGGGCACGCTGGCGATCGGCTTTACCGCATCGGTCGGCTACGGTGTCCTGCCGGCGCTCGTGAGCGCAGTGCGGGCGGCTTCGCCGGGTGTTAGGCTCACGCTCAAGGAAATGGTGAGCGGCGCGCAGTTGGAGGCCTTGGATTCGCGGGAAATCGACTTCGGACTGCTGCGCCCGCCCGTCGAGCACGGCGAACTCGTCGATCGGCCCTGTCCCAACGATGCGCTCGTGCTGGCCTTGCCGGCGGCCGCGGCGAAAGAGTGGCCCGCGCGGCCCACGCTCGCCGATTGCGAGGGGCGGTCTTTGCTAATGTATTCGCCCTACGAGGCGCGCTATTTCCATCAGCTCGTCAGCGCCCTGCTCGAGCGCGCGGGAGTGTTGCCCGACATCGTGGAATACGTGAGCCAGATCCATTCGATGCTCGCGCTCGTGCGGGCTGGCATCGGGGTGGCGTTGATCCCCGCGGCGGCGGCCATGCTCCACTTCAAGGGGGTCACGTACCGGCCGGTGCGCACGACGCCGCTCAAGCCGGTCGAGTTGCGCTTCGTTTATCGCAAGGACAACGACAATCCGGTGTTCGACGCCTTGAAGGACGATTTGCAGAAAGCCGTGGCGCGCGCGCGGTAAGGCGCGCGGCGTTGGCCTGCGGCAGCGGCAGCGGCACAGCGTACAATCGCGGCCATTGTGGATCGACGTACGCCATGAACCTCGAAAGCATTCTGTTCACTCAAGGCTTCGGCTCGCGGCGCCAATGCCGCGCTTTGATCGTGCAAGCGCGTGTGGCGGTGGCCGGCGGCGTCTGCCTCGATGCCGACGCCGATTTCGCGGTGGAGGACCTCACCTTCGAGGTCGATGGCGCCCCGTGGCGGTATCGCGAGCGCGCCTATGCGATGCTCAACAAACCAGCCGGATACGAATGTTCGCGCGAGCCGCAGCATCACCCCAGTGTGTTCAGCTTGTTGCCCCCGCAACTCGCGGCACGCGGCATGCAGTGCGTCGGCCGCCTCGACGAAGACACCACCGGCCTGCTGTTGCTATCCGACGACGGTCAATTCGTTCACACGTACACCTCTCCCAAGCGCAAGGTTCCGAAGACCTATCTCGCCACGACGAGGCACCCGCTCGACGAGCGTCAATTGCAAGCGCTGCGCGATGGCGTGCTGCTGCATGGCGAAACAGCCCCGATCGCGGCCGCCGCCGCAGCGATGCGGGATGAAATGCAGCTCGAAATCACCGTCAACGAGGGCAAATACCACCAGGTCAAACGCATGATCGCCGCGGCCGGCAACCGTTGCGAGGCGTTGCACCGCGCGCGAATCGGCATGCTGGCGCTACCCGAAGACCTTGCTCCGGGTGCGTGGCAATGGCTCGACGAAAAACAGCTGCAAGCGCTGCGCGGCGCATCGAGCCCAGCGCCTGCGTAACGCGGCTCGCCCAGGTGCGGCGACAGGCGCCATAGGCGCCGTCTAATCGCCGATGCGCGGCTTGCGATACCCCGCCCGCGCTCACGACGCACGCGCCGAAGGTGCGTCAACGCACGAACCCACGCCAATGCCCAGCCATATCGGGTCCGCCCCCTATGGGGCTGCGCACGCCCCGCGCCTATACTGGCCTCAAACGAGGCGGACCCGCGCCGGCACGCGTTGTCTGCCAAAAAGGAGCTTTGCAGGGGAGGCTGCAGTGGTCATCAACAGTACGTTCGAGATCTCGTACGTCGTGCTTGCGTTCGCCGCGCTTGGCGCGATTCTCATCGGCGCGCTGCTGGCCGTCATGCATGTTCGGCGCCGATACCATCCGAACCTCATCGGCGCGTTGCTCGGCGCGCTGCTGTGCTTTCTGCTGCTAGAGGCGTTGCCCGCGCTCATTTAGCGTCAGAGGCGCCCGGCTCCTGTGCAACGGCGCGCAAAAATACGTCGACGCACGGGTAGCGCAGCGCGAAGCGCAACTCGCGCTTCAAGCGGGTGTTGGACAAACGCCGAGATTCGCGCATGAAAGAGAGCACCATCGGATCGAGCGTGCGCTCGGCCGCCTCGCGCGTAATGCGCGGCACACGCGGCAAGCCGAACGCATCGGCTACGCGATCGAAATAAGCGCCCATTTTCAGCACGGTGTCGTCCGATGCATGAACGACGCGCCCGATCCGCCCGCATTGCGCCACGCGCAGCATGATCGCGGCAAGATCGTCGGCATGGATGTGGTTCGTATAGACATCGTCCTCTTCGCTCAATGCAGGCTTGCCGTGCTCGATGCGCGCGAGCGGCAGCCGGTCGCGCGCATAGATGCCGGGAATGCGAACGATGCTCGCGGCCGTCGTGCCGCGCACGTTGGCTTGCCGCAGCCGCCGCTCGGCCGCCACGCGCCGCTTCGCGCGCGCGGTGGCCGGGCGCACCGGCCGCGTTTCGTCTATCAGCGCGCCCGCGCAATCGCCATAAACCCCGGTCGTGCTCGCATAGACAAGACGTATAGGCGCGCGCAGGTCGGCCGCACCAAGGGCCTCGGGTACAATACCGCGGATGTGCGGCAAGGGCGTGCCAAGCGCCGAGCGCCGCGATACGGGCCCGCGCGATGCTGCGCAGCGTTTGCGCAACGGGCCCACCGCAAGCGCGGCCGGAAACGCCGCCCGGTGGCGCTTTCGAGCGCCGAGCGCCGCGATCAACGCGCGCGTGCGCGGATCGTCGGCGCCGCTCGACGGCGGCGGTGCGAGGTGCAGGACGGTGCGCGCGAGCCCCGCCAACCGGCGCAGGCTGCGCGGCGCATCGAGATCGCCCACGATCGGCGTGAGCCCGTGTGCGCGCAGGGTCGCGGCGCGGTCAAGGCGTGTCGTGAGCGCGAAGACGCGCGCTTGCACGGCGTGCGCGAGCAGGCGCTCTGCGCATCGCAGTCCGACATCGCCGCACCCGACGATCAGCACGCGGGGCCGGCGCAAGATTCGTGTGGCGTTCATGTGCGCGCATTGTAGCGGTCAACCGCGCCGCGCGCCTTGCCTCCACGGTTTTTTGGTTTTTTGTTTCGATCGAGCTATGGCATACAACGTGACGATCCGGCAAAGCGGCCGGCAATTTCAAGTGGAACCCGACGAACCCGTGCTCACCGCGGCCTTGCGCCAAGGCGTCGGGGTTCCGTACGGCTGCAAAAACGGCGCATGCGGCTCGTGCAAAGGCTCGGTCGTCTCGGGTGAAATCGAGCAGGGCTCGCACTCGTCGTCGGCGCTTTCGAACGATGAGAAAACGCGCGGGATGGCGCTCTTTTGCTGCGCCACGGCCCAGTCCGACCTCGTCATCGACGTGCGCGAAATCGCGGGCGTAGGCGACGTGCAAGTCAAGAAACTGCCCTGCCGCGTGAACGCGCTCGAGCGCCGCGCCGACGATGTCATCGTGCTCAAGCTGCAATTGCCGGCGAACGAGCGGCTGCAATACCTCGCGGGGCAGTACGTCGAGTTCATTCTGAAGGACGGCAAGCGCCGCAGCTATTCGATGGCGAGCGCCCCCAATCAAGAAGGCCCGATCGAGTTGCATATCCGTCACATGCCGGGCGGCGTGTTCACCGATCACGTCTTCAACACGATGAAGGAGCGCGACATCCTGCGCTTCGAAGGTCCGCTCGGCACGTTCTTCCTGCGAGAAGATTCCGACAAACCGATCGTCCTGCTCGCTTCGGGCACCGGCTTTGCCCCGATCAAAGCCATCGCCGAGCACGCGTTCTTCAAGAACGTCGAACGCCCGATCACGCTCTACTGGGGCGCCCGCCGCAAGAAGGATCTCTACATGCTCGAGCTTGCCGAAGGCTGGGCCAAGGATCACCCGAATTTCAAGTTCGTCCCGGTGCTGTCGGAACCGGATCCGAGCGATAACTGGACCGGCCGTACCGGCTTCGTGCATCGTGCCGTCATCGAGGATTTGCCCGATTTGTCGGGTTACCAGGTCTATGCATGCGGCGCGCCGGTGATGGTCGAATCGGCCCAGCGCGATTTCACCGCTCATCACAAACTGCCGGCGGACGAGTTCTACGCCGATTCGTTCACGAGCGAGGTCGACCTCGTCAACGCCGTTTGATGAGAAAAAAATACGACAGCGCAAAAGCGGCTGCGATTGCATCTACGTACACGCTGTCGTATTCTTGCGCCCATGACCTGCCACCTGCCCGCCCTCCGACGTCGCCGCTCGCTCCCGCCAAGGGAAGCCGTCGGCTCGTAGCGGACGCGCGCCTCGCCAGCAGCAAGCGAGCAGGCGCCACCGGTCAAACCGCGAAAGCCACGGACTACCGTGGCTTTTTTCGTTTCTCCTTCACTCTTTCTTCATTTTTCGCGGAGCCGTGCCATGCAATCGACAGAGAACCCGACGCAGTCGCTGATGTACATCACCAACCGGCCGGACATCGTATTCACGCGCGGCGCGGGTTCGTGGATCTTCGATAGCGAAGGCAAGCGCTACCTCGACTTCATTCAAGGTTGGGCCGTCAACTGCCTCGGTCACTGCCATCCGGCGATGATCGAAGCGCTAGAGACTCAGGCAAGGCAGCTCATCAACCCGTCGCCGGCGTTCTACAACGAGCCGATGGCGAACCTCGCGTCGCTGCTGACCGAGCATAGCGTGTTCGACAAAGTCTTCTTCGCGAACAGCGGCGCGGAAGCGAACGAAGGCGCGATCAAGCTTGCACGCAAGTGGGGCAAAAAATTCAAGAACGGCGCTTACGAAATCATCACGTTCGATCACAGCTTTCACGGCCGCACGCTCGCGACGATGTCGGCGAGCGGCAAGGCGGGCTGGGACACCATGTATGCGCCGCAGGTGCCGGGCTTCCCGAAAGCCGAGTTGAACGACATCGCATCGGTGGAGAAGCTGATCGGCGATAAGACCGTGGCCGTCATGCTCGAGCCGATTCAAGGCGAAGGCGGGGTCGTTCCGGCCACACGCGAGTTCATGCGCGAGTTGCGCGAACTGACCCGGCGTCACGGCTTGCTGCTCATCGTCGACGAAGTGCAAAGCGGATGCGGGCGCGCCGGCACGTTGTTCGCCTATGAGCTTTCAGGCATCGAGCCCGACATCATGACGCTCGGCAAGGGTATCGGCGGCGGCGTGCCGCTCGCGGCGTTGCTGTCCAAGGCCGAGGTCGCCGTCTTCGAAGCGGGCGAGCAAGGCGGCACCTACAACGGCAATCCGCTGATGACGGCGGTGGGGTGCGCGGTCATCAAGACGCTGACCGCGCCGGGCTTTCTCGAAGGTGTGCGCGCACGCGGCGAGTATTTGCGCGCGAAGCTGCTCGAGCTGTCCGCCGAGCGCGGCTTCGAGGGCGAGCGCGGGGAAGGATTGCTGCGGGCGCTGCTGCTCGGGAAGGACATCGGGCCGCAGATCGTCGAGAAGGCGCGCGAGCTGCAGCCCACCGGCGTACTGCTCAATGCCGCGCGGCCGAATTTGCTGCGCTTCATGCCCGCGCTGAACGTTACCACCGACGAAATCGACCAGATGATGACAATGCTCAAACGCGTACTGGATACGCTGTAAGGCAATGAAGGGCCATCACGCGCATTGAGGCTCGTGAGCCGACGCGCGTGGGTCGCGCTTCTTATCCGCAACGGCTGAACGTTAAAAAAGGCCGCATGCACTCTCGTGCATGCGGCCTTTTACATCGAACCGCTCATCTACAACGAAGGCTTATTTCGACTTACATCGAAACCTTGTTGATGAAGGTCCGCTTGCCTTCCTTATAGCCGTAGATCGAGATCACGCCGTGCTTCAGGTCGCCCTTCGCATCGAACGTCGTCTCGCCGATCACGCCCTTGTGATCGGTCGTGGGCATCGCGGCAAGGATCTTCGCCGGATCGATCGAATTCGCACGCTTCATCGCATCGGCGATGATGTACACGGCATCGTACGTGTACGGCGAATACAACACGACGTCCTGGCTGTAACGCTGCTTGTACTTGGCGGCGAATTCCGAGCCGCCCTTCATTTGGTCGAGGCCGATACCGGCTTGCGAACAAACGATGTTGTCGGCGGCGGGGCCGGCCAGATCGACGATGTTAGCCGTGCAAACGCCGTCGCCCGCGAGGATCTTCGCGCGCAGGCCCAACTGCTTGGCTTGCTTGGCGAACGGGCCACCCGTCGCGTCCATCGCACCCACCATGATGGCGTCGGGGTTCTCGCCCTTGATCTTCGTCAGAATCGCGCGGAAGTCGACGGCCTTGTCGTTCGTCGCATCGTGCGACACGACGTTCAAGCCGGCTGCCTTCGCGGCCTTCTCGAATTCCTGCGCGAGACCTTGGCCGTACGCCGTCGAATCGTCGACGATCGCAACCTTCTTCACGTGCAGGCCCGTAGCGGCGTAGTTCGCCAGTGCCGGGCCTTGCTGCGCATCGGTCGCGACCACGCGGTAGGTCGTCTTGAAGCCCTGCTGCGTGTACTTCGGATTCGTGGCCGACGGCGAGATTTGGACGATGCCCGCATCGCTGTAGATCTTCGAAGCGGGAATCGACGTGCCCGACGTTTCATGACCGACGACGGCGACGACCTTGTCATCGACCAGCTTTTGCGCAACCTGCGTCGCTTGACGGGGATCGCCCGCGTCGTCTTGCGGGTCGAGCGCCAGCGTGACCTTCTGACCGCCGATCACGAGACCCTTCGCGTTGATCTCTTCGATCGCGAGACGAGCGCCGTTTTCGTTGTCCTTGCCTTGGTGGGCCGAGCCGCCCGTGAGCGGAGCGACGTGACCGATTTTGACGGTCGTATCGGCTTGAGCGGAATTGCAAAGCGCGAAAGAAAGCGCGGCTACTGCTGCACAGCCGGTGAGAAGCGACTTATTCACTGTTGTAGTTCCCTTTTTAGATCGGGTTTTAGAACGATGCTGCTGCGGGCCGTGGCGGCCCTTTGACGGCGCCCGTGCTGAAATGCACGGGCGCGCGAGAGAATGGCGTTATTCGCCGAGATAAGCGGCCCGCACCTTCGGATCGTCGAGCATTTGCTTGGCATCGCCCGACATCGTGACCATACCAGAATCCATCACATAACCGCGGTTAGCCGCCTGCAGCGCAAGGCGCGCGTTCTGCTCCACGAGCAGCACGGTCAAGCCTTCCTTCGAGATATCGCGCACGACCTCGAAGATCTTCTCGACCATGATCGGCGACAGACCCATCGACGGCTCGTCCAGCAACAGCAGCTTCGGACGGCTGATGATGGCCCGCGCCATCGCCAGCATCTGTTGCTCGCCGCCCGAGAGCGTGCCGGCCAATTGCTTGGCCCGCTCTTTCAAGCGCGGGAAGTAGCCGAACATGCGCTCGACGTCCTTTTGAATGCCGTCGTTATCGCTGCGCAAATACGCGCCCATTTGCATGTTCTCGATGATCGACATGCGCGCGAATATGCCGCGGCCTTCGGGCACCATCGCCAAGCCGCGCTTGAGCAGTTCATGCGCCGGCACGCCCTTGATCGACTGGCCTTCGTACTCGATGTCGCCCGCCGAGTAGGGCTTCAGGCCCGTAATGGCCTTCATCGTCGTCGTCTTGCCCGCGCCGTTCGCACCGATCAACGTGACCAGCTCGCCCTGCGCGACTTCCATGTCGACGCCCTTGACTGCCTGAATGCCGCCGTAATTGACTTGCAGGCCCTTGATTTTCAACATTGCCGTAGCCATCAGTGGACCCCCGCGCCCAAATATGCCTCAATCACCTTCGGATCTTTCCGCACGTCTTGCGGCAGACCTTCGGCGATCACCTTGCCGTAATCGAGCACCGTCATGCGATTGCACAGGTGCATCACGAGCTTCACGTCGTGCTCGATCAGCAAGATCGTCTTGCCGTCGTTGCGGATCTTTTCCAAGAGGCGCGTGAGCTCGACCTTTTCCGTTGCGTTCATGCCCGCAGCCGGCTCGTCCAATGCCAACAGCTTCGGATCCGTTGCCAGCGCGCGCGCGATTTCCAGACGGCGCTGATGGCCGTACGAGAGGTTGCGCGCCGTGTAATCGGCATACTGCAGCACACCCACGTATTCGAGCAGTTCGAGCGCGCGCTCCTTGATCTCGCGCTCCTCCTTGCGCTCGGCCGGCGTCTGGAACACCGCGCCGAACAGCCCGTGTTTGGTGCGCACATGACGGCCCACCATCACGTTCTCGAGCGCCGTCATGCCGCCGAACAGGCGAATGTTTTGGAACGTCCGGGCGATACCGGCCTGAGCCACTTGGTGAACGGCGGTCGGCGTGTAGTTCTGGCCGTCGAGCTTGAACTCGCCCGAATCAGGCGTGTACAGGCCCGTAATCACGTTGAAGAACGTGGTCTTGCCGGCGCCGTTCGGGCCGATCAGGCCGTAGATCGTGCCTTCTTCGATCTGAAGGCCCACGTCCGACAGCGCTTGCAAGCCGCCGAAGCGCTTGTTCACGCCCGTCACGGACAAACGAATGCTTTTATTGCTCATTTTGCGTGTTCCTCCGCTCTTTACGCGCGCACAGGTTTCTTGGCGCCGCGCTTGGCCAATTTAGCGATCTTGTCCTCATGCTTCGGCGCGGGCCACAGGCCTTCCGAGCGATAGAGCATGATGAGGACCATCGCCAGGCCGTACAGCAGCTGACGAATCACTTCCGTGTCGATGATCTGATGACCGAACAGCCAGTGCTGCAGCGGGCCCATGGTCGAGCGTAGGAATTCGGGGAAGATCGCGAGCAGCACGGCGCCCAGAATCACGCCGGGGATGTGGCCCATGCCGCCGAGCACCACGCAGGCGAGCACGACGACCGATTCCCAGAACGTGAACGACTCAGGCGAGACGAACCCTTGGAAGCCGCCGAACATCGCACCGGAGAGGCCGCCGAACGACGCCCCCATCGCGAACGCCAGCAGCTTCACGTTGCGCGTGTTGATGCCCATCGCCTTCGCGGCGATTTCGTCTTCGCGGATCGCGGCCCATGCGCGGCCGATACGCGAGTGCTGCAAGCGCGTACACACCCAGATCACGAATAGCGAGCACAGCACGAACAGGTAGTAGTACGAGTAGACCGACGGCAGTTGCATGCCGAAGATCGTGTGCGTTTGCGCGAGGCTAAAGCCTGCCACATGCACGGGATCGACGCCGGTGATGCCCTGCGGCCCGTTCGTGATGTTGACCGGGCGGTCCAGGTTGTTCATGAAGATCCGCACGATTTCGCCGAAGCCGAGCGTCACGATCGCCAGATAGTCGCCGCGCAGACGCAGCGTCGGCGCGCCCAGCAGCACCCCGAACAACGCCGCGAGCCCCATCGCGATCGGCACGATCAGGAAGTACGACAGGTGCGGGCCGTTGGGCCATATGTTGTGGATCCACTCGAACTGGGTGGACAGATGCGGCGAGGTCAACAAGGCCGCCGTGTAGGCGCCCACCGCGTAGAACGCGATGTAGCCCAAGTCGAGCAGGCCGGCGAAGCCCACCACCACGTTCAGGCCCAGCGCCAGCATGACGTAGAGCATCGCGAAGTCGAGCACGCGGACCCAGTAGTTGCCGCCCGCGGCACCGATGATCATCGGCGCGGCGATAACGAAGATAGCCGTGAGCACGCCAACGACGAGCGTCTTCGTGGCATTTTTCTCAGGGATGAGCGTCGTGGACGGCTCGATCGGTTGAATTGAAGTCATTTTCCTTGCTCCTTGCCCTTACGCGCGGTCCGCCACACGTTCGCCGAGCAGACCCGACGGACGGAACACCAAGACGATGATCAGCACGATGAAGGCAAACACGTCCTGATAGTTACTGCCGAACACGCCACCGGTCAGATTGCCGATGTAGCCTGCGCCCAGTTGTTCGATCAAACCGAGCACCACGCCGCCGACCATCGCGCCGCCGAGGTTGCCGATCCCGCCCAGCACCGCAGCCGTGAACGCCTTCATGCCGGGGATGAAGCCCATATAGAAGTGGACGTTGCCGTATTCGGACGCCACCATCACGCCGGCCAAGGCAGCCAAGGCCGAGCCGAGCATGAACGTGGCCGAAATCACGAAGTTCGGGTTCACGCCCATCAGGCTCGCCACGTTCGGGTTTTCGGCGATCGCACGCATCGCGCGGCCAAGCTTGGTCTTATGCACGAGCAAAAGCAGGCCGGCCATCACGAGGAACGCGACGACGATGATCGTGATTTCCGTGGCCGAGATCACGGCGCCCACGCTCGTGTCGGTCGCCTTGATCACGTTGATCGGATCGGTGGAAATCAACTGCGGGAACGGCAGCGGATTGCGCGACCAGATCATCATGGCCAGCGTTTCGAGCAGGATCGACACGCCGATCGCGGTGATCAGCGGAGCCAAGCGCGGAGCGCGGCGTAGCGGCCTGTAGGCAGCCCGCTCGATCACGTACCCCACGATCGCGCAGACGATCGCCGCGACGATGAGCCCGATGATGAGCGTCGGGATGTTGCCGAGCCCGGGGAAATGGTTGTGCAGCACCGTGATGGTCGATAGCGCGACCATTGCGCCGACCATCAGGACGTCGCCGTGAGCAAAGTTGATGATGCCCAAGATGCCGTACACCATCGTATAGCCGAGCGCAATGATGGCGTAGACGCTACCAAGCACCAGACCGTTGAGGATCTGCTGGATGAAGATATCCATTTAAAGCTCCTTAGCCCGTGCGACTGGATCTTCGCTTCGCGCCGGTTGTAACGCGGACGGTCGGCGAAAACCGCAACGGCACTGCGGGTACTGATAAATAAACCGGTAAGGGTCGGCCGCCTCACGGATACCGCTGAAGCCGTGATTCGGCGGCAGACCCGGTGAGGCGGATGCAAAAACGGCACCGTCGGGTATCCGGTGCCGTCGCGTTCATGCTCCGTCATTACACTTGCACGACGTCGAGGACCGCGCGTGCGCCGTCCTTGAAGTCGTGAAGCGTAATGGCGCCTTCCTGCGAACCGCCGCCGCCGCCAAATGCGATGGCGTCCTGTCGCATGCTCGCGCATGCGGTGGACATCGCCTTTTGCATCTTGGGCGTTTCGCTCGAGTCAGCGCACTGCTTTGCGCTCGGCGCCGCACGAGCGGCATCGAACGCTAACGGCGCCGCTACCGACGCCAATGTGCGGGCGCTCGCTTCGCCATGCTGCGCGAAGTCCGCATCCAGGCGCCGGCACGCAGCGGCCGAGGCCGCCTGCAAACCGGCGCGACGCAACGGCGCATCGAGCGCCGACGACGTCACCTTGCGGGCACGCACACCGCCTGCAAGGATTGTTGCTCCGATTTCGAGCGTGGCCTGCGCTGCAGGCAACACACTCGCTGAAAAAGTTCCGCCATACCTGCGCGCGCTGGGCCGGGCGCGTTCAATGCGGGTGGGAAGAAGCACCGGCACCATCGCACGCGAAAGCGACGTGCTGCGCCGGCGAGGCGACCGCGCGCGTCGATCCGACCGCGATGCCGCCTGCATTTTATTTTTTCTGTCCTGATCGAAAGGCGCGGACTCGATCGCCCGCCCTTGGAAGCTTTCCAAGGGGGCGACAACCGCCGTTTCACTCGCCGGCGCCGCGACGGCCCATGCCGCGTCACCGATGCTCGCCTCGCCGCCTCTCGTCATGCTCGATGCGGCGTAAGCAAACTTGTCTTGCATTAACTAGGTCTCCCGCGCCTTACTCAATACTGGTGCCCAAAGGCTCAGGACCCTTGAGGACGCGCGCATTGTAACTCCAATTGCCGAGCGGCCAATATGCTGAATCGCCAGGGTTTTCCTGCATTGCAACCTTTTTTTGGGACCCTTATTTGGTGCACGTCGCAACCCAGTTGCGACATTTCTTCGTTTATTAGGAGCAACCTTCGATTTTGTGCACCTACGGAAAATAAAAAAGCGCGCCCGCAGGGGGCGCGCTTTTCGGAAAAAATACGGCAGTCAGGGCAAACCCCAACCGCCCGACCCAGGTTGCAGCGGGGCGTGCATTCGCCCGCGCGCGCGTCAGCTCGGAAGCGAGAGCCCGCGCGGCAATGGAAAAGCAATGTTCTCTTCGATGCCTTCGAGCGCGCGCACGTTGCGCACACCGAGCTCGCGCAGCCGCCCGATGACCGCTTGAGCGAGCACCTCGGGCGCAGACGCGCCGGCCGTCACGCCGATGCGCTGCTTGCCCTCCACCCAAGCCGGATCGATTTGATCGGGCGAATCCACCATATAGGCGGGGACGCCGCGCTTCTGCGCGACTTCGCGCAGCCGGTTGGAATTGGAACTATTGGGACTGCCGACCACGATGACGACATCGCATTGCGGCGCCATGAACTTGACTGCGTCTTGCCGGTTCTGGGTGGCGTAGCAGATGTCCTGCTTCTTCGGTTCCCGAATGTGCGGGAAGCGCGCCTTGAGCGCGGCGATGATGTCGGCGGCGTCATCGACCGACAGCGTCGTTTGCGTGACGAACGCGATACGCGACGGGTCGGACAGTTCGAGCGCATCGACATCTTCCGCGCTCTCGACGAGATACATGCCCTCGCCCGACTGCCCCATGGTGCCCTCGACTTCGGGGTGCCCTTTGTGCCCGATCATCACGATGTCGAGCCCCTCTTGGCGCATCTTCGCCACTTCCATATGAACTTTCGTCACGAGCGGACAGGTGGCGTCGTAGATGCGCAGCCCGCGCGCCTCGGCCTCCTCGCGCACGGCTTTCGACACCCCGTGCGCACTGAAGATGACGGTGCTGCCGGCCGGGAGGTCGTCGAGCTGCTCGACGAAAACCGCGCCCTTCTTGCGCAAATCTTCGACGACATAGGCGTTGTGAACGATTTCGTGGCGCACGTAGATCGGCGCGCCGAACAGCTTGATGGCGCGCTCGACGATCTCGATGGCGCGGTCCACCCCCGCGCAGAAGCCGCGCGGCTGGGCGAGCAAGACTTCCGCCTCGGCAGCGGCGATGGAGGTATCCGACGGGCTCATGTCTACAGAATTCCGATGATTTGCACTTCGAACGTCAACGCCTGACCCGCGAGCGGATGGTTGAAATCGAACAGCGCGGACGTTTCGCCGATCTCCTTGAGCACTCCGGCGTAGCGCCCGCCGCTCGGCGCATTGAATTCGATCAGATCGCCGGGTGCGAAGTCCTCGCCCACCATGCCGTGTTCCCGCAGGGTGGCGAGCGACACGCGCTGAATCAAGTCGGGACTGCGCGGGCCGAACGCTTGGCCCTCGCCTAGCCGGAAAGTCGAATGGTCGCCCGCCTTCATCCCTATCAGAATGTCTTCCAGCGGCTGCGCGAGTTGGCCGGCGCCGAGCAGCAGCGTAGCGGGCTTATCGCCGAAAGTGTTCACGATGTCGGCGCCGTCGGCAAGTGCAAGCCGGTAGTGAAGCGTCACATGCGAACCCGCTTTCACTTCTGAAATATCGATGATGCTCATGGGATAGCTCGTAGGACGAACGCGACACGCGCGTTGCAATTAGGCCGCGTTGCGGCGGGCTTGGCGCGCACGCTGCGCGTTTCGACGCCCGGCGATACGGGCCCCGCACAAAGGCTCCATTGTAAGCCACCTCGCGCCGGGCGGCGCGCGCCTAATGCGCGCACAGTCCGTGCCCAACCACTCAACCGCTTCTATGAGATATGCACATGCCCGTTAGTTCCGACCTGCTCGCCCCGTTGAAAGCGGCGGCGCCGCGCCGCCCGCGCGGGGCGCAGGCGCGCGACATGCCGCGTGAGCGGCTGTTCGGGCGCGGCGCCGCCTCGCTGTCCGACACCGAACTCATTGCAATTTTTTTAGGTTCGGGGCTTCCCGGGCACAACGTGTTCGACCTGGCGCGCTCGCTACTGGCTCGCTTCGGGTCGCTGCGCGGCATTCTCGACGCCACCCCGCGCGATTTCGACGGCGTGCACGGCATCGGGCCGGCAAAGACCGCCGTGCTGCTGGCCGTCATCGAGATGGCGCGCCGCGCCCTGGCCGAGCGGGCGCGCGAACAGCCGCTCGTCGATTCGACCGAAGCAGTGCACGACTACGTACGCCTTTTGATCGGCGCGCGCCCGTACGAAGTGTTCCTGTGCCTGTATCTGGACGCTCGGCATCGGCTGATCGACAGCGAAGAAATCTCGCGCGGTTCGCTGACGCGCCTGGCCGTCTATCCGCGTGAAATCGTGCGCCGAGCCCTCGAGGCCAATGCCGCCAGCCTCGTCGTCGCCCACAATCATCCGTCCGGGGCGGTCAAACCGAGCGCGAGCGACCGTCAGCTCACACGCGTGTTGCACGATGCGCTCGCGCTGATCGACGTCCGGCTCGTCGACCATCTCGTGGTGGGGCGCCACGACGTCTTCTCGTTCGCCCGCGCGGGCTGGCTGTAGCGCCCCCCGCTGCCGCGCCCGCCGCCCGCCCGCCGCGTTTGCCCAGGCAAATCGCCTGTTCTTAAATTCGGTTTGATTTTTCGGCGCTTTTTCTGCTAGAATCGCCGTCTGCCTGTTTCCAACCTCGTTCAGAAGCTTGGGGGAGGTCGCCGCACTCAGTTGCTGAGCGGCTTCCTTGTGCCCTTTCCTGTTAGGCCCCGACCAGGCTTGAACCCCGAATTTAAGCGTTTTAGGAGTGCTCTCATATGGCACGCGTATGCCAAGTAACTGGGAAAGCGCCGATGAGCGGCAACAACGTTTCCCACGCCAACAACAAGACGAAGCGGCGTTTCTTGCCGAATCTGCAATCCCGCCGTTTCTGGGTGGAAAGCGAAAACCGTTTCGTGCGTCTGCGCGTCTCGAACGCCGGTCTGCGCTTGATCGATAAGAACGGCATCGACACCGTGCTGGCCGATCTGCGCTCGCGCGGCCAAATCTAAGGAGTCCAGTCATGGCCAAAGGCGCACGCGACAAGATCAAGCTGGAGTCGACCGCAGGCACGGGTCACTTCTATACCACGACGAAGAACAAGCGCAACATGCCGGAAAAGATGGAGATCATGAAGTTCGATCCCGTCGTCCGCAAGCACGTTGCGTACAAGGAAACGAAGATCAAGTAATCGGTCTCGTTCGAGCCGAATACGACCAAAAGCCCCGCCGCGCGCGGGGCTTTTGCTTTGGTGCGCCCCCATTGCGTTGCTGGTCGCGGTATCCTCCCAAGCTTACCCACGCGACTTTCACACGGCTGCAATCTGCTACGCGTACGCGCGGGGGATCGGGGAAAAGGGAAACACAGATGAATTTCGACGTCGTAATCGTAGGCAGCGGCCTGGCGGGCCTGACCGTTGCGCTCAATCTCGCCGAGAAGCGGCGCGTGGCCGTCATTGCCAAGCGGTCGATGACGGAAGGCGCGAGCGACTGGGCGCAAGGCGGAATCGCCGCGGTGCTGGACTCGGCCGATAGCGTCGAAAACCACGTCGACGATACGCTCGTCGCCGGTGCGGGGCTGTGCGACGAAGCCGCCACGCGGTTCATCGTCGAACACGGCCGCACGGCCATCGAGTGGCTGATCGATCAGGGCGTCCCGTTCACGCGCGACGACGCGGCCGAACTGGGCTTTCATCTGACGCGCGAGGGCGGGCACAGCCATCGCCGCATCATCCACGCGGCGGATGCCACCGGGCACGCGGTCGTGGCCACGCTGTCCGAACGCGTACGTCAACACCCGAACATCACCCTGCTAGAGGATCATTACGCGATCGACCTCATCACGTCCGATCGCCTCGGCCTGCCGGGCCGCCGCTGCCATGGCCTCTACGCACTCGATATCGAGAGCGGACGGACGGTCACGCTGGAAGCGCCCCACACGATCCTCGCAACGGGCGGCGCGGGCAAAGTCTATTTGTATACGACGAACCCCGATACGGCGACGGGCGACGGCATCGCGATGGCGTGGCGAGCCGGCTGCCGGGTGTCGAACATGGAGTTCATCCAGTTCCACCCGACCTGCCTCTTTCACCCCTACGCGAAGTCGTTCTTGATCACGGAAGCCGTGCGCGGTGAAGGCGGCAAGTTGCTGCTGCCCGACGGTACGCGTTTCATGCCGGCTCACGACGAACGGGCCGAACTCGCTCCTCGTGACGTCGTCGCGCGTGCGATCGATTTCGAGATCAAGAAGCGCGGTATCGACTGCGTCTATCTCGACATCAGCCATCAGCCTGCCGCGTTCCTGCACGAGCATTTCCCGACGATACTTGCGCGCTGCCTAGAGTTCGGCATCGACATCACGAAAGACCCGATCCCCGTCGTGCCTGCGGCGCACTACACCTGTGGCGGCGTCGTCACCGATTTGGCGGGACGCACGGACCTGGCCGGCCTTTATGCCGTGGGCGAAACGTCGTACACGGGCCTGCACGGCGCGAACCGCCTCGCGAGCAACTCTCTGCTCGAATGCCTCGTCATTGGGCGCTCTGCCGCGGACGCGATCGAGCGCGAAGGCTTCGATGCAGCCGCCCATGCCCCGCTGCCCGACTGGGACGAAAGCCGCGTCTCCGATCCCGATGAGGAAGTCGTCGTCGCCCACAATTGGGATGAGCTACGCCGGTTGATGTGGAACTACGTGGGGATCGTGAGGACCGACAAGCGTTTGGCGCGCGCCAAGCACCGCCTCTCGCTGCTGCGAGACGAGATTCAGGAATACTACGCAAACTTCAAAGTAAGCCGCGATCTGCTCGAGCTGCGCAATTTGGTCGACGTCGCTTCGTTGATCGTCGACAGCGCGCGCTCACGCAGGGAAAGTCGCGGCCTGCACTTCTCGCGCGATTGGCCGTCCGCCCTGCCCAAAGCGTTGCCGACCGTGCTCGCGCCCGAGCGCGTCCCGAACCGGCAAGTTTGAGCCGTAGGCCGTGCGAGGGGGGGCGGAGCGCGCGGGCTTGTTCAGCCCGATGGCCCGGCTGGCGAGCATGCTCGCCGAGCGTGAACTGCCCTAAAGCAGCCGCATCGAGAAATCGGTCGCGCGCACGTCTTTCGTCAGCGCGCCGATCGAGATCCGATCGACGCCCGTTTCCGCGATTGCGCGCACGGTGTCGAAATTCACACCGCCCGACACTTCGAGCAGCGCGCGTCCAGCAGTCAGCTTGACGGCGGCGCTCATCGCCTCGAACGAAAAATTGTCGAGGAGGATCGAATCGGCTCGGTGCGCAAGCGCCGATTCGAGCTGCTCGAGCGTTTCGACTTCGATTTGAATCGAAACCCCAGCGTTCAACGCGTACGCTGCCTCCAAGGCCGGTCCCACACCGCCGGCCGCGGCGATGTGGTTCTCCTTGATCAAGATGCCGTCGTACAACGCTAGGCGCTGATTCGCGCCGCCGCCCACACGCACGGCGTACTTCTGCGCGAGGCGCAGCCCAGGCAAGGTCTTGCGCGTGTCGAGAATACGGGCGCGCGTGCCCTCGATCGCATCGACGTACCGGCGCGTGGCAGTGGCCACACCGGAGAGCAATTGCAGAAAGTTCAAGCCGTTGCGCTCCGCCGTGAGCAGTGCACGCGCGGGCCCGCGCAGAAAGCAAACGACGGAATCGGCCGCCATCCGCTCACCCTCGCGATAGCGCCAGTCGATTTCGATCGCGGGATCGACCTGTTCCATCACGGCGACGAACCACGGCACGCCGCAAAGCACAGCCTCTTCCCGCACCAGAATGCGCGCATCGCGAATCGAATCGGCCGGTACGAGCCGCCCCGTCAAATCGCCCTCGCCCACGTCTTCCGATAACGCGTCAGCGATATTGCGCGCGAGCGCCGCGTCGAATGCGGCGCCGTACTGCGCGCGAATCTCCGCAAAAAGCGGCGATACGACGTCCTGGGCCGCCGTTGCTCGTTGCACGGTCATATGTTCAGTAGTCCTTTGCACCGCAGCGAGCCGGACCGGCGCCGCGGCATGCGAATAGCGAAAGAGGGGATGCCGACGCAACGCGCGTCAAGCCGCGCCGACGTTGGCAAAGAGCGAGGTGTCGCGGGCGAGATCGCCGCTTGCCTGCACACGCTTCTTGTGAGCCGCCGCGAACGCCAACATCCGATCGATCGGCACGCGGGCGCGCTCGCCGACGGTGGGGTCGACGAAGATTTCGTTGTGGCCGCGCTCGAGCACCTCGACCAAGTTCGCAAGCCCGTTCATCGCCATCCAAGGGCAATGCGCGCAGCTCTTGCAGGTTGCGCTATTGCCGGCCGTCGGTGCAGCAATAAAAGTCTTACCGGGTGCCGCAAGCTGCATCTTGTGCAAAATGCCGAGGTCGGTCGCGACGATGAAGTGCGTGGCATCGAGGCGCTTGGCGGCGTCGATCAACTGCGTGGTCGAACCGACGACGTCGGCCAGGGCCACCACGCTCGCAGGCGATTCGGGATGCACGAGCACCTTTGCCTGGGGATGCTCGGCCTTCAACAAATCGAGCTCGATACCTTTGAACTCGTCATGCACGAGACACGAGCCTTGCCATAGCAGCATATCCGCGCCCGTCTGTTTCTGAATGTACTCGCCCAGGTGGCGGTCGGGCGCCCAAAGGATTTTCTCTCCGCGCGCGTGCAGGTGCGAGACGATCTCGAGACCGATCGAGGATGTCACCATCCAATCGGCGCGCGCCTTCACGGCCGCGCTCGTGTTCGCATACACGACGACGGTCCGGTCCGGGTGCGCATCGCAGAACGCCGAGAACTCGTCGGCCGGGCAGCCGAGATCGAGCGAGCACGTCGCATCGAGATCGGGCATCAGAATGCGCTTGCCGGGGCTCAGGATTTTTGCGGTTTCGCCCATGAAACGCACGCCCGCCACGACGAGCGTTTGCGCCTCGTGATCGCGCCCGAAGCGCGCCATCTCGAGCGAGTCGGCCACGCAGCCTCCGGTTTCGTCGGCTAGTTCCTGCAACTCGGCATCGACGTAGTAGTGCGCGACGAGCACGGCCTTTTCACGCTCGAGCAACTCGCGCACGCGCGCCTTCAGTTGCCGCTTCTCTTCTGGCGACGGCGCCGGCGGCACTTTCGCCCAAGCGTGGCCGACGCCGCAAACGGCGCCCGCGAGCGGCTTGTCGAATTCGACGGTCTTGATGGCCGAGTCCATCCTAATCTCCACTAGCGCGCCTGACGGTCGAGCCGAGCCCAGCGCAAAACGGCCCGCGAACACACGAGGCCCAAAAAGCAACACCCCGCCAAAGCGGGGTGTCGATGACGTACCGAAATTTTAAAGGATTTCGCGTTAGCAGGCGCTCAGGCGTAGCGGCGCAGGCGCATCGCGAATTCCTGCAACGCTTTGATGCCGCTCTGCTCGGCCCGATGACACCAGTCCTGCAACTGGGCCAGCAATTGTTCACGGGAGGCGTTCGACCGCTCCCAGATCGCGCTGAGATCCTTACGCAACTCGATGAAGGTGCGCAGGGTTTGGCTGTCGGCGAAGATTTCCGGCAACTGACGCTTTTGCGGCTCGTCGAGCCCAGCTTCTTCCTTGTGGAACCACTCGCGCGCGCCGCGCATCAATTGATACTTTTCGCGCGCACCGACTTCCTTGAGCCGCGCGAGCTCCTGGCGATAGGCTCGCTTGACGGTCTTGGCATAGCGCGCCATGACCTCGTAGCGATTCGTCAACACCGCCTGCAGCGTGTCTTGGTCGAGCACGGGTTTGCTGGCCGCAAGACGCGGCGTGGGCGCGATCTTCTTGACCTTGGCGAGGCCAACGGCCGACATCAAGCGAATGTAAAGCCAACCGATGTCGAACTCGAACCACTTATTCGACAGCTTGGCCGAGGTGGCGTACGTGTGGTGATTGTTGTGGAGCTCTTCCCCGCCGATCAGGATGCCCCAAGGGAAAATGTTCGTGCTCGCGTCGGCCGAATTGAAGTTGCGGTACCCCCAGAAGTGCGCGAGACCGTTCACGACGCCGGCCGCCCAAAACGGAATCCAGATCATCTGCACCGCCCACACGCTGAGCCCGACGATGCCGAACAGCGCGACGTCGATCACCATCATGAGGCTCACGCCAAGGATCGGATAGCGCGTGTAGACATTGCGCTCGATCCAGTCGTTGGGCGTGCCGTGACCGAAGCGCCGCAGCGTTTCTTCGTTCTTGGCCTCGGCGCGATACAGCTCCGCCCCCTCGAGCAACACCTTCCAGATGCCCCGCGTTTGCGGACTATGCGGATCCTCTTCGGTTTCGCATTTCGCATGGTGCTTGCGGTGGATCGACGCCCATTGGCCCGTGAGCATGCCTGTCGTCATCCACAGCCACAGGCGGAAGAAATGGCTCGCGATCGGGTGCAGATCGAGCGCCCGGTGCGCCTGGCAGCGGTGGAGATAGACGGTGACGCCGATGATCGTGACGTGCGTGACGGCGAGCGCGAACAGCGCAATTTGCCACCACGAAAAACGAAGCAAGCCGTGCGCGAGGAAATCGAGAAGGGAGTTCAGCAAGGTGTTTACCTGTATTGCGACGACGCCCGCAATCGAGCGGATGCCGAGAGGTGAAAGCTAGCTTTCGATAGCTGCCTGCATTTTACTGCAATCGACGCAAGTATTTGTAACAAAAAAGAATTTTTGCGATGCAACAGCTCGTTGGATCGACATTTTTACCGATTTGGGCCTGTCGAGCGGCTGCGTGGGGCGCGGCATATCGCCGCAGCGGCAATCAAGCGCCCGTCGCCGCATCTCGAGCGAGCGGCGTGCCCGCTTCGCGCGTCTCGTTCGCGCCCGCGCCGATGGACGGGTCCTGGGCCAGCTCCACCGCGCCGTTCAGCACGGCCGGCAACCCGCCGACGAGATGGATATCGCGTCGCGGATAGGGAATCGAAATGCCGTGCTCCTCGAACAATCGCCAAATGTTGCGGTTGACGCTCGAACGGGTGGCGGCCGTGCCCTTGGCCGCTTCTTCGATCCAAAAGCCGAGTTCCAAATTGATGCCGTCGGCGCCGAAGCCCACGAGATACGCGGCGGGCGCCGGATCCTCGAGCACCCGCTCGACGCCGCGCGTCGCCTCGACGAGCAAGGCCATCGCTTGGTCGACGTCGGATGTATACGCGATCTGCACGGCAGCCTTCGCATAGCCGCGCGTCAAATAAGAGGAGTGGTTTTGCACCACGTCCGTCACGAGCTTTTCATTGGGGATCAGGGTCTCGATGCCGTCCAGCCCCCGCACGGTGGTGTAACGCGTGGTGATTTGGGTGACGATGCCCTGCAGACCCGCGACGTTGATCGTATCGCCTAGCCGCAACGAGCGATCGATCAAGATGATGAAGCCCGAGACATAATTGCTCGCGATCTTTTGCAAGCTCAGTCCGAGGCCCACGCCGAGCGCCCCGCCGAACACGCCGAGCACGGTGATGTCGATGCCCACGAGCGAGAAGCTGAGCAGCACCGCCGCCAGCAACAACAGCGCGCGCCCGACTCGCGACAGCACGACGCGCAAATTGGCGTCGACCGAATGCGCGCGCATGACGCGGTCCTCGTAGACCGAGCCGAGCCACAGCGCAAACACGACGGTCGCACAGACCCACGTCAGCCCCGTCGTGAACGACAGCAGCGTCATGTGCGCGTTGCCGACGCGAAAGCGCACCGACGCCATCCAGCGCAGCACCTCGTCCTGAATGCCGAGCACGGTGATGGCCATGCCGATCCACACCAACACGGAAACGAGCTTTTCGGCGATGGAGAGCCACGCGTGGGCGTGGCCGGTGCGTCCGAATACGCGGCGTGCAACGAAAAAGACGATGTAGATGAGCGCAATCCCGAACAGCGGAACGAGCGCAAGCTCCAGCAGCGAGGTCGACATGTACTCGTCGAGCGCGGTCTGCGCCGTCCAAACGAGCACACCGCCCAGCAGCGGAAACAACGCTTTGCGCAGGCTCTCCGCGCCGAAACGCGCCGTTTCCTGCCGCGCGCGCCGGCGCGAATCCAGTGCGCGGGCGACGAGGCGTGCGAGCACCCATGCAACGAGCAACGTGCCGAGCAGCGTCGACGCCTGCCAGATCATGACGGGCTGACCGTAATCGCGCGCGATGTCGGCCAGCATATGGGAAAGGATGCGGTTCTGTGTCATCTCGATGAGAGGCCGGCCGCACACGCGGCCGGCCTTGTGCTAACGATCACGCGCGGCGTTCGAGCACCGCGGCGAAAAAGCCGTCGGTCGCATGCCGATGCGGCCAGAGCGAAAGGTAATCGCCCATCTCGAGCTCGATGCGCTGCTCGGCGAGCACTTTGCCCGCCGGTACGAGCGAGAAATCGGGGTGATCGGCGAGAAACTGCGTGACGATCGCTTCGTTTTCCGCTTCGAGCACGCTGCAGGTCGCATAGACCAGCCGGCCGCCGGGTTTCACGAGGCGCGCGGCGCTGGCGAGGATCGACGCCTGCTTGGGCGCGAGTTCCTCGACAGAGCCCGGGCTCTGGCGCCATTTCAGATCGGGGTTGCGCCGCAAGGTGCCCAAGCCGCTACACGGCGCATCGACGAGCACGCGGTCGATCTTGCCTGCCAAGCGCTTGATCTTGGCATCGTGCTCGCTGTCGATCAGCACCGGATGCACGTTCGACAAACCGCTGCGCGCAAGACGCGGCTTCAGTTTGGCGAGGCGCCGGTCGGACGCGTCGAACGCGTACAGGCGGCCCGTGGAGCGCATTGCCGCACCGAGGGCGAGCGTCTTGCCGCCCGCACCGGCGCAAAAGTCGACGATCATCTCGCCGCGACGCGGCGCGACGAGCGCACAGAGCAATTGACTGCCCTCGTCCTGCACCTCGATCCAGCCATCCTCGAACGGCTTGAGCTTGGTAAGCGCGGGCTTGCCGACGACGCGCACGCCGAACGGCGCAAACGGCGTCGCCCCCGCTTCCACGCCGGCGGCTTCCAGCGCATCGATGACCTGCTCGCGATTCGCCTTGATCGGATTGACGCGCAAATCGAGCGGCGCCGGGTAGTTGAGCGCGGCGGCCAACTGCGCCAGCTCCTGCGCGTCGAACCGCTTGGCCAGCGCTTCGGCGATCCAATCGGGCAAGTTCGTCCGCACGCGCAGCGGCAAGCTGGCCGGATCGATCTTCGAAACGTGCTCGAGCCATGCGCCTTCGGCTTCGGACACGTAAGGCGCGAGCGCGGCGCGGCCGGCAGTCTGCATCAGCCCGAGCAGTGCGAGGCGCCGCGTGGGACTGCCGCTGCCGCTCTCCGCCAAGTGGGCGAATTCCATGCGCCGGCGCAACACCGCGAACACGGCCTCGGCGATGACGCCGCGCTCGGCGTGGCCGAGCTTCGGATGGGCGCGAAAGAAGCGGCTCGTCGTGGCGTCGGCGGGGCCCGTGAATTTGAGGACTTCGGCCAGCAGCGTTTCGGTCTGGCCGATCAGGAACCCGTGCAGCGCCGAATCTCGCTTGCCGCCGGCGCGCGCGGGACCGTGCGCGCCCTTTTCTTTCTTCTTCGTTTGCTTCATACGGCCGCCTCTTGCGTGTCGGAGAAATACCATTGCGGTTCGGGCGGCGTGACGAGCACGCGCAGGCCCGAGAGCGTCAAGCGATCTTCGACGAACCAGCGCACCGCGCGCGGATAGATCACGTGCTCGACCGCGAGCAGGCGCTGCGCGAGCGAGCGGGCATCGTCGCCGGCCGTAACGGGAATCGCGCCTTGCGCGACGATCGGGCCGTGATCGAGTTGCGGCGTCACGAAATGCACCGTCGCGCCGTGAAGCGCCACGCCTGCTTCGAGCGCCCGCTCGTGCGTGCGCAGCCCGGGAAAGCTAGGCAGCAAGGACGGGTGAACGTTGAGCATGCGGCCGGCGTAACGTTCGACGAACTCCGATGTGAGCACGCGCATGAAGCCGGCCAGCACGACGAGGTCGGGCGAGAAGCGATCGACGACCTGCCCAAGCGCTGCGTCGAAGGCTTCGCGATCGGGATAGCCGCCATGTTCGACCACGGCGGTGGCAATGCCGCGGGACGCTGCGAACGCAAGCCCGGCGGCATCGGGCCGGTTAGACACGACGGCCGCGATGCGCGCGGGCCAGCGCTCTTGCTCGCAAGCGCGTACGATCGCTTGCATGTTGCTGCCGCGCCCGGAAATCAGAATTACGATATTTTTCATCCGGCGATTTTATCACCCGAGGCCTCGCGCAAATCCGCGCGCGAGCCGGGCCAAGCGCCGAGCGTTTATAATCTTCTGCTTTGCGGCATGCGCCGCCCGTTCATCGATGATCGGCTTCGCGGCAATGCGCCGCCCACCCCAACGGCTATCGTGAGAGTCTTCCGCGGTCTTCCCAACGCCGAAAGCCGCGCGCCCTGCGCGCTGACGATCGGCAACTTCGACGGTGTCCACCGCGGCCACCAGGCGCTGCTCGCCCGCGTGAGCGAAGCGGCGCATGCGCGCGCCTTGCCCGTGTGCGTCATGACCTTCGAGCCGCACCCGCGCGAGTTCTTCAATCCGGCCGGCGCGCCGCCCCGCATCGCGATGCTGCGCGACAAGCTCGAAGCGCTGCGCACCAACGGCGTCGATCGCGTGGTGGTGGAACATTTCAATCACACGTTCGCGAGCCAGTCGCCCGACGCCTTCGTCAAGCGCATTCTCGTGGACGGCTTGCACGCGCGCTGGGTGTTGATCGGCGACGATTTCCGCTACGGCGCCAAGCGCGCCGGCGATTTCGCCTCGCTCAAAGCGGCCGGGGAACGATACGCGTTCGAGGTCGAACAGATGCAAACGATCGCCGATCCGAGCGGCGCGCGCATTTCCAGCTCGGGCGTGCGCGCCGCGCTGATCGCGGGCGATCTCGACGCCGCCCACGCCGCGCTCGGCCGCCCGTATGCGATCAGCGGCCACGTCGTGCATGGGCTCAAGCTCGGCCGCGACCTGGGCTTTCCCACCCTGAACCTGCCGATCGCCCATAAGCGTCCCGCGCTGGCCGGCATCTTCATCGTTCGCGTCCATGGCGTCGAAGCGGCGCCGCTGCCCGGCGTCGCGAGCCTCGGGCTGCGCCCGACCGTCGACGATTCGGGGCGCGTGCTGCTCGAAGTGCATCTGCTCGACTGGCATGGCGACGCCTATGGCAAACTCGTGCGCGTCGAATTTTTGAAAAAGTTGCGCGACGAGGAAAAGTACGCCGATCTCGAAACGCTGACGGCCGCCATCGCGCGCGATGTCGTAGGTGCGCGCGCCTATTTCACGGCGCTCGAGGGGGCGCAAGCGGCCGCCGAAGGCGCGCCCGGCAGCCGCGCGACGGGGTTTTCGACCTCGGCAACCGACCGAATTCGCTAGCCGCCGAACCGGCGCACGGCGCAAGGCGCAGCGCCCGTCCGTGCGGTCATCCACTTATTCAATACCGACGCGCCCACGGCTCGGGCGCCCACCGATTTCAGCGATAGCACTATGAGCGACAAGAAAGCCGATTCGAAACCGCAGGCCAAATATCCGGTCAACCTGCTCGACACGCCGTTCCCCATGCGGGGCGATTTGCCCAAGCGCGAGCCCCAATGGGTCAAGGCGTGGCAAGAGAATGGCATCTACGAGAAGATCCGCGCCGCCAGCAAAGGCCGCCCGCTCTTCGTGTTGCACGACGGCCCGCCCTATGCGAACGGCGACATCCATTTGGGCCACGCGGTCAACAAGATCCTCAAAGACATCATCGTGAAGTCCCGCAACATGGCCGGCTTCGACGCACCGTATGTGCCGGGCTGGGACTGTCACGGCATGCCGATCGAAATCCAGATCGAAAAGCAGTTCGGCAAATCGCTGCCCGCGGCCCAAGTGCAGCAAAAGGCGCGCGCCTATGCGAGCGAGCAGATCGAGACGCAGAAGGCTGGGTTCAAGCGGCTCGGCGTGCTCGGGGATTGGGACAACCCGTATAAGACGATGAACTTTTCGAACGAGGCGGCCGAAATTCGCGCGCTCGCCAAGATCCTCGAAAAGGGCTACGTGTTCCGCGGCCTGAAGCCCGTGAATTGGTGTTTCGACTGCGGCTCGGCGCTCGCCGAGGCCGAGGTCGAGTACAAGGACCGCGTCGACCCGTCGATCAGCGTTCTGTTCCCCTTCGCGGAACCCGAGAAAACGGCGCGTGCGTTCGGCCTCGCGTCGCTGCCGCGCGCCGAGGGCGGCATCGTCATCTGGACGACCACCCCGTGGACGATCCCGGCCAACCAGGCGCTGAACGTGCATCCCGAGCTCGACTACGCGCTCGTGGATACCGAGCGCGGCCTGCTCGTGCTCGCGCAAGAACGCGTGCAGGCATCGCTCGACGAGTTCGGCCTGACGGGCAATGTCATCGGCGCCGCGTCCGGCGCGAAGCTCGTCAATCTGCGCTTTCACCATCCCCTCTCGTCGGCGCACCTCGGCTATAAGCGCACCTCGCCGGTCTACTTGGGCGAATACGTCACGATCGATTCGGGCACGGGCGTGGTTCACACGTCGCCGGCCTACGGCGTAGAAGATTTCGAGTCGTGCAAATCGCACGGCATGGCCGATTCGGACATCATCAACCCGGTGGTGGGCGATGGCCGCTATATCGAATCGCTGCCGCTCTTCGGCGGGCTCAGCATTTGGGCAGCGAATCCGAAGGTGGTCGAGGCCCTCGCCGCAGCCGGCACGCTGCTGCATGCGGAAAAATACTCGCACAGCTACATGCACTGCTGGCGCCACAAGACGCCGATCATCTATCGCGCCACCTCGCAATGGTTCGCGGGCATGGACCTCACGCCGAACGACGGCGCGGCCACGCTGCGCGAAACGGCATTGGCCGGCGTGGAAGCCACCGCGTTCTTCCCGTCGTGGGGCAAGCAGCGTCTCTACAGCATGATCGCGAATCGCCCTGACTGGACGCTTTCGCGTCAGCGCCAATGGGGCGTGCCGATGGCGTTTTTCGTCCACAAGGAAACGGGCGAACTGCATCCGCGCACGATCGAGTTGCTCGAGGCCGTCGCACAGCGCGTCGAGCAAGGCGGCATCGAAGCCTGGCAAACGCTGGACGCGCGCGAGTTGATCGGCGAGGACGCCAACCTCTACGAGAAGAACCGCGACACGCTCGACGTCTGGTTCGACTCGGGCACGACCCATTGGCACGTGCTGCGCGGCTCTCACCAAGCCGTCTCGCACTTCCCGGCCGATCTCTATCTCGAGGGTTCGGACCAACACCGCGGCTGGTTCCACTCGTCGCTGTTGACGGCGTCGATGCTCGACGGCTGCGCGCCGTATCGCGCACTGCTGACTCACGGCTTCACCGTGGACGGCGAAGGCCGCAAAATGAGCAAATCGCTCGGCAACGGCGTCGACCCGCACGAGGTCGCGAACCGCCTGGGCGCCGAAATCATCCGCTTGTGGATCGCGTCCACCGACTACTCGGGCGAGCTCGCTATCTCCGAAGAAATTCTCAAGCGGGTGACCGAAAGCTATCGCCGCATTCGCAACACGCTGCGATTCCTGCTCGCCAATCTGTCCGACTTCGATTTCGCCACGCACGCGCAGCCGGTCGCGCACTGGCTCGAGATCGATCGCTACGCCGTCGCGCTCGCCGCCGAACTGCAACAGGACATCCTCGCGCACTACGAGAAGTACGAGTTCCACCCCGTCGTCGCGAAGCTGCAGACGTTTTGCTCGGAAGATCTCGGCGGCTTCTATCTAGACGTGCTGAAGGACCGTCTATACACGAGCGCGCCCGATTCGCCGGCGCGACGTTCGGCGCAAACGGTGCTCTATCACATCGCTCAAGCTTTGCTGCGAGTGATGGCGCCGTTCCTCTCGTTCACGGCGGAAGAAGCCTGGAAGGTGTTTCAACCAGGCAACGACACGATCTTCACGGAAACGTACTACGTGTACCCGGAGATCCCGGGCGCGGAAGCGTTGCGCGCGAAATGGGCATTGCTGCGCGCGGTGCGCGGCAACGTGACGAAGGCGTTGGAAGAAGCGCGCGCGGCCGAGCAAATCGGCTCGTCGCTACAAGCCGAAGTCACGATCCGTGCGACCGGGGCCGCCTACGATGCGCTCGCTAGCTTGGACGGCGACTTGAAGTTCGTGCTGATCACCTCCGATGCGAAGGTCGTGAAGGTCGATGCCGAATCCGAGGAAGGCGTCGACGTGGTCGCCTCGAAGTATCTGAAGTGCGAGCGCTGCTGGCACTATCGCGCCGACGTCGGCGCGAAGGCGCAGCACCCGACGCTTTGCGGCCGCTGCTTCAGCAACCTGTTCGGCGAAGGTGAAAAAAGGAGCGCAGCCTAATGGCAAAATCACGTTCGATGCAGGCGAGCGGCACTTCTCTCGCCCCGTGGCTCGGCATCTCGTTGATCGTCATCTTGTTCGACCAGTTGACCAAGATCGCAGTCACGAAGGTGTTCGCGTACGCCACGCCATATGTCCTCACACCGTTCTTCAATTTCCTGCTGTTCTTCAACCGCGGGGCGGCGTTCAACTTTCTGTCCAATGCCAGCGGCTGGCAACGCTGGGCGTTCACGGGCCTGGGGGTGATCGCCGCATGCGTCATCGTCTATTTGCTCAAGCGCCACGGCAATCAGCGGTTGTTTTGCACAGCGCTCGCGCTGATCATGGGAGGCGCGCTAGGCAATGTGATCGACCGCCTCGTGCACGGGCGCGTGATCGACTTCCTCGATTTCCATATCGGCACCTGGCATTGGCCGACGTTCAATCTCGCGGACAGTGCAATCGTCATTGGCGCCGCGCTGCTCGTGCTCGACGAGCTGCGGCGTGTGCGCGGCGCGCGTTGACGCGCTTCGGAGGCAAGCTTGGGAACCGCGGAACTCGCAGGCAAACATCTGCTGCTCGGCATGACGGGCGGCATCGCTAGCTACAAGATCGCCGAACTGACGCGCTTGCTGACCAAGGCGGGCGCGACCGTTCAGGTCGCGATGACCGATGCGGCGACGCAGTTCATCACGCCGGTCACGATGCAAGCTCTCTCGGGCAGGCCCGTGTTCACGAGCCAATGGGATACGCGCATCGACAACAATATGCCGCACATCGATCTATCGCGTGCGGCGCATGCGATCGTGATCGCGCCCGCATCGGCCGACTTCCTCGCGAAGCTCGCCCATGGGCGCGCCGACGATCTGCTCTCGATCCTTTGCCTCGCCCGCGAGTGCCCGCTGCTCGTCGTGCCTGCGATGAACCGGCAGATGTGGGCGCATCCCGCCACCCAACGCAACGTCGCGCAATTGCGCGCCGACGGCGTCGTCATTCTTGGCCCCGACGCAGGTTCGCAAGCCTGCGGCGAGGTGGGCGAAGGCCGCATGATCGAACCGGAAGATGCATTCGAGGCGCTCGTCTCGTTCTTCCGGCCGAAGCTGCTCGCGGGGCGGCGCGTGCTCGTCACGGCCGGGCCGACGTTCGAGCCGATCGATCCCGTGCGCGGCATCACGAATCGTTCTAGCGGCAAGATGGGCTTCGCACTTGCGCGCGCTGCGCAGCAAGCCGGCGCCGAAGTACGGTTGATCGCGGGTCCGGTCGCGCTGCCGACCCCTTGGGGCGTCGAGCGCGAAGACGTCGAAACCGCGCAGCAAATGTTCGACGCCGTCATGCAGTCGGTGGCGGATTCGGACGTATTCATCGCGGTGGCGGCGGTGGCCGACTGGCGCGTGACGCAAGCAAGCGAGCACAAGATCAAGAAAACGGCGGCGCAAGCCGTCCCGACGCTTTCGTTCGTCGAAAATCCCGATATTCTCGCGACCGTTGCGAAACTGCCCAATGCGCCGTACTGCGTCGGCTTCGCGGCCGAAAGCGGCGATTTGGCGGCCAATGGCGAGCAAAAACGCCTGAAGAAGGGCGTCCCGCTCATCGTCGGCAATCTCGGGCCGGCCACGTTCGGCCGCGACGACAACGAGGTGGTCCTGTTCGATGCGGCGGGGGCGACGCATTTGCCCCGCGCTGACAAGGACACGCTGGCGAGCGTGCTGATTGCCGAGATCGCGCGACGCCTCCCCGATACGGGCCTCATTTCGTGATGATCAAGCGCGACGCGCCCATGGCCTAGCGCAGTGCCTCGCGCAAGTGTTCGGCGCGGATTGGCGCCGATGGCACAGGACACGACACAGCGGCTTCCCTGCTCCTTTTTTCACTCATGAAACTCGACCTGAAAATCCTCGACGCGCGCATGCGCGATTACCTCCCCGCCTATGCCACGCCGGGCAGCGCGGGCCTGGACTTACGCGCCGCTATCGAGGCGTCGATCACGCTCGAACCGGGGCAAACGGCGCTCGTGCCGACCGGTCTCGCGATTCACGTCGGCGATCCTGGCTATGCAGCGTTGATCCTCCCGCGATCGGGCTTGGGCCATAAGCACGGGATCGTGCTCGGCAATCTCGTCGGTTTGATCGATTCCGACTACCAGGGCGAGTTGATGGTTTCGACGTGGAACCGCGGTCATACGACGTTCACGTTAAATCCCATGGAGCGCCTGGCACAGCTAGTCATCGTGCCCGTCGTGCAGGCGCAGTTCAATATCGTCGACGAATTTCCCGCGAGCGAGCGCGGCGCGGGCGGGTTCGGCAGCACGGGCAAACATTGATCGCTCGCTAAACCGGCGGCGCAGACCGCCGCTTGTGTCGGGCGTGCGCGGTCCTCGTTCGCGTGATTCGCAGTCGTCCGCGCCCGGGGTCCGAGCCAAGGAATACCGCAGCGATTCGGACCTTGCGCCGGCCGCGAGCCGGCCTCCGCTCGCACAAAAACAAAAACGGCGCTTCGAACTGCGAAGCGCCGTTTTCCTTGGCGAACCTCGATCCGCCAGGCTGCTCGTCTATTCGATTTCGACAGTCTCCGGGCTCGCATTACGCGGCGCGGCGTTCTCGTCGAACGTCAACTGCACCTTGTCGTTGTCATCGACATCGACCGTGACGCGCCCGCCACTCATGAGCTTGCCGAAGAGGAGCTCATCGGCAAGCGCGCGGCGGATCGTGTCTTGGATCAAGCGCTGCATCGGGCGCGCGCCCATGAGCGGATCGAAGCCGTGCTTGGCCAAGTGCTTGCGCAGCGCGTCGGTGAAGAGCGCGTCGACCTTCTTCTCGTGCAACTGATCTTCGAGTTGCATGAGGAACTTGTCGACCACGCGCATGATGATTTCCTCATCGAGCGAGCGGAAGCTGATGACCGCGTCGAGACGGTTGCGGAACTCGGGCGTAAACATCCGCTTGATGTCGGCCATCTCGTCGCCGGTTTCGCGACGCGACGTAAACCCGATCGTGCCTTTCTGCATCGACTCGGCGCCGGCATTGGTCGTCATGATGATGATGACGTTGCGGAAGTCGGCCTTGCGACCGTTGTTGTCCGTCAGCGTGCCGTGATCCATCACCTGCAGCAACACATTGAAGATATCCGGATGTGCCTTCTCGATTTCGTCGAGCAACAACACGCAGTGCGGTTTCTTCGTGACGGCCTCGGTCAACAGCCCGCCCTGATCGAAGCCGACGTATCCCGGCGGCGCGCCGATCAGGCGGCTGACGGCGTGGCGTTCCATGTACTCCGACATGTCGAAGCGAATCAGCTCGATGCCCAGCGTGAACGCCAACTGGCGTGCAACCTCGGTCTTGCCGACGCCCGTCGGACCGGAGAACAGGAATGAGCCGATCGGCTTATCCGTTTTGCCCAACCCCGCCCGCGCCATTTTGATGGCGGCGGCGAGCGCATCGATGGCCGGATCCTGGCCGAACACGACCGATTTCAGATCGCGATCGAGCGTCTGCAGCTTGCTGCGGTCGTCCTGCGACACACTTTGCGCCGGCACCCGCGCGATCTTGGAGATGATGTCCTCGATCTCACCCTTGCCGATCGTCTTCTTCTGCTTGGACTTGGGCAAAATGCGCTGCGCCGCGCCGGCTTCGTCGATCACGTCGATCGCCTTGTCGGGCAAATGCCGGTCGGTGATGAAACGAGCCGACAATTCGGCAGCCGCCGACAGCGCACCCGACGAGTACTTGACGCCGTGATGCTCTTCGAAGCGCGACTTGAGCCCGCGCAAGATCGCAACCGTTTGCTCCACGGTGGGCTCGGTCACGTCGATCTTCTGGAAACGCCGCGACAGCGCCGCATCCTTCTCGAAGATGCCGCGGTATTCGGTGAACGTCGTCGCGCCGATGCACTTGAGCGTGCCCGAGGACAGCGCTGGCTTGAGCAGGTTCGATGCGTCGAGCGTCCCGCCCGATGCGGCGCCCGCGCCGATCAGCGTGTGGATTTCGTCGATGAACAGAATGGCGTGCGGACGCTCTTTGAGCTCTTTGAGCACGGTTTTCAAGCGTTGCTCGAAATCGCCGCGATACTTCGTGCCGGCCAAGAGCGCACCCATGTCGAGCGAATACACCTGCGCATCGGCCAGGATGTCCGGAACTTCGCCACGCGTGATGCGCCAGGCGAGCCCCTCGGCGATCGCCGTCTTACCGACGCCGGCTTCGCCCACGAGCAGCGGGTTGTTCTTGCGGCGGCGGCAAAGCACTTGCACGACGCGCTCGACTTCCGACTCGCGACCGATCAGCGGATCGATGCGCCCGTCCTTGGCCATCTGATTGAGATTCTGCGTGAACTGCGCAAGCGGCGTTTCCTTCTGCGAAGCGGCGTCCTCCGACTCGGCGTTGGCGTCGCCCGCCTTGGCCGAATCGCTGCTGCTCGTCTTCGCAATGCCGTGCGAAATGAAGTTCACGACATCGAGCCGCGTCACGCCCTGCTGTTGCAGATAGTAGACGGCGTGTGAATCCTTCTCGCCGAAGATGGCGACCAGCACGTTCGCACCCGTGACTTCCTTCTTGCCGTTCGAGGTCGACTGCACGTGCATGATCGCGCGCTGAATCACGCGCTGAAAGCCGAGCGTGGGCTGCGTGTCGACATCGTCGGTGCCGGGCACCGTGGGCGTATTGTCGTGGATGAAATTGCGTAGGTTTTGGCGCAAATCTTCGATGTTGGCCGCGCACGCGCGCAACACTTCGGCGGCCGTCGGATTGTCCAGCAACGCCAGCAACAGATGTTCGACCGTGATGAACTCATGCCGCGCCTGGCGTGCTTCCATGAACGCCATGTGCAGGCTGACTTCCAGTTCCTGGGCAATCATGCTTCCTCCATCACGCACTGCAGCGGATGCCCTGCCTGCCGTGCGTGGGTAACTACTTGCTCGACCTTGGTCGACGCGATGTCCCGCGTATAGACCCCACATACCCCCCGCCCTTCGCGATGCACCTTCAGCATGATCTGCGTAGCGGTCTCTCTATCTTTATTGAAATATTCCTGCACGATCATCACGACAAATTCCATTGGCGTGAAATCGTCATTGAGCAAGACAACCTTATACATGGACGGCGGTTTCAGCGCTTTTTCCTGCCGCTCCAGTACGGTGCCATCCTGCTTGTCCGGGATAATCGCCATACACCCATTCTAAACAACTCGGACGGGCTCGCAATCCTGCCGAAACCCGACCGACCGGTTGGTGGACCGGGCCGCCGCCGCCCCGCGCCCACTCGCGCGCCGATCGCCGCCGCTTCCCGCATCATGCGCCTATTCGCGCCGCCGCCACGCTCGCCGCCGCGGCTTCCCGCCGCAGAGATCGAAGCGACCGCATCGAGTATCGCACAGAGCGTGCCGAGCTTCTCGACGCCCACCCCGGCCGCCGGCCGCGCTTCGCGGTATCGGGCACCGGACACATCTGAGTCGATTATGCGACTTTTCAAGAGCCGCCGCTTGCGCTAGCGCACAAACTCTACGCGGGAGAAACCCTGAAAATCGGTGCTCGAAGCAACGCTCCATCCAACATCTCAAAATTCACTTGACACCTGCTTAAAGAGATCCAACAATCAAGCTGGCACTTTTTTCAGCTAGCCGCAAGAAGTGGACGTACGAAAAAAAATGCCGAGGTGAGCTAGTGCGGAGGGGGCGGCTGCATCATGCGGCTGTCGAGCTTTTCGAGCAGGCTCGTGGGACATGAGTTACAGGGGAAGTTGGTATGGCAACTGGTACGGTCAAATGGTTCAATGACGCGAAAGGCTTCGGATTCATCACGCCCGATGAAGGCGGCGAGGATCTGTTTGCGCACTTCTCGGCCATCCAAATGAACGGTTTCAAAACGCTCAAGGAAGGTCAGAAGGTGAGCTTTGAGGTCGTCCAAGGACCGAAGGGCAAGCAGGCGTCGAACATTCAGTCTGCAGCTTGAGACTGCCTCGACGGCAGCGCCTATGAAAGCCCGGCTTCGGCCGGGTTTTTTTCGCCCTGAAGGAGGCTGCCCCAGGCCTCGCGCGTGCGAGCCGCTCCACGGCGCCCCTCCGATGCAGCGCTAACGCACCGCCAGCGTGTAAGTCAAAAATACGTCGTCGCGGCGCCACCCCATCGACTCATACAGCGCCTGTGCCGCCACGTTCGTCTTGGCGGTCGTCAAGTCCATTCGAACCTTGCCGTCCGCTAGGGCGCGCGCGTGCGCTGCCGCGAGTAGAGCCCGCGCGAGGCCGAGGCGCCGTGCCCGCCGTTCGACGAACAAGTCGTACAGCACATAGATCGGGGCCGCCGCCACCGAACAAAACGAGGGGTAGAGCTGACAGAATCCCGCGAGCGCACCCTCGCCGTCCTCCGCTACCAGCACGACCGATTCGCCATTATCGATGCGGGCGCGAATGAATCGCTCGGCATGCATCAAATCGGGGCGCTGCTCATAGAATTGTCGATATAAATCGAACAATCGAGCTGTTTCGGCTAAATCGCGCGTTTCGAATGCGCGAATCGAAATCGAAGCGTTCACTGGGCAATATCCTGGAAGGTCGAAATATCGCATGCGATGCGATATCGACCATCGAAAGAAAAACCCCGGCGGGCAAGAAGCACCGGCCGGGGTTCGCAGCAGCCTACGCAGGACTGCCGTGCGCGTTACATATTTTCGATCATCACCTGACCGAAGCCCGAGCAGGACACCTGCGTCGCGCCTTCCATCAAGCGCGCGAAGTCGTACGTCACACGCTTTTGCAGGATCGACTTCTCCATCGACGAAATGATCACGTCGGCCGCTTCCGTCCAACCCATATGGCGCAGCATCATTTCAGCCGACAGGATTTCCGAGCCCGGGTTCACGTAGTCCTTGCCCGCGTACTTGGGCGCCGTGCCGTGCGTGGCTTCGAACATGGCCACGGAATCGGACATGTTCGCGCCCGGCGCGATGCCGATGCCGCCGACTTGCGCGGCCAGTGCGTCCGAGATGTAGTCGCCGTTCAGGTTCAGCGTGGCGATGACGTCGTACTCTGCCGGGCGCAGCAAAATTTGCTGCAGGAATGCGTCGGCAATCACATCCTTCACGACGATATCGTTGCCCGTCTTCGGGTTCTTGAACTTCATCCACGGGCCGCCGTCGATCAGTTCCGCACCGAATTCCTTCTGAGCAAGCGCGTAGCCCGCGTCGCGGAATGCGCCTTCGGTGAACTTCATGATGTTGCCCTTATGCACGAGCGTGACCGAGCGGCGATCGTTGTCGATCGCGTACTGGATCGCCTTGCGCACCAGACGCTCCGTGCCTTCGCGCGATACCGGCTTGATGCCGATGCCCGAGGTTTCGGGGAAGCGAATCTTCTTCACGCCCATTTCTTCGCGCAGGAACTTGATGACCTTCTTGGCCTGCTCCGATTCCGCCGCCCATTCGATGCCGGCGTAGATGTCTTCCGAATTCTCGCGGAAGATCACCATGTGGGTCTTCTCCGGTTCGCGCACCGGCGAAGGAACACCCTTGAAATATTGAACCGGGCGCAGGCAGACATACAGGTCTAGCTCTTGACGCAACGCGACGTTCAACGAGCGGATGCCGCCGCCGACGGGCGTCGTGAGCGGGCCCTTGATCGAAACGACGTAATCTTTGAGCACTTGCAGGGTTTCTTCGGGCAGCCAGACGTCCGGACCGTAGATCTTGGTGGCCTTCTCGCCCGCGTAGATTTCCATCCAGTGGATCTTGCGCTTGCCGCCGTACGCCTTTTCGACCGCCGCGTCGACCACCTTGATCATCACGGGCGTGATATCGAAGCCCGTGCCGTCACCCTCGATGTACGGAATGATCGGCTGATCGGAAACGTTGAGCGAAAAGTCCGCGTTGACGGTGATCTTGTCACCGCCCGTCGGAACCTTGATGTGCTGATACGGCATGATCGACTCCAGTGTTGGCTGTGCGGGTGGAAAGCAGCGATACGCGGCAACGCGCAACGGGACGTTCATCTCCCGTGCGCCGACGCGCAGCGCTTGCCCAATTTTCGGTTCGGCGCTCGATGCGGCCGCGCCCATGCGGCTGGATGGCTATTCTAGCCCACGTCGAATCGCCGGCGGCGCACACTGCGGCGCGCCCCCGACGCTACGCAAAGGTTCGGCGAGCGAGGCAGTCAGTCTTGGGTCTTATATAAGACAAAAGACTTGGGCATTCCGTATTATGCATTAAGATTCCGCCATTTGCCATAGACGCGCCGGGCAACGCTGCGGCGGGGCGTCGTGGCGCACCCGTGCGCCGCTCGCCGCTCGTTCGTTGCGGCGAACGTGCGCCTCGGCAACGCTTCTTCAGTCATTCACATGCGCCTCATCGCCCTCAACAAACCGTTCGGCACGATCTGCCAGTTCTCGGCGCACGAACGCCATGCCTCGCTCGGCGACTGGGTGGACGTTCCCGGCGTCTATCCCGCAGGCCGGCTCGACGCCGACAGCGAAGGGCTGCTGCTGCTCACCGATGACGGCGCGTTGCAGGCGCGCATCGCCGAACCGCGTCACAAGCTCGTCAAGCGTTATTGGGCGCAAGTGGAAGGCGAGCCCGACCCGGCGGCGCTCGCCAAGTTGACGGCGGGCGTCGACCTGGGCGATTACACGACGCGTCCATGCCATGCGCGCGTCATCGAAGAGCCCGCGGCGCTCTGGCCTCGCGTTCCGCCCATCCGTTACCGCGCGGCGATCCCAACCACCTGGATCGAGCTCGAAATCACCGAGGGCAAGAATCGGCAGGTGCGGCGCATGACCGCCGCGGTCGGATTTCCCACGCTGCGCCTCGTGCGCGCGGGCATCGGTGCGCTGGACCTGATGACGCTCGGTCTCGCCCCCGGGCAGTGGTGCGAATTGCCGCACCGCGCACCATGGGAGGGCATGGCCCCGCGCAAACGCGCCAGACGGACGGCCGATTGAGCGCAGGTCTCGAGCGCAGGTCACTAACGTATTGCGCCAATACGGTTTTTCGTCTTCCGTCGTGCCAGCGGGCGCCTCGCTAAGGCCTCGCCCAGCCCACCTTCGACGCGGCTCGCCGCCGCTTCGTCAAACTCGCGTCAACCGCGAGCGCGCGTCGCGCGTTATCCGACGCAGATGCCGCTAGAAAGCTATCCGGCATTCGCGTTCGGCCCCGCCGCCCCGTGATGCTTTCACAAAGCGGAACGTCGACCGAAGCGCTCGCAGACGCGTCGGCAAATTTGTTTGATGCGGCTGTCAACCGAAAGGTGGATGGCACGTTTACCGACATGACTCATTGACCGGGTCATTTGGTTAATTAACTAAAGCTGAGGATTTACAAATGAGCAAACTGATCGCCGCTCTGGTCGCTGGCCTGTTCGCAACGGCTGCTTTCGCACAAGCTTCGGCTCCGGAAGCTTCGGCTCCGGCCGCTGCTTCGGCTCCCGCCAAGCACGTCAAGAAGCACGCCAAGAAGCATTCGAAGAAGGCTGCCAAGGCAGAAGCCGCTTCGGCCGCTTCGGAATAAGTTTGTTGTAACGACGCAGTCAAGAACCAGCAGTACTGCCGTTCTTTACGGCGTTGGAAGGCAGGCGGCCGCAAGGCGCCTGCCTTTTTCTTTTCTTTTTTTCGGCGCACGCACTTTGCTCGGTTCGCGCCCGCTCGCGTAACATGCGCGGGGTCTCGTCGTCCAAAAGGAGTCTTCTCGTGCGATTCTCGATTCGCTCGTGGCGGGCGCGTTTCGCCGCCGTCGCTTTGTCCGCCTTTGCGCTCGCGGCCGTGCAGCTCGCGCCGGGCCCGGCCTTTGCGCAGGCCCTGCCCGCCGGTGCCAAACCGCCCGAGGCGTTCCCGCATGTGAAGTTGACCGTCGGCATGTTCGTGATCGACGCGGCCGTGGCCGCCAATGATCCCGACCGCGAGCAAGGGCTCATGTACCGGACGCAACTCGCGCCGAACGAAGGCATGCTGTTCGTGTTCGGGGAGAACGCCGTTCACTGCTTTTGGATGAAGAACACGCTGATCCCGCTGTCGATCGCCTTCATGCGCGCCGACGGCACGATCACCGACATCGACGAAATGCAGGCAGAGACCACGAACAATCACTGCCCGCGCAACAACGGCGTCTATGCCCTCGAAATGTCCAAAGGCTGGTTCGCCGCGAAAGGCATCAAACCCGGCATGAAGATCGACGGGTTGCCGCGGCCGCAGTAGCCGGTTACGGCTGCCTCACGCGCCGCCACCTAGCGACGCTTGAGCAAAAGCCTTGGGCAGGCGCTATGCTTGTAGGTCTGCAACATCGCATGCGCCGCGTATCGGCGGGATCTCGTCCCGGCTTTCGCGGCGCTCACATTCCAAGGAGATCGACGTGCCCCGCAAGACTCCCATCGAGCGCTATCGAAATATCGGCATCAGCGCTCACATCGATGCCGGCAAGACCACGACCACCGAACGTATCCTGTTCTACACCGGCGTGAGCCATAAGATCGGCGAGGTTCACGAGGGCGCGGCGGTGATGGACTGGATGGAGCAGGAGCAGGAACGCGGCATCACGATCACGTCGGCCGCGACGACGGCGTTTTGGAAAGGCATGGCCGGCAACTACCCCGAGCATCGGATCAACATCATCGATACGCCCGGACACGTCGACTTTACAATCGAAGTGGAACGTTCGATGCGCGTGCTCGACGGCGCCTGCATGGTGTACGACTCGGTCGGCGGCGTACAGCCGCAATCGGAAACGGTGTGGCGCCAGGCGAACAAGTACAAGGTGCCGCGCATCGCATTCGTCAACAAAATGGATCGCGTCGGCGCCGACTTCTTTCGCGTCCAGCGCCAGATCGGCGAACGGCTCAAGGGCGTCGCCGTGCCGATTCAGATCCCCGTGGGGGCCGAGGAACATTTCCAAGGCGTGATCGATCTCGTCAAGATGAAAGCGATCATCTGGGACGAGGAAAGCCAAGGTGTGAAGTTCGAGTACCGGGACATTCCCGAGAATCTGCGCGCAAGCGCCGAGGAATGGCGCGAGAAGATGGTCGAGGCCGCCGCAGAGGCAAGCGAAGAACTACTCGAAAAGTACCTCGAGGATCATACGTCGCTGACCGAAGCCGAAATCAAGGGCGGCTTGCGCAAGCGCACGATCGCCAATGAGATCGTGCCGATGCTGTGCGGCAGCGCCTTCAAGAACAAGGGCGTGCAGGCGATGCTCGATGCCGTGATCGATTACCTGCCCTCGCCCATCGACGTGCCCGCGATTCTCGGCCACACCGAGGACGACGAGGAAGCCGAACGCCACCCGAGCGACGAGGAGCCGTTCTCCGCGCTCGCGTTCAAGATCATGACCGATCCGTTCGTCGGCCAGTTGATCTTCTTTCGCGTGTACTCGGGCATCGTCAACTCCGGCGACACCGTCCTCAACTCGACCAAGAACAAGAAAGAGCGCATCGGGCGAATTTTGCAGATGCACGCGAACGACCGCAAAGAGATCAAAGAGGTCTATGCGGGCGACATCGCGGCCGCCGTCGGTTTGAAGGAAGCGACGACGGGCGACACGCTTTGCGATCCGGCCCACCCGATCATCCTCGAACGCATGATTTTCCCCGAGCCCGTGATCTCGCAAGCGGTCGAGCCGAAGACGAAAGCCGACCAGGAAAAGATGGGCATCGCGCTCAATCGCTTGGCGCAGGAAGACCCGTCGTTCCGCGTGCAGACCGACGAGGAATCGGGGCAGACGATCATCTCGGGCATGGGCGAGCTGCACCTCGAGATTCTCGTCGACCGGATGAAACGCGAGTTCGGCGTGGAGGCGACCGTCGGCAAGCCGCAAGTGGCGTACCGCGAAACCGTTCGCACCAGCGTCGAAGATGTCGAAGGCAAATTCGTCAAGCAATCCGGCGGGCGCGGTCAGTATGGCCACGTCGTCATCAAGCTCGAGCCGCAGCCGCCGGGCAAGGGCTACGAGTTCGTCGATGCGATCAAGGGCGGCGTCGTGCCGCGCGAGTACATCCCCGCGGTGGACAAGGGCATTCAGGAAACGCTCAAGAGCGGTGTGCTGGCCGGCTACCCCGTCGTGGACGTGAAAGTGACGCTCACGTTCGGTTCGTACCACGACGTCGATTCCAACGAAAACGCCTTCCGCATGGCGGGCTCGATGGCGTTCAAGGACGGTATGCGGCGCGCCAAGCCCGTCTTGCTCGAACCGATGATGGCCGTCGAGGTCGAAACGCCGGAGGACTTCATGGGCAACGTCATGGGCGATCTCTCAGGCCGGCGCGGCATCGTGCAAGGCATGGACGACATCGCGGGCGGCGGCGGGAAAGTCATTCGCGCCGAGGTGCCGCTGGCGGAAATGTTCGGCTATTCCACTTCGCTGCGCTCGCTCACGCAAGGCCGCGCGACCTATACGATGGAGTTCAAGCATTACGCCGAAACGCCCGCGAACGTATCGGAGTCCATCGTCAATTCCAAAGGAAAGTAGCGCCCGCCAGTAGGCTCCGGCCAACGCCGGAGCCGCGCGCGCAAGCAGCGGCAATTGTCGAGCCCGCCGGGACGCCGCACGCCCGGCGGGCTTTTTTTCGCTAAACTGCAAACGCATTCGTCGTCGCCGTACCGATCGTCAACGCCGCGCTGCTCCTTGCGAGCGCGCCTCCCACACGAACCGGAACCCCATCGATGAAGAACCCCACAGCGCTTGACCTGTCTCTGGCTGCGGCTCGCCGCGAAGCCGACGAACTGGGCAATCACGCCATCGACGAATTCCTCGCTCACCGCATCTCCCGCCGCGATTTGCTTCGCTATGCAAGCGTTCTGGGCTACTCGGGCGTCGTGTTGGCGGCGAGCGGCCTGGCGGCGCCGGTGCGAGCCCGCGCGCAAGCGGCCGGCGCGGGCTCGCGCGACGCCACCATACGGGTCGCGCATTTGACGCCCGCGGGACGCGTAGACCCGCTCACCGTGGCCGATGCGGCCGGGCTCGCGTTGATCGCGCAAACCGGCGAGTTTCTGATCGACGACGTGGGCGGCGCCGCACCGCTCAAGCCCGCCTTGGCGTTGTCGTGGCGCACGAACGAGAAGGGCGACGTCTGGACGTTCAAACTGCGGCAAAACGTCAAATTCCACGACGGCAAACCTTTCGGGGCCGAAGATGTCGCCGCCACGTTCGACAGGCTCGCCGATACGGCGAGCGGCTCGGCCGCGCTCTCCGTCTTCAAGGGTGTCCTGTCAAAGGGCGGCGTGCGCGCCGTCGACGATCACACGGTCGAGTTTCACCTCGATGCGCCGAACGGCAATTTCCCCTACTACGTCTCATCGGACAATTACAACGCGGTCATCCTGCCGGCCGGTTTCAAGGGCGACTACGAAACGAGCTTCATCGGCACGGGGCCGTTCAAGCTCGAACGATATGAGGCCAAGCGCGGCGCATCGTTCGTGCGCAATCCCGATTACTGGGGCAACAAAGCGCTGCCCGCACGCGTGCAGTTCGCCTTCTACGCCGACAGCCAAGCTCAGATTCTCGCGTTGCAAGGACGGCAAGCCGATGTGATGGGCGATTTGACCGTGCAGGGAGGATTGGGGATTCTGAACAATCCCGACTTCGTCGTGCAAGGGGTCAAGTCGAGCGCGCATCGCCAGATTCACATGCGCTGCGATACCGCGCCGTTCAACGATAAGCGCGTGCGCCAAGCGCTCGCCCTCGCGGTCGATCGCGACGTGCTCGTGCGCGGCTTGTTCAAAGGGCGAGCCGTCGTGGGCAACGACAGCCCGTTCGCACCCATCTTCGCGTCGACCAATCCGTCCGTGCCGCAGCGCCGCCACGACGTTGCCGAGGCAAAGAAATTGCTGGCGCAAGCGGGGCATCCCAACGGCTTCGCTGCGACGTTGACGACGGAGAAGTTCATGGAGATTCCCGATCTGGCGGTCGTGCTGCAAAACGCGCTGAAAGGGATCGGCGTTGCGCTCACGTTGAAGGTGGAAAGTCAAGGCCAGTATTACGGCAAGGGAAGCTTCGGGAGTTCCGATTGGCTCGACGCGCCGCTCGGCATCACGGATTACGGTCACCGCGGCGTGCCCAACCTGTTCTTGAATGCGCCGCTCGTCAGCACCGGCGCATGGAACGCAGCCCACTTCAAGGACGCCGATTACGACAAGCTCGCCGGCCAATTCGTCGCTGCGATCGACGTCGCATCGCAAAAGCGCATTGCCGGCGACATCGAGACGTTGTTGCTCGATCGAACGCCCATGGTCATCCCGTACTTCTTCGATCAACTCATCGCCACCCGCAAAAACGTGACCGGTGTGCGCTTCACGGCCATCTCCCAGCTCTATTTCGACCGCGCCCAATTGACGGCATGACTAGGCTGCGTGCACAGGCACAGGAATAGTTCACTCTTCCAATCCACCCCAACGGTCCGACTACGCCATCACGATGCTCGATACCGTTTTTTCGCCACGCGGTCATGCTGCCCGCGGCAGCGCCGAGCGCATCGCGCGCTTTCTCGCGGGCCGGTTTGCGCTGTCGCTGGTAACGCTGTGGCTGCTGTCGATGATCGTGTTCGCACTCGGCCAACTGCTCCCGGGCGATATCGGCCGCGCGATCCTAGGTCCGCTGGCCGACGCGCGGGCCGTCGCCGCGCTCGATCATCAGCTCGGCGCCGATCGGCCCGTGCTCGTGCAGTACACGCATTGGATCGGCCATTTCCTGCGCGGCGACATGGGCAACTCGTACGCGTACCGCACACCCGTCGCGCCGTTCGTCGCGCACGCCCTGCTCAACTCGGCCAAGCTCGGCGCACTGGCGTTCGCCATCGTCGTCCCGCTCGCGATCGCCGCCGGCGTCTGGGCCGCCCTGCACGAGGGCCGGTGGCTAGACCGCACGATCATGATCGCCGGCTTGTCGGCCACCGTCGTCCCGGAGTTCGTCTCGTCTATCGCACTCATTCTCGTGTTCGCGATTTGGCTGCGCTGGCTGCCCAGTGAAGCCGGATATCCGAACGATGCGGATGCGCTGACCGCACTGCGGCATCTGATCCTGCCCGCCTTCCCGCTCGTTTTCGTTTTCTTCGGATATATCGCAAAGATGGCGCGAGCGGGCACGGTCGAAGCGATCGATGCCGATTACACACGCACGGCCGTGCTCAAGGGATTGCCCGGGCGCGTCGTCCTCGTTCGCCATGTGCTGCCCAATGCGCTGATGCCGACGATCACGGTCGCCGCCACGCAGCTCGGCTATATGGTGGGCGGCCTGGTGGTCGTCGAGACGCTCTTCCATTATCAAGGGATCGGTTCGCTGATCTACAACGCCGCGATGGCCAAAGACTTTCCGATGCTCGAAGCAGGCGTACTTGCGGTCGGCGTCATCTATATGGCCGCGAATCTGATCGCCGATGCGCTGATCGCCGTGCTCGATCCGCGCATTCGGCTTGGGGGCGCGCAATGAACGGCGCAGTCCCGCCCGCCGAAGCACCGCCGGCGAGCGAGCGTGCGCTGCAACCGGCGCGCCTCGAAACGTTGCGCGCGCTCGCCCGCTCGCCGAGCTTCCTCGTGGGCGCGGCGATCCTGCTCTTCTGGGTCGTTTGCGCCATCTTCGGCCCGCTACTCGCGCCGCTCGATCCTTATGCCTCCGATCCCCTCAATTCGCTCTCGCCGCCCGATCGCGTGCACTGGTTCGGCACCGACCAGCTCGGCCGCGACATATTTTCACGTGTCATTGTGGGGGCGCGCGACATTCTGACGATCGCTCCGCTCGCGACGCTCGTCGGCACGGTAGCCGGCACGACGCTGGGCCTCTTGGTCGGCTATTTCGGCGGGTGGCTCGACAATGCCTTAGGCCGCCTGATCGATGCGCTGCTCGCCCTGCCGCTCGTCGTGCTCGCCCTCGCCGCGCTGGCCGCGCTCGGCGCATCCAATGCGACCGTCGTGCTCGTGATCGGGCTCACCTTCACGCCGATCACGGCGCGCACCGTGCGCGCAGCCGTGTTGGCCGAGCGTCATCTCGACTATGTCGACGCGGCCCAACTGCGAGGCGAGCGCGCGCCCTACATCATGTTCGCGGAGATCTTGCCGAACGTGCTGCCGCCCGTCATCGTCGAAGCCACGGTGCGCCTGGGCTACGCGATCTTCGCCGTCGCGACGCTCTCGTTTCTGGGCTTCGGCATTCAACCGCCTTCGGCCGACTGGGGTTTGGCCTTGTCCGAATCGTATGCGCTGATGACGGGCGGAGCATGGTGGACCGTCGTGTTCGATGCGGGGGCCATCGCCACGCTGGTCGTCGGCGTCAATCTCGTGGCCGACAGCGTGCAGGGAGTATTCGACCGGTGAGCGCCGCGCCCCGTGCCTATCCCGCCTTCGACACCGCGACGAGCGGCGAGGACGATGCGCTCGCCGTCGTAGGCCTGAGCGTCGCCTATCGCGTGCGCGGCCGCGAGCGCGAGGTCCTGCATGACGTGACGTTCCGCGTGCGCCGGGGCGAGGCGTACGGCTTGGTCGGCGAATCGGGCTGCGGCAAATCCACGGTGGCGCTCACGGCGCTCGCTTATCTACCGCGCAACGGCAGAATCACCGCGGGGCGCATCTCGATCGCGGGACGCGATGTCGCGTCGCTTTCGGCCGGCGCGCTGCGCGCGATGCGTGCGCACACGGTGTCGATGGTCTATCAAGATCCTTCGCGCGCGCTCAACCCGTCGCTGACGATCGGCCGTCAAGTGTCGGAAGCGTTCGAAGTGGCCGGCGCCACGCGCGCCGATGCCTTCGCGCGCGCGCTCGAGATGCTGCGCCACGTGCGCATCGCGGCGCCGGAGCGTGTGATGACAAGCTATCCGCATCAACTCTCGGGCGGCATGCAGCAACGGGTCGTGATTGCGATGGCGTTGGCGTCCAAGCCGGCGCTGCTGATCCTCGACGAGCCGACGACGGGGCTCGATGCGACCGTCGAGGCAGAGGTGCTCGACCTCGTCGCGAAACTGCGCGAAGAATTCGGCACCGCGGTGCTCTTCATCAGCCACAATCTGGCCGTGATCGGCCGCATGTGCAGTCGTGTAGGCGTGCTGTATGCGGGCCGTCTCGTCGAAGAAGGCGCGACGGCGGACGTGTTCGGCGCACCGAGCCATCCGTATACGGTCGGCCTGCTGCGATGCTTGCCGAGCGAAGGACGCAGCAAAGACGGGGAACCGCTCGACACGATAGCGGGCAGTCCGCCCCCGCCCGGCGCCGTGATCGCCGGCTGCGCCTTTGCGCCGCGTTGCCGGTTGGCCGACGAGCGTTGCCGGCGCGAGACTCCGCCGCCGCAGCGATTTCATGCCGAGCACGGATCGCAAATGTCGCGTTGCCATTACTACGAGCAAGCCCGCACGCTGGCCCACGCGGTGACGCCGCCCGCGCTAGCCGACGTCGCCCCCGATGTGCCTGCGCACGCGCCGCTTGCATTGCACGCGGCGCATTTGTCGAAGACGTTCGACGCGTCGGGCACGCCGATGCGCGCGGTCGACGACGTATCGCTCGATCTGGCTGCCGGCGAGACGCTCGGGCTGGTGGGCGAATCGGGCAGCGGCAAAACGACGCTCGCCAAGCTGCTCGTCGGCTTGCTGGCGCCGGACCCCGGCGCCACGCTCGAACTCGATGGCAAACCGCTGTCCGCGCATGTGGCGCGTCGCGACGACGAGCAGGTCAAGTCACTGCAGATCGTGTTTCAGAATCCCGACTCTGCGCTCAATCGCGCCCATTCGGTCAAGCGGCTGATAGGACGCGCGCTGTCCAAGCTCGGCGCCCTGCGGGGGCGCGCACATGGTGCGCGGCTTGCCACCCTGGCACATGCCGTGCGGCTACCGACGCGGTACCTCGATGCTCGGACACGGCAACTCTCGGGCGGACTGAAGCAACGTGTCGCGATCGCGCGCGCGTTCGCCGGCGATCCTCGCGTGGTGGTGTGCGATGAGCCCACCTCGGCGCTCGACGTCTCGGTGCAAGCGGCAATTTTGAATCTGTTGACCGATTTGCAGCGCGAACACGGCGTGAGTTATGTGTTCATTTCGCACGATTTGCACGTGGTGCGCTATGTGTCGGACCGCATCGCAGTGCTCTATCTCGGCAAACTACTCGAGATCGGGCCGGCGCACGCGGTTTTCGAGGGACCGCATCATCCTTATACCGAAGCGCTGCTGTCTGCGATGCCTACCTTCGGGCCGCCAACCGCACAATCGAGCGCTCGAATTCGTTTGGCCGGCGATCCGCCAAGCGGGGTAGCGCCCCCCTCCGGCTGCGTGTTTCACCCGCGCTGCCCGCGCAAGCTCGGCGCCATCTGCGAGAAACACGACCCGCCGTTCACCGATGCCGGCGAGGGTCATCGAATTCGCTGCCACATTCCCGTGCACGATCTGCGGGCGCTGCAACGCGAGACGCAAAGCGCGTAAGCGCGGCGCGACGCCGCTCGCTGCACTGCCGGTTGCTTCACCGCTTCGCACTTTCCTACTTCGTCTGGAACCGCTCATAACGCGCGCGATGCCGCGTTTCACCCGTGAAACGCTTTGAGCGGCATTTCGACTCGCAGACTTGCATCCCCACCCGTGGGCCTATATGCGGCGTGGTCCAGCCCCCGATGGCACGGTTATCGCGAGACGCCTCGCGCAGCAGCCTGACCGATGTGCGTGCCGTCGCACGGTTCGCGCATCGTATTCGGGTTGCGATGTCCGCCCTTTGGGGCGATGGGAGTACGACGACACTCGAACGTCGTTCCCAGCGGGGAGATGGCGATGAAGACCAAGGAAATTAATAAGGACTCCTACATATTTCACGGGATCCTGAAGGTGACGGCCGGGGCGGTGCTCGCGCTACTGGCGAGCGGGGCGCAGGCAGGCGCGCCTCTCGACTTGATGGGCCAGTGGCTGATCGAGACCAGCGCCACGATGCAGGCGGCTACAGCTTATTCCAGCGAGTCGGGCTCGCCGACGCCGCAGTTCCAGAGCGCGGCGCCATTCGATGCTGCGTCGTTGGCGTCCGACTCGAACACGGCGGATGCAAACACGACGCCCGCCTCGGCCAGCACCGAATGCCGCGATGCTGCCGGGCGATGGATATGCGCCGTCGATCCGGCCGACGCTGCGGCGACGAGCGATGTCGGCGGTACGGGTGAAGGAACTTCGGCAAGCGGCGACGGCAGCGGCGCTGCGCCCGGCGGCGCATTCGGTGGTGGGCGCGGCGACAACGGCGGCGCTGCGGCGCCCGGGCGAGGCGGGACCTCGAGCGGCACGGGTGGTAGCGGCGGCGGCCATGGCAACGGCGGCACCGGGAGTTCGAGCGGGTCCGGCGGCGGATCGAGCGGTTCGGGTGGTGGCTCGGGTGGTAGCTCTGGTGGCTCCAGCGGCGGTTCCGGTGGCTCCGGTGGCTCCGGTGGCTCCGGTGGTAGCTCTGGTGGTTCCAGCGGCGGTTCCGGTGGCGGCTCTGGCGGTGGTCCCGGCGGCGGCTCTGGCGGCGGCTCTGGCGGTGGTTCC
>NZ_JAUEQW010000011.1:69582-193698 GCF_056498045.1 Trinickia sp. Z7
TCCGGCGGTGGTTCCGGCGGTGGTTCCGGCGGTGGTTCCGGCGGTGGTTCCGGCGGTGGTTCCGGCGGTGGTTCCGGCGGTGGTTCCGGCGGTGGTTCCGGCGGTGGTTCCGGCGGTGGTTCCGGCGGTGGTTCCGGCGGCGGCTCTGGCGGTGGTTCCGGCGGTGGTTCCGGCGGACACGGAGGTGGCGGCTCCGGCGGCGGCTCCGGCGGGCACGGAGGTGGCGGTTGCGGCTGCGGTGGTGGCTCCGGTGGTGGAAACGGCAACGGCTCGGGCGGCGGTCACGGCTCCGGCAGTGGAAACAGCAACGGCTCGGGCGGCGGTCACGGCTCCGGCAGTGGAAACAGCAACGGCTCGGGCGGCGGTCACGGCTCCGGCGGTGGAAACGGCAACGGCTCGGGCGGCGGCCACGGCTCCGGCGGTGGAAACGGCAACGGCTCCGGCGGCGGTCACGGCTCCGGTGGCGGAAACGGCAACGGCTCCGGCGGTGGAAGCGGCAACGGCTCGGGCGGCGGTCACGGCTCCGGCGGTGGAAACGGCAACGGCTCCGGTGGCGGCCGCGGCTCCGGCGGCGGTCACTGACACCATGTATCGAACGGCGGTTCTCGCGTTGCGGCCACCGCTGTTCGATCGCTCGCCATACCGAAACGCCTGTCTCAATCTTGCGTCATCATCGGCGCCCCGCCCGCTCGGGGCGGTCTCCCTGACGGTGCGCGAACGTACCGACTGGCATCGCACTTCGTGCGATGCATGCCACCCGTCACGGAACGTCCACAGCTACAACATTTCGAGGGGCGTCTTTCTGCGCGGCGGCTTGAACGCGGCATCGATCGCCGCGAGTTCCTGCTCGCTCAACGCCACCTCGAGCGCCTGCCTATTGGCGCGTACGTGCTCGACGCTACCCGCTTTGGGAATCGCGCATACGCCCGGACGCCCGAGCACCCAAGCCAGCGCGATCTGAACCACCGACAGTTGGCGAGCGCGCGCGATCTCATCGAGCGCCGACCGCTTGGGCAAGCGCATATGGTCGATTGGGCTGTACGCCATCGCCGGCATGTTGTGCGCGCTCATCCAAGGCAGGAGGTCGAACTCGGATCCGCGCCGAGCGACGTTATAGAGAATCTGATTCGTTGCGCACGCGAGGCCTCCGGCAGCCCTGAGCGCCTCCATGTCGTCCACGTCGAAGTTGCTGACGCCCCAATGCCGGATCTTGCCGTGGCGACGCAACGTCTCGAAGCCTTCCACCGTCTCCTCCAGCGGAACCTCGCCGCGCCAATGCAATAGATAAAGGTCGATCCGATCGGTCTTCAAGCGGTTCAAGCTCGCATCACACGAAGCGACAACTCCACGGCGGCTCGCGTTGTGCGGGTAGACCTTGCTCACGAGGAAGACCTGCTCGCGCAGCCCTGCGAGGGCATCGCCGAGCAATGTTTCCGTTGCCGCTTCGCCATACATTTCCGCCGTATCGATCACCGTCATCCCGAGATCGACGCCTGCGCGCAGCGCCTCGATCTCGGCGGCGCGCCGCTCGGGGCGCTCACCCATCTCCCATGTGCCCTGCCCCAGCCGGGCGATGCGTTCTCCATCCGGCAGTGTGACGAATGCGTCGGCGCGAGTCATGCCAGCCTCCTTTCAACGATCGACGACCCGTGAAGTGTAGTCGTCCGATCGCTGGTCCGCGCCCGCATCTCCAAACCACCGCAATCGCCCGCGCTCACGCCGCTTGCTGCCGCCGCGCCGCACTTCGCGCGCAGCAAGATCGATCGTTGGACAAATCGCTCACGCGGCACACCTGGACCGCGATGCCTTAGAATTGCCGCTTGCCCCTCGCCGCGCGAACTCCATGACAACCGCTTCCTCGGAAGACCGCTGGCGCGATCTTCGCCCAGATCCCGACAACGACACGCCGCTCTATTTGCAGTTGGCACGAAAGCTCGGCCAAGCGATCCACGAGAATCGCTGGAACGCGGGCGAAGCGCTGCCTTCCGAACGCGTGCTGTCGGACGCGCTAGGCGTATCGCGCATCACCGCGCGCAAAGCGATCGCGCTGCTCGTCGAACAAGGGCTGATCCGCCGCACCCAAGGCGCGGGCAGCTTCATCACGCCGCGCTACGACGATCCGCTCTCGCGTCTTTCCAGTTTCAGCGAGATGCTGCGTCGTCGCGGCTTCAAGCCGAGCTCCAAATGGATCTCGCGCGAGATCCAGCCCGCGAGCCGCGACGAAGTGATCCAACTCGGCTTGTCGCCCGCGGCCGCGGTGACGCGGCTAAAGCGGCTGCGCCTCGCCAACGGCATCGTCATGGCCGTCGAAAATTCCACCCTGCCCGCCTCCGTCATACCCGATCCGAATGCGATCGGCGATTCGCTCTACAGCTACCTCGAACAACGCGGCCTTGGCATCGTGCGCGCGCTGCAACACTTTCGCGCCGTCAACGCGAACGATGAAATCGCGCAGCAGATGGGCATCGCGCCGCACGACGCCTTGCTGCTCATCACGCGTATCGGCTACTGCGCCGATCAGCGCGCGATCGAATTGACCGATACCTACTGCCGCAACGACTACTACGACTTCGTCGCGGAACTGCGCAAGTGAAGGCGCACGCGCCGCGCACCGTTCATACGATCGAATCGCTAAACGGCCCAGGACGGCGCATCCGTACCCAGCGGCACACTCGGGCGCTCAAAGCGCGGCGGGGTGGCCGATAGGGTCTCCGCCGGCGCCACCGCCAGCACTTTGCCGAACGGGGTGTCCATCGTTTGCATCAGATCGCGTACGTCGTCCAGAGATACGTCGGGCGCACGCCATCCATCGGCAATCGTCCCCAGCGATTGCAGCCACTGCCCCGTCTGGGCGAGCGACACCTTGACATGCCAGCTACCGCCTTCGGTTGCCCGCCGCATCAGCGCGACCATCGCGCCGAACGCAGCGAGATATCCCGTGGCATGGTCGAGCGCCTGACACGGCAGGGGCTTCGGTGCCGGGGTGCGGGCCGCCTGCGCTTCCGTCCAGGCGATACCGCTCGCCGACTGCACGAGAGAATCGAACCCGCGCCGCTGAGCCCAAGGGCCCGTCGGCCCGTACGCGCTGATCGAAACATAGACGATGCCCGGCTTCGCACGCGCCAGCGCTTCGGGCGAAAAACCGTGCCCCGCCAACGCCCCGGGACGGTAAGCCTGCAGAAAAATATCGGCCTCTTGCACCAAGGCATGCAACATCGCTCGCTCGGCTTCGCGCCGCAAGTCGAGGAACACGGATCGTTTGCCCCGTCCGTTGTCGATCACGAGCGGTGCGATGTTCGGTAGATGGGGGCCATTCACCAGCATGACGTCGGCGCCATGCTGAGCTAGCGTCCGCCCGGCGACGGGACCCGCAATGATTCGGGTCAAGTCGAGCACACGCACGCCGTCCAGCGGCCGTGCACTCGACCCACCGGACAAACGTTGCGTGGCAGCGAGAGCCGATGCGTCCCGGCCGCGAGGTGCCCGCTCCGGATCGTAGCTGCCCGCCGCGTCGATTCGCTCGATTTCGAACAGCGGCAACGACGCGAGCGCCGAGGCTTGCGCAAGCGCCGCCCATTCATTTGGACTCCTTATCAATGCGGCGCAAAGACCCGCGTCGGCGAGAGCCTGATCGAGCGAGGCGCCGTCGCGCTCGCGGATCGCCGCGCTCACCGACGCGTGATCCTCCTTGCACCCCAGCAGCGCGACGACGCCTGCTCGATGATGCGCAAAGTTCGTATGCAACTGAATCCAACGGCCGTCGCGAGTCTCGTAAAAGCCCATCAACGGATCGCGCAACTGCGGCGGGGGACCGTCGTCGATGCGCAGATAGCGCTCGCTGCGAAACACCGCGAGCGCACGCCGCTGCTCGACTTCGACCCGTTGCCGACAGCCGGTGCGCAACCGATGGTATTCGGCCGCGGCCAGCCCAGCCGCGCCGATGGTCGCGTTGGCAAGCGCCCCGACGCGATAGACGGACGGCAGTCCGGGGTCTTCGCCCAGGAGGCGGATGTCGTCAAGCGCTGTGGCCTCGCAGCCGGCCAGCGACCAAATGTGCTCGAGCGCATTGAAGGCAGTCATGATCGAAAACCAATCGCAATGAAGATGTCGGCGAGTCTAGAATCGGGTTCGCTGCCGATCAATCTTGATTCGAATAATCAACATATATCGATTAGTTTGGTTTCTTCTCGACGACGTGCGCGACCATGCCCCTCTACCTGACCGCTGCCGAAGCCGCCGCGACCCTTGGCGTCAGCGTGCCCACGCTTTACTCCTATGTCAGCCGCGGCATGCTGAGTTCGGCCCCGCATACGGCGAGCAAGCGCCGACTGTATGCGGCCGACGAAGTGCGACGTCTCGCGCGTCGCAAAGCCGACGGCAAGCGAGCGGGGAAAGTGGCGCAGAAGGTGCTCGATTGGGGCGTGCCGGTGCTCGAATCGAGGATCACGCTCATCGCGGACGGGCGGCTCATCTATCGCGGCCGGGACGCCATCGAGTTGGCGCGCAAGGCCACGCTCGAAGAGGCTGCCGCACTGCTTTGGGATAGCGATCGCGCCTGCTTCGACGAAACACCCGAGGTGCCCCTCACGCGGGCGGCGTGGCGTGCGTGGCTGCGGCAGGCTGGCGCCGGTTCGCCCCACGAGCGCGCGCTGGCGATGCTGCCGATGGCCGCCGCGCATTTGCCGCAGTTGTTCGCAGGGGGCGACCAAGCGCAATTGCTCCAAACCGCCGCCACGTTGCTGCGCGTGCTCGCCGCCGCCCTAATCGCACGCGAACCGGCGCGCGAGCCGCTGCATCGGCAGCTTGCCGCCGCATGGGGAGTACGCGATCGCCGCCATGTCGAATTGCTGCGCGCCGCGCTCGTCGTGTGCGCCGATCACGAATTGAACGCGTCGACCTTCACGGTGCGCTGCATCGCCTCGACGGGCATGCATTTGTTCGGCGCCGTCACAGGCGGCCTTGCAGCCTTGGCAGGGCCGCGCCATTGCGGCGAAACGATGCTCGTCACCGCGTTGTTTCGAGAGGCGAGCGCAGCGGGCGAGCTCGATCGGTATGTGGCGGCGCGGCTCGCGCACTGCGACGCGCAGCAGCGCACCGTCTTGCCCGGCTTCGGCCACATGCTGTACCCGAAAGGCGATCCGCGCGGCGCATTGTTGCGGGAACTGCTGACACAAAGCGCGGCCGCAGGTGCACAGCGCCACATGCTCGCCGAGATCGATGCGCTCGTACGTGCGGCGCACGCTGCAACAGGACTCGCGCCCACCGTCGATTTCGCGCTCTCCGCGATCGAGCGCGTGCTCGCCTTGCCGCGAGGCGCGGCCTTCTCGATGTTCGCGTTGGGCCGGGCGGCGGGCTGGATTGCGCACGCCATGGAGCAATACGACGACGGCCGCTTGATCCGCCCGCGCGCGCGTTACGTCGGCCCCGACGAACGCGCGGCTTGACGTGCGCCGCGCCGCTCGCTAGCCGGCGACAGCCGTGTCAAGCCGCTGCCGTGTCAAGCCGCGGCCTGACGCCAACGTGGCGTCGACATGCGCGCGGACCGGCCGTGACTCGGCTCGATGCTCGGACGCAAGAGCGCTGCGCTCTCGTAAGCCGGGTTCCTCGCGCCGGCGCCCCTTACCGTCAAGCGCACGTCGCCCCGGCCGGAGCCGATCCACGCCTTCGCGCCGACGGGCAACAGAAACGACTGCCCGGGATCGAGCAAGTAATCTTCGGCGTCGCCCTCTAGCGTCAACCAGAGCGTGCCGTGCGCCACTTCGACGATCAGCGGTTGCTCCACCCGCCACACCGCGGCAGGTTCGTCGTATCCCATCTCGAACGTCCGGATTTCGCGCATCGCCCTACTCCTTCAAAAACATTTCGTCTACGCATTATTGCGATTGGGCGGCTACAATCACATGCACAGTAACGAACAGTTTTATCGAAACTGTTCAGCCAAAAAACCGAACAGTTGGGAGCGGCGATGAAGATTGCGATCGACCGGGAGAGCGGCGTGCCGATGACCGAGCAAATCGTCTCGTCCATGGAGCAATGGATTCGCTCGCGCGAAGCGCATGCGGGAGCGAAGCTCCCGTCGATCCGGCAGCTCGCGCTGGACTGCGGGATCAGCCGGTTTCCGGTGATCGAGGCATACGATCGGCTGGTCTCGCTCGGTTACATCGAATCGCGCCATGGGTCGGGCTTTTACGTGAGCGCACGCGCGCACGCGGCGCTCGATCGCTGCGGCGCGTCCGACCCGCGACGCGCCGAGGACGAGTCGAACTACATCCTGCAGCAGTTCAATCACCCTGGCGACACGCTCAAACTGGGCAGCGGCTTCATCCCCGAAGCGTGGCGCGATATGGACGGAATCGCGCAGGCGGTACGTCATGTCGCGCGCGCCGATCAAAGCGCGTTGACCGACTATGCGACGCCGCTCGGCAGTGGCGCATTGCGCGAGCATTTGCAGGCGCGCGTCGCACCGCTCGGGATTCACGCCGACGCCTCGCAGATTCTCATCACCTTCGGCGCGAGCCAAGCGGTGGATCTCATCGTGCGTTACCTGCTGCGCGCCGGCGACACCATGTTCGTCGAAGATCCCGGCTACTACAATCTGTTCGGCCTTCTGAAGTTACACGGCATCAACGTGGTCGGAATTCCGCGCACGGCGTCCGGGCCCGATATCGAGGTGCTGCAAGCCGAACTGAAACGCCATCGGCCGCGCGCCATGTTCGTCAATTCGGTTTTTCACAATCCGACGGGTACCGTGCTCGCGCCGTCCGTTGCGTTCCGCCTGCTGCAGCTCGCGCACGAGTACGACTTCACACTCGTCGAAGACGACATCTACGCCGATTTTCAAGGCGAAGCGACGGACCGGCTGGCCGCGCTCGATCAACTCGAACGTGTCGTCTATATCGGCGGCTTGTCGAAAACCTTGTCCTCGTCGCTGCGAATCGGCTTCGTCGCCGCGAGCCGCCGCATCGTCAAAGACCTAGGCGACATCAAGATGCTCACGAGCATCAGCGGATCGCCTTTCGCAGAGGCGGTCGCGCTGACCATGCTCGAGCGGGGCGCTTATCGCAAGTTCTTGGAGCGGCTGCGCCGGCGCATGAGCGATGCGCTCGGCACGACCACGCGTTCGCTCGAAGCCTGCGGCTGGCAGCTGTTTGCGTCGCCCCTCGGCGGCAAGTTCGTGTGGGCTCGCGTGCCGCGCATCGAGGATCAGCAGCAACTGATCGACTGCGCCACCGCCTGCGGTGTGACGATTGCGCCGGGAAGCTACTTCCGCCCGCACGGGGAACCGAGCCCGTGGATCCGCATCAACGCGGCCTACGCGCAAGATCCGCGCGCGCTACGTTTTTTTGAGCGCGCAGCAGCGCTCGAACCGAACAGCGACACATCCGCCAGTGCACGCGAGGGCGCGATGACGTTGATCGATTGAGTTCGACTCACGCGTGCTCCCCTGGGGCAAGCGGGCGCTGCGCTCGAGCGCCGAGACCGGCGAGAGCACCATTCGTGTGCGTGATTGCGGCGCTTTTGTGCGAGCGGCCCATGCGGCAGAGCGGTCACGCGACGCTTTGACATCTCGCATAAATCTTGCTGTCGTATGCTGTACAGTTTGCAATAAGTACCGATTGGCGCGACGGCAAGTACGCGCTCCGGCGCCGTTTTCATTCCTCCGAATTCTATGAGCATGGTCGATCTCGATCCTCCCGGCTTTCAGCCGCCGCGTCCCGTCGCGGACGACGCGGGTAGCCGCCGCACCGTTGTCTATGGCGGCTACACCGTGTTCAGCGTCTTCCAGCCGGTGTTCTCGGTCTCGCACCGTCGCGCGATCGGTTATCACGCCTCCTTGCGCGCCAACGACGAACACGGCCTGCAGGCACCCTCGCGCGACGTGTTCGCGCAGGCGGCCCGGCGCGGCGATCTGCTCGAGCTTGGCCGCTTGGCCGAGTCGCTGCATCTCGGCAACTTCAGCGCGATCGACGGCCACGACGAATGGCTGTTTCTGAGCTTGCATCCGGCCGCGCTCATGGATACGAGCTACGGCGATGCACTGCTCGCCAATCTGAAATCGCTAGGCTTGCCGCCCCAGCGCGTCGTGCTGGAAGTGCCCGAGCAAGCCGGCGGGGAGACTAGCCGCTTCGCGGAGATCGTCGACAGCTTGCGCAAATCCGGGTTCCTGATTGCGCTCGGCGGCTTCGGCGCGAAGCACTCGAACATCGACCGTGTGTGGCATCTGCATCCGGACATCGTCTCGCTGGATCGCGGCATTCTCGCGCAAGCGAGCGAGCATTCGCATTTCGAGCGCGTGCTGCCGCAGCTCGTGTCGCTGCTGCACGAATCGGGACAACTGGTGCTGATGGGGGGGCTCACGACCGAACGCGATGCGCTGATCGCGCTCGAATGCAACGTCGATTTCGTGCAAGGCAGTTACTTCGCCGAGCCGAGTGTCGATCCCGTGCAACCTCAGGCCGCAGCCGGCCTCATCGACGCCCTTTCGGCAGCGCTGCGAGAACGGGTGGCCCGCAGGGAGCGCAAGCAAGCCCAGCGTCTCGCGCCGTACATCGAATCGCTCGCACGAGCCTGTGCGAGTTTCGTGGATGGGACGCCGGTGGCGACGGCCTGCGAGGCGTTGCTCGAGCTTCCCGACACGGCGCGCTGTTTCGTGCTCGACGCGCATGGCCGGCAGATCGGCGACAACGTCATACCGAGCGGGCGCGTCGTCTCGCGGCGCGCGAAGCGTTTCAGCCCGCTGCTGCACTCGGAAGGCGCGAGTTGGGCGCACCGGCCGTATTTCACCGAGGCCGTTCGCGCGCCGGGGCCGGTCCATGTGACAGCGCCTTATCTTTCGTTGAACGAAGCGCATCTGTGCGTGACGGCGTCGGTCGCGGCCGAAACGGCGCATGGGCTGCAAGTGCTTTGCGTCGATATCGATTGGGAAGGGGCTTCGCGCGCGCGGTGAGTCAGCGTGTGGGGGAATCGTCGCGCAACGCTGTCAAATGGCGCAGCCTGCCGCGGCCTCAGCGCCCGCGATGCGTGCCAATAGATGCTTGATCGCGCGCAAACCGAAGCGTGCATCGAGCGCTTGCACTAGGGCGCCATCGGTCACGATTGCAATCGCGCACGCCTTGCCCGTGGAACTCGACGCAAGCGACGTCACGCGCACGATCGCAACGACCTCGCATGCGAGCACGAGCGCAATGCCTGAGCCAAAACTGGACGGCAGTGGGTGCGCTTCGACCTCGGCATAGGCTGCGAGCGCCGCAGCATCCTGCGCGCGCAGCAGCGTATGCGCACCGGCCGACCGAGCCGCATCGCACGTCTGCGCCGCCGCGACCACCGGCTCATGTGTCGCCAACAGTTGCATCGCGGCCACCGCGTCGGCGCGAACGATCGCCTCGCGCAAACCCTCGGGGTTCGCCATGCGAGCTTCGCCGGCCGGCCTGCTTGCCTGCCCGTCCATGCGCCGTGTTTGTTCGCCCAGCAAGCGCTGGCGGGCCCGATGCGCAAGCTGCCGGCAATGCCCCGGAGTCTTGCCCACCACTTCGGCAATCTGCGCGTAGTCGCAATCGAACGCCTCGTGCAGCACGAATGCTGCGCGCTCGTCGGCGGACAGCCGCTCGAACAAGCGCGCCACGGCTTCCGAAACCGCCGACGCATGCAGCGCGGCATCCTCGGCCGAGGGCGCCCATTCGTCGAGCCACGGCTGCGTGGAGCACCCGCTTGTTCGCGCCGTCTGCTCCGATTGCAAGCGCCGGATGCGGTCGATGGCGAGCCGCGTCGTAACCGTCGTTAGCCATGCGAGCGGCGTACGCAGTTCGTCGCGCGCCGCCGCATGCCATTTCAGCCAGGCGTCTTGGACGACGTCCTCAGCTTCGGCCCGGCTGCCCAGCATGCGATAAGCGATCGATGTGAGCCGCGTGCGAGCAGCTTCGAAAGCCGATATTTTGTCTGCTTCTTCTTTCGTCATTGAGTGGCTCCAAAGGCGAGCGAGCGGCGCATGCCGCACCTCATTGCGTTGACGTTCGAGCACGTGCTGATGTTACGCGCTTCCCCGGTTTTTTTTGTTTTCGCGGCGGCGCTCGCGAATATCGCCGGCTTTTGTCACATCGGCGAGCAACCGGGCGTCATGACAAGGAAGGCCGCGGGCGAGTATCCTCGAACCGTGGCCACCATCGATCTCATGCGAGGAAGCGCCCCATGCATTCTTACCCTCAAAACCAGCTCGTGCCGACCGTCATCGAACAATCGGGCCGCGGCGAGCGCGCTTATGACATTTATTCGCGGCTCTTGCGCGAGCGCATCGTGTTTCTGGTCGGCCCCGTCACCGATCAGACAGCCAGCCTCATCGTCGCGCAGATGCTCTTTCTCGAATCGGAGAACCCCGACAAGGACATCTTTTTCTATATCAATTCGCCGGGCGGGTCGGTCTACGACGGACTAGCGATCTACGACACCATGCAGTTCATCAAGCCGCAAGTGTCGACGCTTTGCACGGGATTCGCCGCGAGCATGGGGACATTCTTGCTGGCCGCGGGAGCAAAAGACAAACGCTTCGCGCTGCCCAACGCCCGCATCATGATTCACCAACCGTCCGGCGGCAGCCAAGGCACGGCGGCGGATATCGAAATTCAGGCGAAGGAAGTCCTCTTTTTGCGCGAGCGGCTCAATCAGGTGCTGGCCGAGCGCACGGGACAGTCGGTCGAGCAGATCGCCAAGGATACGGATCGCGACAACTTCATGTCGGCAGCCGCAGCGAAGGAGTATGGGCTGATCGACGACGTGCTCAACGATCGCAATTCGTTAGCCGACATCGCACGCCATACGATGCTGTAATCGGGCTAGCCGGCGCATGCAACCGGCCCATGAAAAAAGGCTCCACACTTGCAGAGCCCTTTGTCGTTTCGTCATAGCGGGCGCCATGCGCGCCCGCCTATCGGCATATTGCGCCGATTTACGCGAAGTTCTTCGTCGCGAATTCCCAATTCACCAGGTTCCAGTACGCTTCGACGAACTTCGGCCGCGCATTGCGGTAGTCGATGTAGTACGCGTGTTCCCAGACGTCGATCGTCAGCAGCGGCTTGGCATCGGTCGTCAGCGGCGTGGCGGCGTTGCTCGTCGACACGATGTCGAGCGCGCCGTCCGCCTTCTTCACGAGCCACGTCCAGCCGGAACCGAAGTTGCCGACGGCAGCCTTCGAGAACGCTTCCTTGAACGCGTCGAAGGAACCCCACTTGGCGTTGATCGCGTCGCCCAGCGCGCCGCTCGGCGCACCGCCGCCTTGCGGCTTCAGGCAGTTCCAGAAAAAGGTGTGATTCCAGACTTGCGCGGCATTGTTGAAGACGCCGCCCGACGCTTTCTTGACGATCGCTTCAAGCTGCAAATTCTCGAACTCGGTGCCCTTGATGAGGTTGTTCAAGTTCGTGACGTAGGCTTGGTGATGCTTGCCATAGTGGTATTCGAGCGTTTCTTCCGACATATGCGGAGCGAGCGCGTTCTTCGCGTACGGCAGCGGCGGGAGCGTATGTTCCATGGTGCTGATCCTTGTGTGTTATGGGGATGTAGGCGGCTAACGCTGTAGAGCACTGGATTGTAGGCGACTTGGAATAACCCCGCAAACCAGCGGCCTTTATGCGCAGCATTGACCGTCATGTTCCGCAATTAGCGTAAAAAATGCTTCGGCAAGGTGCATTTCGTCGCAGCGGATGGGTGAAGATGACCGATGATCGGAGCACGGTCGCGCTCCGATCGACGCACTCGGCGGCTTGCAGTGCGTTTCAGCGGTGAGCAGGCGCCCCGAATTCGGCGCATCCCCTCTCAGAACACTCGCCCGGCCCCCGATCAGAAACCGTCGGTCAATCTCGGTTGCACGTCTTTGAGCGTGACGTCGGCCGAGCCCTCGGCGACATGAACCGTGAAGGGCCGCTCGCGCTTGAGCGCTGTAGGCGAACGCACCGCGCGCCCCGTCTGCGCGTCGATGAGCGCGGCGTAACCACGCTCGAGCGTGCGCTGCGGGCTCAGCACCTCGAGCCGAGCCGAGAGCGCCGCGACCTTCGCGCCCCGACGCTCGCAGTTGCGCTCGAAAGCGGAATCGAGGCGCCGGCGGAATCCAAGCACGAGCGCACGCGGCGCCGACAGATCCGGCCGCCAGCGCTGCCAGCGCAACCTGACGAGTGCGAAGCGCCCCTGCGCATCGCGCAACGGACGCGCCCCCGCCGAGGCGAGGCGAACCTGCAACTGCTGTAGATGCGTGCGCTGCCGGCGCAAGCGCTCGGCTGGACTGACGAGCCGGCGCGCCAGCCAATCGAGCTGCTGGGCGCGCCGCTCCATCAGCCGGCCGAACCCGCGTGCCAGCGCCGCCGTACGGTGATCCAGCTCGCGCAGCAGCATGGTGCGCTGCGGGCTCACGAGCTCGGCGGCGCCCGTGGGCGTCGGCGCGCGCACGTCGGCCGCGAAGTCGGCGATGGTGAAATCGGTCTCGTGGCCGACGCCGCTGACGATCGGCAACGCGCTGGCGGCAATCGCTCGTGCCAGCGCCTCCTCGTTGAACGCCCACAGATCTTCGATCGAGCCGCCGCCTCGGCAGACGATGAGCACATCCACTTCGCGGCGCGCGTTCGCTACCTCGATCATCGCGGTGAGTTTTTCGCCTGCGCCGGCGCCCTGCACGGGGGCGGGATAGACGATGACGGGCACATGCGGCGCGCGGCGCGCGAGCGTCGTCAGCACATCGCGTAGCGCCGCGGCTTGCAGGGAAGTCACGATGCCGATCGCACGAGGATGCGACGGCAACGGCCGTTTGCGCTCGGGCGCGAACAGCCCCTCGGCCTCGAGTTGCGCCTTGAGCCGCAAGAACGTCTCGTAGAGACGACCCATGCCGGTCCGTCGCACGGCTTCGACGTTCAACTGAAGCTCGCCGCGCGGCTCGTACATCGTCACGAGCGCGCGTACTTCGATCTTGTCGCCTTCACGCGGAATGAACTCGGCGTACTGGGCTCGCCCGCGGAACATCACGCAGCGCATCTGCGCTTGCGCGTCCTTGATCGAAAAGTACCAATGCCCGCTGGCGGCGCGCGTGAAGTTCGAAACTTCGCCCGCCACCCAGACGAGTGGGAAGGAGCGTTCGAGCATCGTGCCGATCGCGCGGTTGAGCACGGACACGGGAACGGCGACATCGGCCTCGAACGACCCCGGGCCAAGCGGCGCGGCGCCGGCCGCGGGCGGAAATGAAGAACGGGATGGCATGCGGAACCTTGTTTTTCGGCCGGTCAGACGATAGACCGTCGGACGGCCGCCGTCCAGTGCGCACGCAAATTCGTGCAAGGTTTCCCACATAGCGGAGCGCCGCGCAGATCCGCATCGAAGGCCCGCCGGAACCGCTAAAAACCGTGCTTTTCCATCGTAATGTGATGATTTATAAAGAAAATTTTTTAGTAGGACTTTAGTCGCGCCCGATAAGAAGCTTGATTTATCGGCCTTCCCGCGCGCGACGGGCGAAGTTCTTCACAGAGTTATCCACAGGCTGTCCGGATCTGATATGTCGCCGGCAGATTGGCCCGATGGCCTAGCTGCCGCCAAAGCGGCTTGCGGGCTGCGCAGGGGCCGGGCTACAGTGCCGGCTCCGCGCCATGACCTTTGGACGCCCTCACGACCGCAACCACCATGGACCGTTTCGCCGATCGACTCAAAGCCCGCGTGCAAGCGTACGTGACGCGCGAATGGCAGCGCCGCGGCGCATTCGCTTGGGCCATGACGCCTGCCGCTTGCGTATTCGGCGCCATCGCCGCCGTCCGGCGGGGCGCCTTCGCACTCGGCTGGCGCGAGCGTGTCGACGTGGGCGTGCCGGTCATCGTGGTTGGCAATGTCACGGTAGGCGGCACGGGCAAGACGCCCACGGTGATCGCGCTCGTTCAAGCGCTGCGCGCGGCCGGGTTCACGCCCGGTGTGGTGTCGCGAGGCTACGGCGCGAAGGGCCGCGAGCCGCGCCCCGTGACTTCGGCCTCGGCGCCCGAGCAGGTGGGCGACGAACCGGTTTTGATCGCTCGCCGCACGAGCGCGCCCGTGTGGGTGTCGCCCGATCGCGTCGCTTGTGCGCAGGCGCTGCGCGCCGCGCACATCGACGTCGACGTGATCGTCAGCGACGATGGCCTGCAGCATTACCCGCTGGCCCGCGACGTCGAGATCGTCGTGTTCGATCATCGTCTGGGCGGCAACGGCTTTCTGTTGCCCGCCGGGCCTTTGCGCGAGCCGCTGTCGCGCCGCCGCGACGCGACGCTCGTCAACAACCCGTTCGAGCGCGCGCTGCCGCCGTGGCCCGATACCTTCGCGCTGACGCTGGCGCCGGGCGACGCCTGGCATTTGAGCGAACCGAGCCTGCGCCGCCCGCTCGCTCAGTTCTCCGGCGCGCGCGTGCTGGCGGCGGCCGGCATCGGTTCGCCCGAGCGTTTTTTTGCGACCCTGCGCGCCGCCGGTATCGCTCCGGACACGCGGCCGCTACCCGATCACTACGCGTTTCGCGACAACCCGTTCGTCAACGAGCCGGTCGACGCAATCCTGGTGACCGAGAAGGATGCAGTAAAATTGAGCGCTTGGCGTGACGCTCGGATCTGGGTCGTACCGGTCGAAGCCACGCTCCCTGCTCGCCTCATCGCTTTGGTTGTGGAGAAACTCCGTGGACGCTCGCTTGCTTGAAATCCTCGTTTGCCCGATCTGCAAGGGTCCGCTCACCTATGACCGGGCGCAGCAAGAGCTCGTCTGCCACGCCGATAAGCTCGCCTATCCGATTCGCGACGGCATCCCGGTCATGCTCGTGGACGAAGCGCGCCAGACGGTCGAAGGCACGCCGGTCGAGCCGCTCGACCCGGCGTCGAGCGGCGCCTGACGCGCCGCGGCCCGACGCGAATTGCCTCTGCTCGCCCGTATCCGATGACCGCCTCCACGCTTCCGGACGCGCCGCCTTTCGTCGCCGTCGTCCCTGCTCGCCTCGCCTCCACGCGCTTGCCGGAAAAACCGCTCGCGGACATCGCCGGCAAACCGATGGTCGTGCGCGTTGCCGAACGTGCGCGCGAAGCGGGCGCCGAGCGCGTGCTGATCGCCACCGACGATCCGCGCGTGCTTCGAGCCGCGCAAACTCACGGCTTCGAAGCCTTGCTCACGCGCGCCGATCATCCGTCCGGCACCGATCGCCTTGCCGAAGTCGCGGTGCGGCTCGACTTGGCCGACGACACGATCGTCGTGAACGTGCAAGGCGACGAGCCGCTGATCGACCCGGCGCTCGTGCGCGACGTTGCGTCGCACCTAGCGTCGCACCCCGACTGCGCGATCGCCACGGCCGCTCACCCCATCTCCGATCCGGCCGAAGTCTTCAACCCGAACGTCGTGAAGGTCGTGCTCGACGCGCGCGCCGTCGCGCTGTACTTCTCGCGCGCGCCCATCCCTTGGCTGCGCGACGCCTATCAAGGCCAAGCGAGCGAGCGCGCGATCGACGTCCGCGCGATGCCCGCCCCACCCGCCGACACCGTCTTCCGGCACATCGGCCTTTACGCATACCGTGCGCGCTTTCTGCGCACCTATCCCACCCTCGCGCAGGCGCCGATCGAGCAAGCAGAAATGCTCGAACAGTTGCGGGCGATGTGGCATGGCGAGCGCATCGCGGTGCGCGTCACGCACGAAGCACCGGCGCCGGGTGTCGATACCCCCGCGGATTTGGAGCGCGTGCGCACACTTTTCCTGTCGAAACGCTGACGTTCTTTTTCCTGTCGAAGGCCTAACGCATGGCATAATCAGGGCCGATTGCGCGAGCATTCGCACTATTCGCTTCCGATTCCCGTTCGTCCGCCGTGTCGCCCGTGAGCGGCTTGCGCCTCGTTCCGAACGATGCGACGAGCCTCATGCGCGGCCGCCGCGCGTTTGCGCCGCCGACGGCCCGATTCGTGGAAGCGTATTGCGCTTGGCCATTGCGTCTTGCTTTTCGCGCCGCAGCATTCACACACGATTCGGAGAAAGAGCATGCGTTTGATCCTGTTGGGCGCACCGGGCGCCGGCAAGGGAACCCAGGCTAACTACATCAAAGAAAAATTCGGGATCCCGCAGATTTCGACCGGTGACATGCTGCGCGCCGCCGTCAAGGCGGGCTCACCGCTCGGCATTGAAGCGAAGCGGTACATGGACGCGGGCGAACTCGTGCCGGACACGCTGATCATCAACCTCGTCAAAGAGCGCCTGCTACAAGACGATTGCAAGAACGGCTATCTGTTCGACGGTTTTCCGCGCACGCTGCCGCAAGCGGAAGCGATGAAAGACGCCGGTGTCGCGATCGATTACGTGCTCGAGATCGACGTCCCTTTCGATGAAATCATCGTCCGCATGAGCGGCCGCCGCACGCACCCGGCTTCGGGCCGCAGCTATCACGTCAAGTTCAACCCGCCCAAGGTCGAAGGCAAGGACGACCTGACCGGCGAGCCGCTCGTCCAGCGCGAGGACGACAAAGAGGAAACGGTGAAGAAGCGTCTCGATGTCTACGTCGCGCAAACCAAACCGCTCGTCGACTACTATCAGCAATGGGCGCAGCGCGGCATCGAAAATGGCCTGAGCGCCCCGCAATATCGCCGCATCTCCGGCCTTGGCAGCGTGGACGAAATTCGTCAGCGCGTGTTCGAGGCGCTGAAGTAACGTAACGCGCCGGCAACGCCGTGCAACCCGCCCCGCCGGCGGGTTTTTTTGCGCCTGCGACCGTATACAATCGTCGGCGGCCCGAACACCAAGCGGTCACGAGCCGTGCGGAACCGGGCATGCACCCTCTCAGAACACGTAAGGAGCCTTTAGCATGGAGATTCGCGGCAACGCATTTTTGATCACCGGCGGCGCGTCGGGTTTGGGCGCGGCAACGGCACGCCTGTTCGCGGAACAAGGCGGCAAAGTCGTGATCGCCGATTTGAACGAAGATGCCGGCCGGGCGCTCGCCAGCGAGTTGGGCGGCGTCTTCGTCAAATGCGACGTCAGCCGCGAGGCCGATGCCACGCAAGCGGTCCAAGCGGCTACGGGGCTCGGCCCGCTCGTCGGGCTCGTCAACTGCGCGGGCGTTGCGCCGGCCATCAAGACGGTCGGCAAGGACGGACCGCATCCGCTCGACAAATTCCAGCGCACGATCGAAATCAACTTGATCGGCACATTCAACATGCTGCGGCTTGCGGCCGCCGCGATGGCGAAGAACGAGCCCAACGCGAACGGCGAGCGCGGCGTGATCGTCAATACGGCTTCGGTTGCCGCTTTCGACGGACAAATCGGGCAAGCCGCGTATGCAGCCTCCAAGAGCGGCGTGGCGGGCATGACGCTGCCGATCGCCCGCGACCTCTCGCGCAATGCGATCCGCGTGATGACGATCGCTCCCGGCATCTTCGAAACGCCCATGCTGCTCGGCATGCCGAAAGAAGTGCAGGATGCGCTTGGCGCCATGGTTCCGTTCCCGCCTCGGCTCGGCAAACCCAGCGAGTACGCGATGCTCGTGAAGCAGATCTTCGACAATCCGATGCTCAACGGGGAAGTGATCCGTCTGGACGGCGCCATCCGGATGCAGCCGAAGTAACCTCACCGAGGCGGCGGCCCCGCCCTCAGGAATGCCAAACGCCCGCCGGCGCGCAAGCGCCGAGCGGGCGTTGTGTCGTCTGAAGCGGTGCTAGCGAGCAACGCGCGCAACAGCGCGCGCATAGGCGGTCAGTCGCCGCTGGGGCTCGTCCGCTGGCGCAACTCGCTCAATTGGGATTCGACCGCCGTTGCATCCTCGGCATCGGGCCGCTCCTCCAGATAGCGCTCGAGATCTTCCAGCGCCGGCCGCAAGTAATCGAGCCGGGCGTAGGCGAAGCCGCGATCGCGCACTTCCTCGATGTTCTCCGGCAGCAAAACGACGAGCCGTTGCTGCACCGCAAGCAGCCGTTGCCACCGTTCGGTTTGCAGGTAGACGGCTTTCAGGTTGCGCAGCATGCGCGCGAGAATCTCGCGCGGCGTGGCCGGCTGCAGCAACATGCGCAGCGCCGTGCCGACCGACTGCTCCGTGTGCGAGATGTACGGCTCGAGCATGTCGACCATTTGCGCCTCGGACAGCGACTGCCCCGTCGTAGGATCGAGCATGACATCGCCTTCCGGCAGCGTGACGCGCATCAGGAAATGGCCGGGGAACGAGACGCCCTTCACGGGAACGCCGATCTGCTCGCCCAACTCGAGATAGAGCACCGCGAGCGAAATCGGAATCCCGCGCCGGCGCTTGAGCACGATATTCAGATGGCTATTGTCGGGGTCGTAGTAGTCGTTCAGATTGCCGGCGAAGCCAAGCTCGCGGAAGAAAAAGCGGTTCAATACGCTGATTCTTTCGGTCAGATCCGCAGCCTCGGGCAAGCGCCGCCTCAAGCGCAACGCCAACTCGTCAAGCTCGGCCAGCACCGCTTCGAGATCGAGATCGGGGTACGCATCCTGCGCGAGAGAAATCGCCGTCTCCGTGAGCGGCAGGGTGTCGTCGTCGGCAACGAGGGTGGCGAAGTAATCGAGAACGGAAGTCATAGCCGTCACTTGGCGCGCCTTCTGAAGTACGCGTATTTGAAGCCCATCAGCCAAAGCATACTGAAATATAGCGCGGCGAACAGCACCACACACGCCGCGAGCAATGCAATGCGCGCGGCGGGCCGCGCGTGCAGCCCGATCCAGTTGAAGTTGATCGCGCACCAATGCATGGCGCCCGCGAGGATCAACGAGGCGCCGGCCAACTGCACGAAAAAGCGCAGCCAACCGCTCGACGGCTTGTAGATGCCGCGCCGGCGCAATCCGATAAACAACAACGATGCGTTGACGCAAGCGCCGAGCCCGACGCTGAGCGTCAATCCCGCATGGGCGAACACCGGCACGAACGCGTAGTTCGACAACTGCGTGACGACCAGCACGGCGATGCCGATCTTCACGGGCGTCTTGATGTCCTGCTTGGCATAGAAACCCGGCGCGAGAATCTTGATCAAGATGAGTCCGATCAACCCGACGCCGTAGGCTGTCAGCGCGCGCGCCACCATCACGACGGAGCGGCCGTCGAAGTGCCCGTAGTTGAAGAGGGTGGCGGTGAGCGGCTCGGCGAACACGAACAGCGCGAGCGCGCTCGGCACCGCGAGCAGAAAGGTCACCCGCAAACCCCAATCGAGCAGCGACGAATACTCGTGCGGATCTTGGTCGACGTGCGCCTTCGACAGACTCGGCAGCAAGATCGTGCCGAGCGCGACGCCGAGCAAGGCCGTCGGAAACTCCATGAGCCGATCGGCGTAGTTGATCCAGGAGACGGCGCCAGGCCCCAAGCGCGACGCGATATTCGTGTTGATGATCAGACTCAATTGGGCGACGGACACCGCGAAGGTTGCCGGCACCATTTTCATCAGCACGCGTTTGACGCCCCGATGTGCGAGCGCCGCGAACGGATTGAGCCCGATGCGCGGGGCCATGTCGATTTTGCGGAGCCCGGGCAGTTGCACGAGAAACTGCAGCAGTCCACCGACGATGACCGCCCATGCAAGGGCGAACACCGGCACTTTCATATGGGGCGCGACAAAAACGGCCGCGACGATGAACGCGAGGTTGAGCAGCACCGGCGCGAACGCCGGCAAGGAAAAGCTGCCGTAGGTGTTGAGCACGCCGGAGGCGAGCGTGGTCAACGAAATGAAGATGATGTACGGAAACATGATGCGCGTCATCGACGTCGCAAGCGCGAAAGCCTGCCCGTCGTCGCGCAGGCCCGAAGCGACCGCGTAGACGACCCATGACGCACCGAGCACGCCGAGCAGCGAGACGAGCGCGAGCGCCCACGCAAGGACCGTCGACATGGCATCGACGAGCGCCTTGGTGGCATCGTGCCCTTGGCTATTCTTGAACTCGGCGAGGATCGGCACGAAAGCCTGCGAGAACGCGCCTTCCGCGGACAAGCGCCGCAGCAGGTTCGGAATGCGAAAGGCGACGTAAAATGCGTCGGTGAATTGGCTGGCGCCGAACGCGCGGGCGATCAGCGTTTCGCGGGCCAGACCGGTCACGCGCGACAGCAGCGTGAAGCCGCTGACCGTCAGCAGGGCTCGGAATAGATTCATGGGGCGCTCATTATACGGACACCCGCGGCGCGGCTACATGTATCGGAAGCCGGCGGGCCGCGTCGTCGCCGAATCGGCGGGGTTCGAGAGATCGGCGAGCATGCGCTCGCGTCACGGCAAGCGCAGCTTGCGGGCAGCGCGCCGTGGGCGCAAGCGGCCCGGCCGAACGGAGATCCGGGCGTTTCGACCCGCAAAGCTGCGGCGGGTTGCAAGCATGCGCGATGAGCCCGGCGCTTGCCAGGTGCCTGATTTTGTTGCTATACTCGCGCGTTTCGAAGCTCGACCTCGGTCGCCAGCCGGCTTTTTCTCGTTTTCAGTCGGCCTAGGTTGCCGCCCGAAAGGCCGGCTAAGGACTCGCGGCGAGCAGTGTCGCGCAGTGACTAGGCGCGTGCGTCGTTCACGGCCATTCGCGAAAACCGCGCGAAAACCCGTCAACACGCTACGCCGATGTTTTTTGCGCCTCTGGGCAATCGCTTCCAGGGGTATGGACCAAAAAGCGGCACTCGATCGGCCTACCGGCCGGGCGCCGAAACAGTACAGGACAAGGAACTCTCATGGCTAACTCCGCACAAGCACGCAAGCGCGCCCGTCAGGCCGCCAAGGCGAACTCGCACAACTCGGCGCTGCGCTCGAAGTACCGCACGGCGCTCAAGGCCGTTCGCAAGGCGATCGACGCCGGCGATCAAGCCAAGGCAGCGGAACTCTTCCGCGCGTCGTCGAAGACGATGGACATCATCGCCGACAAGAAGATCGTTCACAAGAACAAGGCCGCGCGCCACAAGAGCCGCCTGGCAGCAGCCATCAAGGGCCTGCAAGCCGCCGCCGCGCAGTAAGGATGCGACGCAGCGAGGCGCGCGGCGCCTCGCTGCATGCGCGGAACGTCCATCGGGCGTGCCCGCAGCAATAGCACCCATCAGCAAAAAGGCCCGCAGTTCGCAACTGCGGGCCTTTTTGCGCATTGATATTCGAGCGATTCATGTTCGGTGCGGCGCCGCACCCGGCAGGTTCGAGGTTCGCTCGAACCCCAAGCCGCCATTCGGCTATCTCCGTCGGGACGCCCCGTGATCGTCGGGCAATTCGCACGCCTCCGTGACGACCAGTTCGTTATCTTTCGCAAAATTCATGACGAAGTCGAACGCCATCGGCTCGATATCGCGAAGACGCGAATCGACGATGACACACTTTAGATCGCCGAGAAGAATGGGACGAACGTAGCGCGAGTACTGCAGCCGCGCGTTGGGACCTTGGGCGCCCGGGCCGTAGCAGGACATGACGCCCGCAAGACGCTCGGACCAATCACTTGGACGGAACTTCTTTCCGTTCTTCGTGACGCCTTGAATGAAGTATTCAGTGTGGGGTGCTTCGGCCATGTAAGAAACCCATGAGACTTGCCCGAAGCCTGCCCGCCGGGCTTGGGAAAACTCGTCGATTATATCACCGCGGCGGGTCTTTGCCGCACTGCACACAAACGGGGCTGCTCCATGGCGGCCGCCCTGGCGGCTCGTCAAACGGGAAAAAATCCTTTATGCTGCATGGAGTTACCACATCCGACGGCGGCGCCGTCCGGTGCCGGCGCACCGGGTCAAGCCCGCCGTATTTGTTTTCATGGCCGCCAAACAAATCCGTCACTACCTGCAGTTCAACGACTTTTCTCGGGACGACTACGAGTACGTGCTAGAGCGTGCGCGCATCCTGAAACGCAAGTTCAAGAACTACGAGACCTATCACCCGCTGCACGACCGCACGCTCGCGATGATTTTCGAGAAGCACTCGACGCGCACGCGCCTATCCTTCGAAGCCGGCATTTTTCAGCTCGGGGGCCATGCGGTGTTCATGAGCACGCGCGATACTCAGCTCGGTCGCGGCGAACCGATCGAAGACGCCGCCCAGGTGATCTCGCGCATGGTCGACATCATCATGATCCGCACCTTCGGGCAAGACATCCTGCGCCGCTTTGCCGAAAATTCGCGCGTGCCCGTCATCAATGGCCTGACGAACGAATATCATCCGTGCCAAGTGCTTGCCGACATTTTCACGTTCTACGAGCACCGCGGGCCCATCGCCGGCAAGACCGTGGCCTGGGTAGGCGACGCCAACAACATGCTCTACACGTGGATCGAAGCGGCGCACATTCTCGACTTCAAGCTGCGCGTGTCCACCCCGGCCGGCTATAAGCTCGACCCGGCGCTCGTGGCGCCGGCAAGCGAGTCGGCGTACGAGGAATTCGACGATCCGAACGTCGCATGCGAAGGGGCCGATCTCGTCACCACCGACGTTTGGACCAGCATGGGGTTCGAAGCCGAGAACGAGGCGCGCAAGGCCGCGTTCGCGCAATGGTGCGTCGATGCGGACATGATGGGACGCGCACGCTCCGACGCGCTGTTCATGCACTGCCTGCCCGCACACCGCGGCGAGGAAGTGAGCGCCGAAGTCATCGATGGCCCGCAAAGCGTCGTATGGGACGAAGCCGAAAACCGGCTGCATGTTCAAAAGGCGCTGATGGAGTTCTTGCTGCTCGGCAAGCTCAACCACTAACGGCCTCGGCGGATCGAGCGGGCTCTATCGTCCCGTCGTTCCGTCGTGCTGGCGTTCAGATCACCACGGGCTCGATTTCGAGGCAAACGCCGAAACGCGCGCGAACGTCTTCCTGGATGGCTTGCGCGAGCGCGAGCACTTGCGCACCCGTCGCGCCGCCGCGGTTCACGAGCACGAGCGCCTGTCGCTCGTGCACTGCCGCCGCGCCGATCGCCCGCCCCTTCCAGCCGCACCGATCGATGAGCCAGCCGGCCGCCAATTTGAAGCACCCGTCGGCTTGCCGATAGGACACGATGTGCGGCTCGCTTGCACGCAGCGCTTCGAACGTCGGCGCGTCGACAACCGGATTCTTGAAGAAGCTGCCGGCGTTGCCAAGCTGCGCAGGATCGGGCAATTTCGCGCGACGCACCGCCACCACCGTATCGAAGATCGCCTGCGGCGACGGTTCGGCGCCAGAGGCTTGAAGGGCGCGCGCGAGATCGGCGTACTCCGCGCGCGGCGTCCACGCCTTCGGCAAGCGGAACGTAACGGAGATGATCGCGAAGCGCCCGCGCCCTTCCCGCTTGAAAAAACTATCTCGATAACCGAAGCGGCACTGCGCCGCATCGAGTGCGTGGGTTTCGCCCGTCGCGAGTTCCACGGCGCGCAGCGAGGCGAAACGCTCGGCCATCTCCAGCCCGTAAGCGCCGATGTTTTGAACCGGCGCGGCCCCCACCGTCCCGGGGATCAGCGCAAGGTTTTCGAGGCCCGGCAGCCCCTGCGCGAGCGTCCACGCAACGAACTCGTGCCAGTTTTCCCCCGCGGCCGCTTCGACATACCAAGCTTGGTCGTCTTCCCGCACGAGACGTTTGCCCGCAAGGCAAACGAGCATCGCAACGCCCTCGAAATCGCGCGTGAGGACGATGTTGCTGCCGCCGCCGAGCACCAACTGCGATAAGCCCGCCACGCGCGGATCGCACAAGACGGCCGAGAACTGCTCGGGCGATTCGATGCGGCAGAACCAGCGCGCATACGCCTCGAGACCGAACGTGTTGTGCGCACGCAAGGGGTAGTGGGGCAAAAGGGGCGGTACGGAATCGGAAACGGACATCGGCAGAGGGCGCGCTCGTGTGTGCAGCCGGACAAACAGTCGCACAATGCGATGCATGTCGCTGCGCGATGCCCGTCCGGCGTTTTCTCGGAAGAAAGGCGTCGGTAAAATAGCGGTCGGTCGTGATTATAGCGAGTGCGCGCCGTGCCACGGCTGCGCACGCATGCAAGCCATTGCGGCGGCCGTCGGCGCTTCTAGCGTTGCGCAGCCGTCCCACACACAGTCTGGAGAAACGAATATGCCGTCGTTCGATGTCGTCTGCGAAGCCAATATGATCGAGGTCAAGAACGCGATCGAGCAATCCAACAAGGAAATCTCCACGCGCTTCGATTTCAAGGGATCGGACGCGCGAGTGGAGCAAAAGGAACGCGAACTGACGATGTTCGCCGACGACGACTTCAAGCTCGGCCAAGTCAAAGACGTGGTGCTATCGAAGATGGCCAAACGCAACGTCGATGTGCGCTTTCTCGACTACGGCAAGATCGAGAAGATCGGGGGCGATAAGGTCAAGCAGGTCGTCACCGTCAAGAAGGGCGTCTCGGGCGATCTCGCGAAGAAAATCGTCAAGCTCGTGAAAGACAGCAAGATCAAAGTGCAGGCCAGCATTCAGGGCGACGCCGTGCGCGTGACGGGCACCAAGCGAGACGATCTGCAAAGCGTCATTGCCATGCTGCGCAAGGACGTAACCGACACGCCGCTCGACTTCAACAACTTCCGCGACTGACGCGTTCGGCGGGCGCCCGCCCGGCGTGCCCGCCCGGCTCTCAGTGCTTGCGCGCGTGGGCGGCGCCGCCATCGCGCTTCGCGCCGGCCGCCTTCTTCTCTCCGATCCGGCTTTCGGTGCCGGCGATCAGCTTGGCTATGTTGGCGCGATGACGCCACAGGAGCAGCGCGCTCATGGCGAACACGGCCCAAGCGATGCGATTGGGGCCGAATAGGAACAGGTCGAACAGCGGCGCGAAGACGGCGGCGACAATCGCGGCGAACGACGAATACCGAAAGAAGAACGCGATGATGAGCCAGGTCAGCACGGTCGAAAGGCCGAGCACCGGGTGGATGGCAAGCAGCACGCCCGCAGCGGTCGCCACGCCCTTGCCGCCCTTGAACTTGAAAAAGACGGGATACAGATGCCCGAGAAAGACGGCGATCGCGGCCAGCGCCACGGCCGTGTCGTCAAGGCCGTAGCGCGGGCCGATGCGGGCCACGAGCCAAACGGCCAACCAGCCCTTGAACGCATCGCCGAGCAGCGTGAGGACGGCGGCGGCCTTGTTGCCGCTGCGCAGGACGTTCGTCGCGCCGGGGTTCTTCGATCCATAGGAACGCGGATCGGCCAGCCCCATGGCGGCGCTGACGATCACGGCGAACGAGATCGATCCGATCAGGTATGCGGCAACGGTAGCGATCAACATTTGCATAAACGACACTCTTTCGATTTGACGGGCAACGCCCGGTAAACGCGCGGGCGGCTCATTCTACGCGGCTCGCAGCTCGCGACGCACGGTTCATTCGACGCTCGCGCACTGCACCGGCCGCGCATCGAGCAACGCGGTCAACACCGAGGGCGCGAGACTGACGAGGTAGCCGCGACGTCCGCCGTTCAGATAGATCGAATCGAGTTCTAGAATGCTCGATTCGACGTAGACCGGCATCGTCTTCTTCGTGCCGAACGGCGAGGTGCCGCCGACGAGATAACCCGAGTGGCGATTGGCGACCTCCGGCTTGCACGGCTCGATGCGCTTTGCACCGATTTGCCGCGCGAGGTTCTTGGTCGACACCGTGCGATCGCCATGCATGAGAACGATCAGCGGTTTTCCGTGCTCGTCTTCCATGACGAGCGTCTTCACGACGAGGTGCTCGTCCACGCCGAGCTGACGCGCCGACTCGGCCGTGCCGCCGTGCTCGACATAGTCGTACGGGTGTTCGCCGAAACTCACGTTATGGCGCCGCAAGAACTGCGTCGCCTGGGTCTCCGAGATATGTTTGCTTTTGCTCATCGGCGCATTGTAAGCGCAACGGCGTCGTTATTTCACGTTGCGGCCCGGGCGCATCGCCCCAGGGCGCGGGAGCGGTTCACCCGCGCGGGTGATGGGTTGCATGCAGTGTCTTCAAACGCTCGCGCGCGACGTGCGTATAGATTTGCGTCGTCGAAATATCGGCATGGCCGAGCAGCAGTTGCACCACGCGTAAATCGGCCCCGTGATTGATGAGGTGCGTCGCGAACGCATGGCGCAGCGTATGCGGCGAAAGCGGCGTTCGGACATCGGCCGCGCGCGCATGCCGCTTGATGATGTTCCAGAATTGCTGGCGCGTCATTCCTTCGCCGCGTGCGGTCACGAACAGCGCGTCGGCCGCGCGCGAGGCCATCAATGCGGGCCGCCCCTGCCGCAGGTAGCGCGTGATCCAGCCGTGGGCCACTTCGCCGAACGGAACGAGCCGCTCCTTCGAACCCTTGCCCATGACGCGCACGACGCCTTCGTTCAAGCCCACTTCGACGGTTTTGAGCGATACGAGCTCGCTCACGCGCAGGCCGCTCGCATACATGAGTTCGAGCATCGTGCGATCGCGCAGGCCCAGCGCCGTGTCGACGTCGGGCGCGGCCAGCAGCGCTTCGACCTGCGCTTCGGTCAACGTCGACGGAAAGCGCGGCGCTTGCTTCGCGGAGCGAATCCGCATGGTCGGATCGTTCGCCACGCGATGCTCGCGCAACGCCCACGCGTAGTAGCGGCGAAAAACCGAAAGACGGCGGTTGGCCGAAGTCGTCTTGCCGTCGCTGCGCGCCGCGAGGTAGCCATTGACGTGCCCCTCGGCGGCCGCATCGATGCCGACGCCGTGCGTGCGCGCGAGCCAATCGGCGAAAAGCCGCAGATCGCGCCCATAGGCGTCGAGGGTGTTGCGTGCAAGCCCGTGCTCGAGCCATAGCGCATCGGCGAAGGCGTCGATCGAACGCTGGTTGCTGGACGGCAACTGCAGCGCGGGCGTAGCGGCATCGGGCGGCATCTCGCCTAGCGCTGCCGCATCGTTCGATGTCTCCGGAACGCCGAGCGGGACCGCGGGCAGGGGCGGAGTCGTCTCGCTCATAGGGCGAGCGCGAGTTGGTTGCTCTCGTGCATGAGCAGCCAGCGCTTGACGCGCGGGTAGAAGCCGTCGCCGCCGTGATGCGAGAACCCGCCGAGTCCGCTCGCGCCCACGACCCGATGACATGGAATCACGAGCGGAAACGGATTGTCGCCGCACGCTTGCCCTACCGCGCGCGGCACGCCGCCAACCTGCCGCGCGAGCGCACCGTAAGTGAGGACGCTGCCGAGGGGGATCTCGCACATCGCTTGCCACACGCGCCGTTGAAACGGCGTGCCGACATCGGCCAGCGGCAACTCGAACGGCGCGGCCGGATCGGCGAGATAGCGCTCGATCTGACGCGCCGCCTGCTCGGCCAGCGCCGAATCGGGTGCCGCTGCGGGGATCGAGTCGTCCAGATAGACGATCTCGCGCACGAAGCCGGCCGTAGCGTCCACTTGCACGCCGACCTTGCCGAACGGCGCGGTCACGACAGCGTTGTACATCGCTTCTCTCCGGTAACGGGCACAAGCTTACGCCGCTTGGAGCGCCCAATGCACGTGCTCGCGCACGAGCGGAGACGCGTCGTCGGCGCGCGCGCGCAATGCCGCGACGATGCGCGCTCTTTCATCCGGGTCAAGCGTGCCCCGCAGCGCGTTGCCCATCGCCACCGCCAAATTGCGCAGCCATCGCTCATGGCCGATGCGCCGGATCGCGCTGCCTTGCATGCGCTCGTCGAACGCTTCGGCGCTCCACGCAAATAGATCGACGAGCCGCGCTCGATCGAGCCCGTGGCGCACATCGAAATCGTCGACGGGTGCGGCCTGGGCGAACTTGTTCCACGGGCACACGAGCTGACAATCGTCGCAGCCATAGATGCGATTGCCGATCAGCGGGCGCAGCGGCTCGGGGATGCTGCCCTCGAGCTCGATCGTCAGATACGAAATGCAACGGCGAGCGTCGACCCGAAACGGCCCGACGATTGCGCCTGTCGGGCAGGCGTCGATACAGCGCGTGCAGTGCCCGCAATGGGCGCCTGCCTCGCGCGTCGCGCGCTCTGGCGCGCTTTGCGCATCGGTCGGCAATGGCACGTCGACGTAGATTTCGCCGAGAAAAAACAGCGAACCCGCATCGCGCTCGAGCAGCAGCGTGTGCTTGCCGCGCCAGCCGATGCCGGCCTTTTGCGCAAGTGCGACTTCGAGCACCGGCGCCGAATCGGTGAACACGCGATAGCCGTACGCGCCGACCTCGCCCTCGATGCGCTCGGCCAATCGTTGCAGACGCTGACGCAGCACCTTGTGGTAATCGCGGCCGCGGGCGTAAACCGAAACCACTGCCGCCGACGGATCGGCCAGACGCGCCCACTCGTGCGCGCGCCAATCGGGCTTCGCGCCGCCCGGCGCAGCTGACGATGGGCTTTCAGATCCGGCGGGCGCCAGCGTCGCCGCGGGCATATAAGCCATCCGGGCGGTGATGACCCGTCGCGTACCGGCCACAAGCTCGGCCGGCCGCGCGCGTTTGGCGCCATGTTTGGCCATATAATCCATTTCGCCGTGGCAACCCGCCTCGAGCCAAGCGGCCAGCGCCGCTTCGGCGTCGGAAAGATCGGTGTCGCTAATTCCGACGGCGCCGAACCCGAGTTCGCGGCCCCATGCCTTGATGCGCTGCGCAAGCGCAGCCAAAGCGGCATCGTCGAGAGGCTGGGTAGCGGGGCCGGCATCGCCCAGCGCAAGTGTGCCGGCGGCGGCCTGTTCGGAACTTCGTTTCATCCCGCTATTTTACGAGAATGCCCGCCTCGCCCGATCCGTCGTTTTTTCCACACGCGAAAGTGCTTCTCGAGCGTCGCTTCACGCTCGATCACCTCGCGGCCACCGACGCATTCGGCGCTCGCTTCGCGCATGCCATCGACGGGGTTCGTCGAACGCAAGGCTTTACCGGCTTGCATGTGCAGTTGCTGGGCGATCTAGGCGCCGGCAAGACCACGCTCGTGCGCGCCATCTTGGCAGGGCTCGGCCATTCGGGCCGAGTGCGCAGTCCCACTTACACACTCGTCGAGCCCTACACGCTCGAGCGCGAAACTAGCGAAGGCGGCTCGCTCGAAGTGTTTCACTTCGATCTCTACCGCTTCGCCGATCCGGCGGAATGGGCCGACGCCGGTTTTCGCGAATACTTCGATCGAGGCGCGATTTGCCTCGTGGAATGGCCACAGAAGGCGGGCGCGCTGCTCGCTACGCCCGATCTGGTCTTCGCGCTCGATACGCTCGACGACGAGCGGCGCCTGCTCGACGCACGCGCGTACAGCGAATCAGGAAAAGCATGTCTCGAAAGATGTTGATCAAGCCGTTCAGGTCGATCGAATCGGCCGCGACGGCCACCCATAATTGGCGCCGCCGCCAAATGCTGCGCGCGGGAGCGTCCACGCTCATCGTCGGGCTCGCCACGTCGCTCGGTCTCGCGCGCTCGGCGCTGGCTAGCTCGGTGCTGGGCGTGCGCGTCTGGCCGGCGCGCGACTACACGCGCGTGACGATCGAGTCGGACCAGCCGCTGCAATCCACGCAACAGTTGCTGCAAGGACCCGACCGCCTCGTCGTCGATCTGGACGGCCTCGATCTCGATCAGGCGCTGCGCGATCTCGTGTCCAAGATCACGCCGAACGATCCCCAACTGCGCGCCGTGCGTGTGGGCCAATTTCAGCCGCACGTCGTGCGCCTCGTCTTCGATCTGAAGGGCTCGGTCAAGCCGCAAGTTTTCTCGCTGCCGCCCGTCGGCGCCTATCGCTACCGTTTGGTCCTCGATCTGTACCCGACCGTCGCGCCCGATCCGCTGATGGAGTTGCTGGCGGAGACCGAGCGTAAAGAGAAGCGCTTGAATCAGAATGAGCGTAGCGAAAACGCGCTGCAGCCGGCGCCCGCCCCGCTCGCGGGGCCCACGGCCCCGCCGCCACCCGCGTCGGACAACAGCGAAGCCTTCTTCGAGCGCTATGCGCAGGGCACGCCGCCGAGCGCGCCGGGCACTGCCGGCTCGAGCGCGAACGGCGCCGCCGGTAACGCCCGCAAACCGGCGAAGCCCCCGGCTCAGCCGCCCGCCTTCGCCCAGCGCAAGCCCGAGGGGGACAATGCGCGCAGCGACGGCCTGGCCGAAGGCGACGGCGACACCTACACTTTCACCACGCCGAAGACCGGCAAGACCGTACGGCTCTTGACCGTGGCGATCGATCCGGGACATGGCGGCGAAGACCCGGGCGCGATCGGCAGCGCCGGCACTTACGAGAAGCACGTGGCGCTCGACATTGCCAAGAAACTGCGCGCGATGATCGATGCCCAGCCGAACATGCGCGCGATGATGACCCGCGACGCGGACTTTTTCGTGCCGCTGCAAGTGCGCGTGCAAAAGGCGCGGCGCGTGGGCGCGGACCTCTTCGTCTCGATCCATGCCGACGCCTTCACGACGCCTCAGGCGCGGGGCTCGTCGGTGTTTGCGCTGTCCGAGCACGGTGCGTCGAGCGCTGCCGCGCGCTGGATGGCCAACAAGGAGAATTCGTCTGACCTGATCGGCGGCATCAACGTCAAGACGGCGGACGAAGCCGTCAACCGCGCGTTGTTCGACATGTCGACGACCGCCCAGATTCGCGACTCGCTGCGCTACGGCTCGTTCGTGCTCAAGGAAGTGGGCGAGATCAACAAGCTGCACAAGGGTTCGGTCGAACAAGCGGGCTTTGCCGTGCTCAAAGCGCCCGATATTCCGTCGATCCTCGTCGAAACCGCGTTCATCAGCAATCCCGACGAAGAGGCTCGTTTGAACGACGACGGCTATCGCAATGAAATGGCGAGCGCGATCCTGAAGGGCATCAAACGCTACTTCGCGGCTAACCCGCCGCTCGCCAAGAATCGGATGGCGTGACGGCGCGGGAAGCGGGGCACGCGCCTGTGCGCGGCTTGGCGTGCGGTGAGGCGCGGCTCGCGGCGCGCCGCCCGCCGTACGGCGCAGTACAATGATCCGCCCACTCTAGGGAGCGCGTCTTGCCGTCATCCGTCAAAGCCCTTCTCAAGCCGTCCATCCGCGACATCGGCAGCCTCACGGTTCGCCGCGTCCTGCCGGCACTTGCCGCCCGGCTCGTCGGCCCGTTCATCTTCTTCGACCACATGGGCCCCGCGAGCCATGCGCCCGGCACCGGAGTCGACGTGCGGCCGCACCCGCACATTGGCCTCGCAACCGTCACGTATCTGTTCGAAGGGGCGATGCTTCATCGCGACAGCGTCGGCTCCGTGCAAAAAATCACGCCGGGCGATGTCAATTGGATGACGGCCGGCCGCGGGATCGTCCATTCCGAGCGCACGCCCGACGAAGAGCGAGAGCGAGGCCAGATCCTGCACGGCATCCAGACCTGGGTCGCGCTGCCGCTCGCCGACGAAGACACGGAACCGGCATTCGAGCATCACGCGGCGGCCACGCTGCCGCAACTCGAACGCAACGGGGTCACGTTGACCGTCATTGCGGGCAGCGCCTTCGGCGCGCAAGCGCCGACCCGCACGTTTTCGCCCACCCTGTACGTCGCCGCGAGCTTCTCCTCCGACGGCGCACTGGCGTTAGAGCCCGAACACGAGGAACGCGGGGTCTATCTCGTCGAGGGAGACCTCGCGCTCGACGGCGAGCCGCTCGCCGCCACCCACATGGCCGTGCTCGTCCCCGGCGAGACGGTCACGCTATCGAGCCGTACGGGCGCGACGGTGATGCTGCTCGGCGGCGCACCGCTAGAAGGCGAGCGCTTCATCGACTGGAATTTCGTCGCGAGCTCCCGAGAAAAAATTACACGGGCGAAACAAGCTTGGGCTGCGCAAACGATGGGGAAGGTTCCGGGCGAAACCGAATGGATCCCGCTTCCCGAGCGCCCGTCGCATTAGCGGGCAGCCCGACGCCCGCCTGCATAGGCCGCTGCGACCTCCCACCATCTGAACCGCCCCACCGTTGAAATGGCGTGCGCCGGCCCCTATCTGCGCCATTGAACAACGCCTAACGAGGGAGATCATGAACACCACCCTAGCCACTTTCGAAAACGATGTGATCGACGCTTCGGCGCTCGCTCCCGTCCTCGTCGATTTCTGGGCGCCGTGGTGCGGCCCGTGCAAGGCGCTCGGCCCGCTGCTCGAGAAACTCGAGCATGAGTATGCCGGCCGCTGGCGCCTCGTCAAAGTCAACGTCGACGAGAACCCGCAACTCGCCGCGCATTTTCAGGTGCGCAGCATTCCGCATGTGGTCGCGTTTGCGAGCGGACGGCCGGTCGATCAGTTCACGGGGGTGCTGCCCGAAAGCCAACTGCGCGCCTTTATCGAGCGCATCGTGCCGAATCCGGCGCAGATCGAGCGGCGAGCCGCCCTCCATGCCTTGCAAGAAGGCCAGCGCGCGGTGGCGCGCGATCACTTGCTGGCCGCGCTCGCGCTCGATCCGGGCTTCGACGAGGCACGGCTCGATCTGATCGAACTCTTGCTCGACGATGATCGGAGCGAGGACGCGCGCCGCGAAGCGGGGCTGCTTTCGCCGAAGACGACGCAGGGCATCGACGTGCGCTACAACGCGCTGAAGACTCGGCTGGACGCGCTCGATGCAGTGGCGGAGCTACCGCCGACCGACGCGCTCGAAGCCGCCGTGGCCGCCGACCCGGCCAACCTGGAAGCGCGCTTCGACCTGGCCAACGCGCTGATTGCGCGGCGCGTGTACGAACCGGCGCTCGGCCATCTGCTCGAAATCGTCAAGCGCGACCGCGCGTTCCGGGACGATATCGGCCGCAAGACCATGCTGTCGGTGTTCGACTTGGCGGCGCACGACCACGAACTCGTCGCCGCGTGGCGCCGCAAGCTCAGCGCTGCGCTGCATTGACGCAGCCGCGGCTCCCCGCTGCGCCCCAACGGCCCCGCTAGCCGGCCGTATCGCGCGAAAACCGTTAGCCGCCGCCCCTCAGGCGGCGGCGTTCGCCGTTCTGGCCAATGTGCGCAGTACGTGGGCCGCGGCGGCAAATCCAAAGCTCGCGGTCACGCAGACGCTCGAGCCGAACCCCGCGCAATTCAGCCCCACAGGCCCCGCATGCCCGGGCGAGGTCGTGACGTGCTGAGCGACGTCGTCCATATCGCAAACGGCCGCTTCGGGGTAGACGAGCGGCTCGTCCGAATACACCGCGCTGACCTTGAACTTCGCCTTGGGCCCGCGCGGAAAGCCGTGCAGCTTGCGCAACTGAGCGCGCACCTTCGAAAGCAGCGGGTCTTGAATCGTCAGCGCGAGGTCATCGATCCGGATTCGCGTCGGATCGAATTGGCCGCCGGCCCCGCCCACGGTGACGAGCGGCTGCCCGTGCGCGACGCACCACGCGATCAGCGCCGTTTTGGTGCGCACACTGTCGATCGCGTCGACGACATAATCGAAGCCGCCGCCGAGCAACGCGTCGAAGTTCTCCGGATCGACGAAGTCCTCGACACGCACCACCTGACACTGCCTGTCGATGAGCGCGACGCGCTCGGCCATGGCATCGACTTTCGGCTTCCCGTAATTGCCGTCGAGCGCGTGGATCTGGCGGTTGGTATTGCTCTCGGCCACGTTGTCGAGGTCGATCAGCGTCAGCTTGCCCACCGCGCTGCGCGCCAGCGCCTCGACGGCCCAAGAGCCCACCCCGCCGATGCCGATCACGGCCACATGCGAGCGTTCGAACGCCGCGAGCGCGCTCGGCCCGTAAAGCCGCGCGACGCCGCCGAAGCGGCGCTCGCGGTCCGCGGCTTCGGGTGCGTCGACAAGCGCCGGCGCGGGAGTAAGATCCGGATTGAGCGCTGTGGCGTGAAGGCTGGGCATGGTGCGTGACAATGATGCGAACGAAGCTCGTATTGTGCCTCATCGGCCCGCGCCGAACCGCTTACGCCCCTCCGGCGCGGCGCGCCGGCGAACCCGGCGCCGATCCGCTCATTGCGGCCGATCGGCACGCGGCACGTTTTCCCCGGGTTGGCTATACTGACCCCCGACTGAAGCGGTCACATAAGAATATGACTACCCTCTCCGATCTCCGTAAAGACTATGCCCGCGGCTCGCTCGATGAAACGAGCGTCGAGGCCGATCCGATCCGCCAATTCGAGGCTTGGTTCAAGCAAGCGCTCGATGCGCAGCTGCCCGAACCGAATACGATGACGCTCGCCACCGTGGACGCGCGCGGCTATCCCTCGGCGCGAATCCTGCTTATCAAGGGTGTGGACGAACGGGGCTTTGTCTTCTTCACGAACTACGAAAGCCGCAAGGGCGCCGATTTGGCGGTCAATCCGCACGCGAGCCTGCTGTTCTATTGGATCGAGCTCGAACGCCAAGTGCGTGTCGAGGGCACCGTGGTCAAGACCGGCGCCGACGAAAGCGACGCGTACTTCCATTCGCGTCCGCTCGGCTCGCGCATCGGCGCATGGGCGTCGGAGCAAAGCCGTCCGATCCAGAGCCGGGCGTTGCTCGAAGCGCGCGAAAAATCGTTCGCCGAACGCTTCGGCGAAAACCCGCCGCGCCCGCCGCACTGGGGCGGCTACCGGCTCGTGCCCGAGACCATCGAATTTTGGCAAGGACGGCCGTCGCGGCTGCACGACCGGATCCTTTACACGCGCGAGAGTGCCGGCGACTGGCGCATCTCGCGCCTTGCGCCTTGACGGCGAGCGCGATACGCCGCACGAAGTCCCCGGGTTCTCCGGCCGCGAGCGTCGTGCGCTAGGGCGTGCCGCCCTCGCGTCGCTGCAAGAAATCGAAATCGCCGCCCGCGTTCGCGCGCGAGCTGCGGACGGCTGCTTTGCTCTGCTTTGCATTTTCAACGACGAATACGGAGAAAACGCATGTTCTGGGAGAAAAAGCTAGCGCAGTGGGTGGACGACGTACGCGACAAGACGAACCTGCCGGCGCGTCTCGTCTTATGGAATGGGCAGCAACTCGACTTCGGCAGTTTCGCCGCGCCGCAAGTCACGCTCAAGGTCAATACCGCTTCGGCATTGCCGCTTTTGCTCGAGCCAAGTCTCGACAATCTCGGCGAAGCCTACGTGAAAGGCAAGATCGACATCGAGGGCAAGCTCTCGGACATCATCACGATCGGCTATTCGCTCGCCAAAAGTACCGTGACGAGCGCGAGCAAGTTAGCCCGGGTGCGGCGCTATTTCAATCACACGAAAGCGTCGGATAAGAAAGCGATCCAGTATCACTACGATGTCTCGAACGAGTTCTACAAGCTTTGGCTCGACGAGAACATGGTCTATTCGTGCGCCTACTTCGAGAACGGCGACGAAGATTTGGCTACCGCGCAGATCAAAAAGATCGATCACATCCTCACGAAGATCCAAGTTCAACCGGGCCACAGCCTGCTCGACATCGGCTGCGGCTGGGGCGCCCTCGTGTTGCGCGCGGCGAGCAAGTTCGGCGCGCGTTGCGTAGGCGTGACGCTGTCGCAGAATCAATTCGACTTGGCCACCGAACGCGTGAAAGCGGCAGGCCTCGCCGATAGGATTGAAATCCGTTTGCAAGACTATCGCGATATCGAAGGCCAATTCGACCGTATCACGAGCGTCGGCATGTTCGAGCACGTCGGGCGTAAGAATCTGCCGGTCTATTTCGGCAAGATTCGCGAATTGCTCACCGACGACGGCATCGCCATGAACCACGGCATCACTTCGACCGATTACGACAGCGGCGAAACGGCGCTCGGCGGCGGCGATTTCATCGATCGGTACGTGTTCCCCGACGGCGAGCTGCCGCATATCAGCCTCGCGCTCGAAGCAATGCAGCGCGGCGGTCTCGAGGCGCTCGACGCCGAAAGCTTGCGGCGCCATTACGCGCGCACGCTCGAAATCTGGACCGAGAACTTCGAGGCCAAGAGCGAAACGTTGAAAGGGCTCGTCGACGAGGAGAAGTTCCGCATTTGGCGCGTGTATCTTGCGGGCTGCGCCTATGCCTTCGAACACGACGACGTCTCGCTGTTCCAAATCGTCTGCCGTAAAGCCGGCCGCAGCGCCCAAACGTTGCCTTGGTCGCGCCGCTACATGTACGATCGGCCGCTTGGCGCATAGCGTGGAATTGGGCCCATGGGCGGGCCCCGCATTCGATGGCAGAAGAGAACGACGACCCGCAATTCGATTTATTCGGCGATTCGCAGGCCGGCTCGCCTCAGCCGGCGTCGCCTTGCGCGCCCAATCCGCGCACGAGCGGCCGCGGCGCCGCCGCCGGCGAGGACACGCCCGGCCAGAGGCTGCGCCGCGCTCGAGCCGTGCTGCCTGCGCCCCCCTGCCCCGAAGTAGCGGAAGCGGCGCAGGCGCTGCCGCGGCTGGTGCGTCTGGGCACCTCTTCGTGGTCTTTTCCTGGTTGGGAAGGCATCGTCTATGGGCAAGCCTATAGCGACGCCAAGCTCGCGCGCGACGGCCTTGGCGCGTACGGTGCGCACCCGCTGCTGCGCACGGTCAGCATCGACCGTTCGTTTTACGCGCCGCTTTCCGTGACCGACTATCTACGCTATGCGCAACAGGTTCCAGACGACTTTCGCTTCGTCATCAAGGCGCCTGCCTCGGTGACCGATGCGACGCTGCGGGCCGAACGCGGCGCGCCGATCGCCGACAATCCCTGCTTCCTCGACGCGCACCTCGCCACCCGTGAATTCGTCGCACCTTGCTTGGAAGGGCTCGGCGCGAAAGCGGGAGCGCTCGTGTTCCAATTCCCGCCATTACCCGAGCGCATCCTGGCCGATCCCGCCGCGTTCGTCGACAGACTCGGTGCGTTCTTCGACGCGCTGCCCCCGTTACCCTCGTTCAGCGCGGATCCGGCCAACGCATCCGATCCCTGCTACGCGTTGGAAATCCGCGATGCCTGCCTGCTTACACCGCGTTTGATCCGCATGCTGCGCGAACGCGGCGTGCGCTATTGCGTCGGGCTGCATGCGCGCATGCCCGAACCGTTGCGCCAGGCGGCGGCCCTTGCGCTGCTCGACGGCGACGCGCCGCGAGGGCCGCTCATCGTGCGCTGGAGCCTGCATGGGGGCTTCAAGTATGAACAAGCGAAGGCCAAGTACGAACCGTTCGACAAGCTGGTCGACGAAGACCCGGCAACGCGCGCCGCGCTCGCGGAACTAGCCGCCCGGTATGCCATCGCGGGCCAGCCCGTGCTGATCGTCACGAACAATAAAGCGGAGGGGTCGGCGCCGCTGACCTGCGCCGCGCTCGCACGCGAAATCGCCGCGGCTTACGCGCGGTTGCGCGACGAGGCGCGGCCGAGCGGGGGCGAGGCGGCGGCATAGGCACGAGCGGGCTGCGGCGCCGGCCCGGCGGCCGGCATCGTAGGCACGGCGCGCGCCGGGGCCGACTCACGCGCCAGGGCGCATCCAACTCGCGAACTTCGCACGGAATTTGGCCACCTTCGGTGCGACCACGAACGTGCAATAGCCTTGCTCGGGATGCTGCGCGAAATAACGCTGATGATAGGGTTCGGCCGGCCAGTAATTGCCGTCGAGCGGTTCGACCCGCGTGACGATCGGCGCGTCGTAGACATTGTCGCGCTCGAGCTCGCGAATCGCCTCGAGCGCGATGTCGCGCTGGCGATCGTCATGCGTAAAGATGACCGATCGATACTGCTCGCCCACGTCGTTCCCCTGCCGGTTCAGTTGCGTCGGATCGTGGATTGCAAAAAAGATCTTCAAAATCTCGTGATAGCTGATCTGCGCAGGATCGAACTCGATTTTGACCACCTCGGCGTGCCCGGTCCCACCGTCGCACACCTGCTCGTACGTCGGATGCGCCAGCGCGCCGCCCGCGTAGCCCGATTCGACGCCCTTCACTCCCTCGACATCGACGTAGACGGCCTCCAGGCACCAGAAGCATCCGCCGCCCAACGTGGCGGTTTCGCTCGTCTGACTCATGGCTTTCGCTCTCCTATTTCAAGCACGACACCGGCAGCGCGCGAGCGCTCGCGCGCTGCACTCAGACAGTCAAGCTTAGTGCGTTTTGAGACAACCTGCGACGGCGATCTGCGCTCGACGGCGACGGCGCGGATGCCAGGTGCGGCAAGATGCCCCGATTCCTTTAAAATCTCAGCTTACTCGCCAGCTCACGCAACGAAATTTCAATTTTGGACTTCTTCTTTTCGCCTGCGCTCTCGTATGGGTTGCCTGCGGTGGCAGCCTCGCCAACCGGAGCCGCGGCCCTATGAAACGCGCGAGCCCTCCGAATTTCGACGTCGCCGCCTTCCGCCGCGCGCTCGGTCAGTTCGCTACAGGCGTGACGGTCATCACGACGCGCGCGCCTTCGGGGCAACTGATCGGTATCACGGCCAGCTCCTTCAACTCGGTATCGCTCAACCCACCGCTCGTGCTCTGGAGTCTCGCCACGAAATCGGCTTCGATGCCCGTGTTCCAGATGAACAGCCATTACGTGGTCAACGTGCTGGCGGCCGAGCAGCTCGATCTGTGCAAACGCTTCGCAACGGTGAAGGGCGACCGCTTCGCCGGCGTCTCGCATGCGGCCAGCGATACGGGCATGCCGGTGCTCGACGGTGCGCTCGCGTGGTTCGAGTGCCACAACCGTAGCCGTTACGAGGAAGGCGACCACGTGATCTTCGTCGGCGAAGTCGAACGCTGCGGCGTGCATCCGAACGCCGACGAAATCGCCCCGCTCATTTTTCATGGCGGGGCGTTTCACGAGGTCAAGCCGCTCTAGGCTCCCCTCGGCCTTTAGCGCCGCAGCGATGCTCGGGGCGCGGATCGCGTAACTTTCATCGCTACGACGGCCGCGCCACCGGGGCCCGCGATCACACCCAAGTCGCTTGCGTGCCGTAACGCCGGCTCGCCCCGCCAGGCGCCACGACGAAGCGGTTGCCAACGATAGCTGCTTCTTTCCACTTCATTTGTGCCTCCTCCATGCAAGGTCGCAAAGAGCGCACAACATACGTCGACGTTCGCGGGCAAGTGCATTCGGACCGTCATCTAGGACGGAATTCCCCTCGCCCGCGCGCCATTTTCGATTCTTCTTAGGCTCGGCGCGTCCTAGCGGGGGCCGCCTTCCGCGGCGACCGGCACGCCCGAGTCCTCTTTCAATGTCTGAAGCACGATATTGGAGCGGATATCCATGACGCCGGGCGCCTTGTACAGCTTGTTCAGCACGAAGTCGGAGTAATGCTTGAGATTGTGCGCGAGCACATGCAGCAGGTAATGACTTTCCCCGGTGATGACGAACGCGCCGACGACTTCCGGCCAGGCGCGCACCGCGTCGCCGAACCGTTCATGCCAATTTTCCTGATCGTTGCGCATTGAAACCTGGACGAAAGCTTCGAGTTCGAAACCCAGCGCCTCCCGGTTCAGGCACGCCCGATAACGCTCGATCACGCCTTGCTCTTCCAATAACCGCAGCCTGCGCAAACACGCCGACGGCGACAGAGAAATGCGGTCGGCAAGGTCCAGATTGCTGATCCGGCCTTCGTTCTGTAGGACGCTGAGGATGCGGCAATCCGTGGCGTCTAGCGAGATCGCGTTCATTTTTGGCCCCCGTTTTAGGTTTATCTCGAATTATGTTCTAGTCCGGCCGGTCGGTGGCGAGAATTTCGCAAGCACTTTGCGCGCGAAGTTGCCTATCATCGACGCAAGGCTTGCCGACGAGTGAGGAGACATGCAGGAGACAATTTGGGACATCTCTGCCCCGATCGGACCGAATACGCCGGTCTGGCCCGGCGACACGCCGGTGAGCGTCGAGCGCGTTTGGCGCATGGAGGCCGGTTCTCCCGTGAACGTGGCGCGGCTGACTTGCTCGCCGCACACGGGCGCGCACGCCGACGCACCCTTGCATTACGACGCGCAGGGCGCCGCAATCGGAGCCGTCCCTCTCGCTCCCTACTTGGGCTCGTGCCGCGTCATCCATTGTCTCGGCGCCGCGCCGCTCGTCTTGCCCGAACATCTCGCCCCTTACGCCGACGCCCTGCCCCCGCGCGTCCTCCTGCGCACGTACGCGCATGCCCCGGCCACGCGCTGGGACAGCGCTTTTTGCGCCGTCGCTCCCCAAAGCATCGACTTCCTTGCGCAGCGCGGCGTCATGCTGATCGGCATCGACACGCCATCGCTCGACCCGCAAGAGTCGAAGGCGATGGACGCTCACGGGCGCGTGCGCGCCCAACGGATGTCGATCTTGGAAGGGCTCGTGCTCGACGATGTGGCCCCCGGCGATTACGAGTTGATCGCATTGCCGCTCAAGTTCACCACGCTCGATGCGAGCCCCGTGCGGGCCGTGCTCAGGCGATAACCGCGGCACGCCCGTTCGCCGAGTTCGAACCGTTCCCCTCGGCTTTTCCCACACGCGCCGACTTTCATTGCTTTCAACCTTCGATGAACACATGAAGACTCGTAACGATGCGATCGCGCGCGACGGCGACGATCCCCTTGCACGGTTGCGCGACCGGTTCGCGCTGACGCCCGACGTCATTTATCTAGACGGCAACTCGCTCGGCGTGCCGCCCATTGCCGCCGCCGCCCGAGCGCAAGCGGTCATCGCGCACGAGTGGACCGAAGGACTCATTCGCAGTTGGAACGCGGCGGGCTGGTTCGCGTTGCCGCGCCGTCTCGGCGATAAGCTCGCACCGCTCGTCGGCGCCGCGCCCGACGAGCTCGTCGTGACCGACACGATCTCGGTCAATCTGTTCAAGCTACTGTCAGCGGCGCTCAAGATGGCCAACGAGCGCGATTCCCGCAGGCGCGTGATCGTCTCGGAGCGGGCCAACTTCCCGACCGATCTCTACATCGCTCAAGGGCTCATCGAGCAGCTCGACCGGGGCTATTCGCTGCGGCTCGTCGACGATCCGGCGCAGTTGCCCGACGCGATCGGCGAAGATACGGCCGTGGCCATGATCACGCACGTGAACTATCGAACCGGCTACATGCACGACATGGCCGCGCTCACCCAGGTCATTCAGCGTGCGGGCGCGCTTGCGCTTTGGGATCTGGCCCATTCGGCCGGCGCGGTGCCGGTCGATCTGAACGGCGTGCATGCCGACTTCGCCGTCGGCTGCACCTACAAGTACTTGAACGGCGGCCCCGGCTCGCCCGCTTTCGCATGGGTCGCCAAACGCCATCAGGATGCGCTTGCGCAGCCCCTGTCGGGCTGGTGGGGGCATCGCGCGCCGTTCGAAATGGATCCGGTCTACGCGCCGGGGCAAGGCATCGGGCGTTTTCTGTGCGGCACGCAGCCGATCGTCTCGATGTCGCTCGTCGAAGCGGGGCTGGATGTCTTTCTCGCCACCGATATGCAGGCGATCCGGCGAAAGTCGCTTGCGCTCACCGATGCGTTCATCGATCTCGTGCAGACCCGCTGCGCCGGGCAGCCGCTCACGCTCGTCACGCCGCGCGCCCACGCGCAGCGCGGCTCGCACGTCAGCTTCGAGCATCCGCACGGCTATGAAGTCATGCAGGCCTTGATCTCCCGCGGCGTGATCGGCGACTACCGGGAACCGCGCGTGTTGCGGTTCGGGTTCACGCCGCTCTATACGCGCTTCGTCGATGTGTGGGACGCCGTCGAGACGCTGCGCGACGTGCTGGAAACCGATGCGTGGCGCGCGCCCGAATTCGCCGCCCGGCATTCGGTCACCTGAATCAAGCAAGGAGCCCGAAATGACTGAACATATGCGCTTATCCGACCTGCCCGAAACGCAAGAAAGCGCGCCGCGGAGCATGGGCGGCTGCCCGTTCGGACACGGGGGTCCCGGCGCCGATGAAGCCGAGGGCGACATTTTGAAGGCGGCGCCGCACGTGCCCCAAGACGACCTTGGCTGGCACGACGCGCAGCTCGATTTCTCCAAATCGATGAGTTATGGCGACTACCTCTCGCTCGGCTCGATCCTGCATGCGCAGCACCCGCTCTCCCCGGACCACAACGAGATGCTGTTCATCATTCAGCATCAAACGAGCGAGCTGTGGATGAAGCTCGCGCTCTATGAATTGCGCGCGGCGCTCGCTTGCGTGCAGCGCGACGAACTGCCGCCCGCGTTCAAGATGCTGGCGCGCGTCTCGCGCATCATGGAGCAGCTCGTGCAGGCGTGGAACGTCCTTGCGACGATGACGCCGTCGGAATACACGGCGATGCGCCCGTATCTTGGTTCGTCGTCGGGCTTTCAATCGTATCAGTACCGACAGATCGAATTCGTGCTCGGCAACAAGAACGCGCAGATGCTCAAGCCGCATGCGCATCGGGCCGACGTGCTCGCCGATGTGAAGGCCGCGCTCGAAGCGCCTTCGTTCTACGACGAAGTGGTGCGTCTGCTCGCGCGGCGCGGATTTTCGATCGCGCCCGAGCGGCTCGACCGCGATTGGACTGGGCCGACCGTCCACGACGCCTCTGTCGAAGCAGCGTGGCTGCAGGTGTATCGCAACCCCGCCGAGCATTGGGAACTGTACGAAATGGCCGAAGAGTTGGTCGATCTCGAAGATGCGTTCCGGCAATGGCGCTTCCGCCACGTCACGACGGTCGAGCGGATCATCGGCTTCAAACAGGGCACGGGCGGCACGAGCGGCGCGCCCTATCTTCGCAAGATGCTCGACGTCGTGCTGTTTCCCGAGCTTTGGCACGTACGGACCGTGTTGTAGGTTCGGCGCCGCATCGCCTGCGCATGAGCCCGCGCGTGAGCTCGGTTCGCGCGGCTACCTTGCGCAAGGATAGCTTCCGGCGTTCGGGCGCTCCACCGTCAGCGGCTCGCGTGCCCGGGCCTATGCCAAGTTTGGCGAGTTCGCCGTGGATAAGGCGTCGCACTTACCTGAGTGCGATCGATTGATATGTTATATCATGTCATCGATACATCACCCGGGACGACACCATGCCGGCCGATACCCTCTCCTTGAACGAGCGCCTCGCCCATGCCGACGCATACGCCGCCGAGCACGGCCTGACGCTCACTCAATTGCGGCGCCAGGTCTACGCACTCGTCGCGGCGGCCGGCAGGCCCATTGGCGCTTACGATCTGCTCGCCGCACTCGAACCGGAACGCGGGCGCGTACCGCCCACGACCGTCTATCGCGCGCTCGACTTTCTCGTCGAACACGGTTTCGTTCATCGCATCGAATCGCGCAACGCCTTCGTCGCCTGCTGCGAAATCGGCAAGCCGCATCAAAGCCAATTCCTGATCTGCGAACGCTGCGGCGAAACGCTCGAGATCCCGGGCGAAGAACTCGCGGAGCGACTCTCGTCGTCGCCGCCCGCACACGGCTTCGAAGTGCACAAGCAAGTCGTCGAACTGAGCGGGCTGTGCAGCGACTGCAAGCGCAAACGCGCCCCGGCTTCGCCGCGATGATCTCAAGCAAAGCTCAATCGGGAGAACGAATGAATTCGATTCGCGCGATCGCGCGCGCTGCCGTGCGCATCGGGACGGCACTGGGCCTCGCGACCATGGCCGCATTTGCGCCTTGCACGCCTGCGTTCGCAGGGCAAGCCCGCGTGACCGTGGTCGCGGCCGAGAATTTTTACGGCGACGTCGTCAAACAACTAGGCGGCGATTACGTCGACGTGACGAGCATTCTCAGCAACCCCGACCAAGATCCCCATCTCTTCGAGGCCAGCCCCAAAACGGCGCGCACACTGCACAGCGCGACGCTCGTCGTCTATAACGGCGCAGCCTACGATCCTTGGATGGAAAAGCTGCTTGCCGCGTCGCCCACGGCCAAACGCACCGTCATCGTGGCGGCGACGCTGGTCGGCGCCAAACCCGGCGACAATCCTCATCTCTGGTACAAACCGCAAACCATGCCCGCCGTCGCGCGTGCGGTGAGCGCAGCACTGGCGGCGGCAGATCCCGCACATCGCGCGCAATACGACGCGAACCTGGCCCGCTTCATCGAATCGCTCAAGCCCATCGAGGCGCACATCGCACGACTCGGCAAATCGTATGCGGGCACGCCCGTGACTGCGACCGAGCCCGTTGCCGGTTATCTCTCCGATGCGATCGGTCTAGGGATGCGCAACACCCGCTTTCAACTGTCGGTCATGAACGATACCGAGCCCGCGGCCTCCGACATCGTCGCCTTCGAGCAAGACTTGCGCGGCAAACGCGTCCGCGCACTCATCTACAACGCCCAAGCCGTCAGCAAACTGACCGAGCGCATGCTGGCGCTGGCCAAGCAAGCGCAAGTGCCGGCCGTGCGCGTCACCGAAACCGAGCCGGCCGGACAAACCTATCAACAGTGGATGAGCGGGCAAATCGACTTGCTCGCAAAAGCACTGGGGGATAGCCAGCCATGAACGACGAAAGGCAACTCCCTGCGCAGCCTGCGGCCGCCGTCCGCCCTTGCACGGGCAGCCCCGCCCTCGAACTCGATCGCGTTTCGCTTGCGCTCGCCGGGCGCACGATCCTGAAAGATGCAAGCCTCGCCATCGAAGAAGGCGAGTTCATCGGCGTGCTCGGCCCCAACGGCGCAGGCAAGACCACGCTCATGCGCGCGGTGCTCGGTCTCGTCCCCGTGGCGCGCGGCGCGATTCGCATCGGCGGGCGCAACGTGGAACGCGGCAATCCGTTTATCGGCTATATGCCGCAAACGCGCAGCGCGCTCGCGAGCCGGCGCGTGCTCGGACGCGATTTTGTCGCGATGGCCGCCGACGGCCATAAGTGGGGGCTACCGCTCGCCGACGCGGCAACGCGAGCCGACGTCGAGCGCGTGCTCGATCTGGTGGGCGCACAAGCGCTGGCCGCCCGCCCGCTATCTGAACTTTCGGGCGGAGAGCGCCAACGCCTGCTGCTCGCGCAGTGCCTGCTCGGCAAACCGCGGCTGCTGTTGCTCGACGAGCCGCTCATCAGCCTCGATCCCCATCGTCAAAGAATCGTCGTTGAACTGGTGCGGCGCGTGCAGCGCGAACTGGGCATCACCGTTCTGTTCTCCGCGCACGAACTGAACCCGTTGCTCCATGCCATCGATCGCGTGCTTTACCTCGGCAACGGCGCGGCGGCGCTCGGCACCGTCGATGAAGTGATCACGCGGCCCGTGCTGTCGCGGCTCTACGGCGCGCCCATCGACGTCGTGCGCGTGGGCGGACGCATCTTCGTCATGTCCGGCGATGTGGAAGTCGAGAAGCACGATCACGGGCATGAGCATGAAAGCGGCGCGGAACCAGCAAATCGCACGAGCGGCGCCGCGCACGATCATGGCCATTCGCACGGACACGGACATGGACAGGGGCACACGCACGATGTTTGACTACGATTTCATGGTGAATGCGTTCGCGGCGTCTGGAATCGTCGCCGTGCTCGCGGGCATCGTCGGCTATTTCCTCGTTTTGCGCGGACAAACGTTCGCCGGACATGCGCTGTCGCACGTCGGGTTCACCGGCGCAACCGGCGCGGTGCTCGTCGGCATCTCGCCGCTCTGGGGCATGATCGGCTTCACGTTGGCGGCAGGCATATCGATGGGCGCGCTGGGCGAACGCCTGGCCGGCCGAGACGTGGCGATCGGCGTCGTGCTCTCGCTCGCCCTCGGTTGCGGGCTACTGTTCCTGCACTTCTTCACCGCCTACGCGACGCAAGTCACGGCGCTGCTGTTCGGCAACGTGCTGGGCGTCACGACTTCGACGCTCTTCGTGCTCACCGGTATCGCCGCCGCGAGCCTGCTCGCATTGGGCGCAATCACCCGGCCGCTTCTGTTCGCAACGCTTCAACCGGAGCTCGCCGAAGCCAAGGGCGTCTCGCTGCGCCTCGTTTCGGTCCTATTTCTCGCCATCGCGGCGCTCTCCGTCGCGGCCTGCACCCAAATCGTCGGCGTGCTCCTCGTTTTCACCTTGATGGTGGGACCGGCCGCCGCCGCCCAGAACTTGTCCACGCGGCTGGCGACGGGCGTGGCCCTGGCCGCCCTCTTCGCGCTGGTGCAGGCGTGGCTCGGCGTCACGTTGGCGTTCTACACCGATTGGCCGACGAGCTTTTGGATCACCGCGCTGTCTGCCCTCATTTACGGCGCTAGCCTGCTGCGCCGGCGATAGCGGCGCAGTCCCGCACCTTGGCGCCTCGTTTCGAAGTTCGCCTTCGTTGCAGCGCGCCTTGACTTTCGCGCGCCGCAAACCGATCATTCGCTCATCCGGAGAACAAAAGCTCCGATTTGGAGCGGGAGACACATGATGGCTAGCGAGCGCGGCAGCGGTTCGAATTTCATCTTGCACTTGGGTGTGGGTTCATTTCATCGCGCCCATCAGGCCTGGTATCTACATCGGCTCGCCGCCGCGACGCCGCCGGGCGAGGCGCGTTGGTCTCTCGTCGTGGGCAATATTCGCGGCGATATGAACGCCACGCTCGATGCGCTCGCGAAACAGAAAGGCGTCTATACGCTCGAGACGGTCACGCCTCAAGGGGAACGCGCCTACGAAACGATTCGTTCTATCGAGCGCGTGCTGCCATGGGCCGCAACGCTTGCACCGCTAGTCGAAGCCGGCGCCGATCCGGCCTGCAAGATCATTTCGTTTACCGTGACCGAAGGCGGCTATTACCTGGACGAGCACGATCGGCTCGATACCGCGAATCCGGACCTGGCCGCCGATTTGGCGGGCGGGCGCACGACGATCTACGGCGCGCTCGCCGCGATCCTCGAGGCTCGGCGAGCGGCGGGTTCGGGCGCCGTCACGCTGCAAAGCTGCGACAACTTGCGCAGCAATGGCGAGCGCTTCGAGGCCGGCATGCGGGCGTTTCTCGCAGCGCGCGGCGAGACGGCGCTACTCGATTGGTTCGAACACAACACCGCCTGCCCCAATTCGATGGTCGATCGCATCACGCCGCGCCCGACCGAGGAAGTGCGCACCCGCGTGCTCGAAGCGACCGGCGTGCCGGACGCCTGCCCCGTCATGGGCGAAGCGTTCATCCAGTGGGTCATCGAAGATCGCTTCAAGGCGGGCCGGCCCGCGTGGGAACGCGTCGGCGCCGAACTCGTCGATTCCGTTCATCCGTACGAAGAAGCGAAGATCCGCATCTTGAACGCGAGCCACAGCTGCATCGCTTGGGCGGGCACGCTCGTCGGCCACACCTATATTCACGAGGGCACGGTCGATCCCGACGTGCGCCGGTTCGCGTTCGAGTACGTGACGCAAGACGTGATCCCCTGTTTGACGCCGAGCCCGCTCGATCTGGCGCGATACCGCGATGTCGTGCTCGATCGCTTTAGCAACCCGTACATCCAGGACACGAATCAGCGTGTCGCGGCGGACGGTTTCTCGAAAATTCCCGGGTTCATCGCACCGACGCTGGCGGAGTGCTTCGCGCGCAACGCTCAGCCCAACGCCACGGCGATCTTGCCGGCGCTGTTCTTCCGTTTCCTCGACCGCTGGCGGCAAGGCGCGTTGCCTTATGCCTATCAGGATGGACTGCTCGACGAAGCGGCAGTGCGCGCATGGTTCGCCGCGCCCAATCCGCTCGGGCAATTCTGCGCCGCGCGAACGCTTTGGGGCAGCATGGCGCAAGATGCACGGCTGCTGCGCGTAATCGAAGCTGCGCTGGAACGCGTGGACGCCTGGCTGGCCTCGCGCTGACGCGCGTCGGCCAAGCACATTGGCGCATCGCGTGTTGCGCGGCTAAAGTAGCGCATTCGCCTTGTCGTCTTCGTTCTCGTCTTCGTCACGAATCACCGCATCGACCAAGGGGCCGCCCGCCATGTATCTCGGCATCGACCTAGGCACGTCAGAAGTCAAAGTCTTGTTGCTGTCGCCCGACGCACGCGTGCTCGCCACGGCCGGCTCGCCCTTTCACGTCTCGCGCCCGCACCCTCGCTGGGCCGAGCAAGACCCGGCCGACTGGTGGCGCGGCACCTGCGAGGCCATCGCGAAGCTACGCGCCGTGTGCCCCGACGCGTTCGCACAGGTGCGCGGCATCGGCCTCTCGGGGCAAATGCACGGCGCCGTATTGCTCGATGCGGCCGATCGCGTGCTGCGCCCGGCCATCCTTTGGAACGACATGCGCAGCGACGCGGAATGCGACGAGCTCACCCGGCGTGCGCCGCAATTGCACGCGGTGGCGGGCAATCTGGCGATGCCGGGCTTCACCGCACCGAAGCTGCTGTGGGTCGCCCGGCACGAGCCCGATATTTTTCGGCGCATCGCGTGCGTGCTTCTACCCAAGGACTATCTGCGGCTGCGCATGACGGGCGAGAAAGTCTCCGATCCCTCCGACGCCGCGGGCACGCTCTGGCTCGACGTCGCGCGGCGCGATTGGTCCGATGCGCTGCTCGACGCCTGCGATATGAGCCGCGCGCAAATGCCCGCCCTTTGCGAAGGCAGCGCGCCCTCGGGGGTGTTGCGGCACGACATCGCGCGCGAATGGGGGCTCGGCAAGGAGGTCGTCGTCGCGGCAGGCGGCGGCGACAATGCGACGAGCGCGATCGGCATCGGCGCAACCGAACCGGGCGATGGCTTCGTCTCGCTCGGTACTTCGGGCGTCTTGTGCGTCGTCGGCGACCGCTTTTCGCCGAACCCGGCCTCTGCCGTGCATGCGTTCTGCCATGCGATTCCCGACCGCTGGCATCAGATGAGCGTCGTGCTCTCGGCCGCGAGCTGCCTGCGCTGGGTGTGCAAGCTGACCGGCACGGACGAGCCGACGCTCGTTGGCGAAGCCGCCGCGCTCACGCCCGATGCGCTCGAATCGGCGCCTATCTTTCTGCCTTACCTTTCGGGCGAGCGCACGCCGCATAACGATCCCTACGCGCAAGGCGTCTTCTTCGGCATGACGCACGCGACCGATCGCGCGCTGCTTGGCTATGCGGTGCTCGAAGGCGTCACGCTCGCGCTGACCGACGGGCTCGACGCGCTTGCGGCGGCAGGCACCGCGCCGAGCGCGTTCTCGCTGCTCGGCGGCGGCGCACGCAGCGCGTTTTGGGCGCAACTCTTGGCCGACGCGCTCTCCACCACGACACGTCAGCACGGCGGCGGTGAAACCGGCGCGGCGCTGGGTGCGGCGCGCTTGGGCTGGCTTGCTGCGGGCGGGGAGCCGCGAGAGGTCCTGGCCAAACCGCCCGTGGTCGCACAGTTCACGCCGAACCCGCAGCGTCACGCGCAATTGCGCGCGCGCCTAACCGCCTACCGCGAGCTCTACCGCCACGTGCGGCCGCTGTTCGAGCCCTCGCGCGCGCGGTTGGCTTGATTTTCTCCGTCGCAGTCTCATCCGTTCAGCGCATACGATCGTGTCCAAATCCAACGAAAAGCTCGACCTGGCAACACGCGCGGCGTGGCTCTACTACGTCGCGGGCAATACGCAAAACGAGATCGCCGAAAAGCTCCAGGTGTCCCGCCCTGTGGCGCAGCGTCTCGTTGCGTTCGCCGTCGAGAAGAATCTCGTGCGGGTGCGCATCGAGCATCGACTCGCCGATTGCCTGACGCTGGCCGAGCAGCTCAAAGCCCGCTACGGCCTATCGATGTGCGAAGTCGTTCCCGTCGACGACGACACGCCCGAAGCGGTCGATCGCAAGCTCGCCGTCGCCGGTGCGCAGGTCATGGAGCGATACTTGGCCGAGGAAAAACCGATGATCGTCTCGGTCAGCAGCGGACGAACGCTGAAAGCCGCCGTCGATCAGCTCGCACAAATCGATCGGCCGCAACATCGGCTCGTCTCGATGGTCGGCGCGATCGCGCAAGACGGTTCGTCCAACCGCTACGACGTCGCGTTGCACATTTCCGAGAAGACGGGCGGCAAGCATTTTCTGCTGCCTGCTCCGCTGATCGCGGACAGCGAGGCCGAGCGCGCGCAGTGGGTCAATCACCGGCTTTACCGCATCGTCGAATCGTTGACGGCGAAGGCGGACGTGTCGTTCGTCGGCATCGGCGACATCGGGCCGAAGTGCCCCTTGCATATCGACGGGTTCATCACCGCGGCCGAAGTCGGCGAGTTGACCGGCCGCGGCGCCGTGGCCGAAATGTTGGGACTGCCGATCGATGCCGACGGCGCTCGAGTCGAAGCGCCGACGGGGCGGCGCGTGACGAGCGTTCCGCTCGACTCTCCGCCCAAGCGCCCGACGATCGGCTTTGCCGGCGGTGCGCGCAAACATGGCGCCGTGCTCGCGGTGCTCAAGGGCGGCTGGTTATCGGGGCTCGTAACCGACGAGGCATGCGCCCGCGCTGCACTCGATGAAGGGGAGCATGCGGCCACCAAGCGGGCCAAAGGACGCGGCGCGCACGCAAGCGCCTAGTGCCGTCCCGAGGCTCGAGCCCCGGCCGCTAGGCTCACCTGAACGAAGCGAGAACCGCAGACGCGGCCGTGGCCGAGCATCTCGCCGCCTTGGCGTGGCCGCGCACCCCCACGTCCGCATTCTTCGCTATTGCCGGATTTCCGCTTCGACGAGCAACTTCAAGAGGGCCAGCGACTCCTGCCACCCGAGGTAGCAGGCTTGCTCGGGAATGACTTCCGGTATGCCCTCTTGCACGATGTTCATCTCCGTGCCGAATGGCGTTTGCGTCAGCGATACCGTCGTTTGCATTTGGCCGGGCAGGTTCGGGTCGTCGAACTTGCCCGTGTAGCGGATCCGCTCGTGCGGGACCAACTCTAGATAGTCTCCGCCGAAGGCATGCCCGTCCCCAGTCGTGAAATTCGTGAACGACATCCGGTAGCTGCCCCCCACTTCGGCCTGAAGCTGATGAACGGTGCCGGTGAATCCATTGGGCGGAAGCCACTTCGCTAGCGCCCCCGCGTCGAGGAAAGCTCGGTAGATACGTTCGGGCGTGGCGCGTAAAACACGGTGCAGGCGGATCGTGCTGGTAGGCATGTTGGGCTCCATGGACGAAGGGACAGCCCCTTCGATCCTACTCGACGAATGAAACCGCCCAAAATCGACAAGGCCGGGCGCCGCTGGTCGGACGCTTCGAGCCCTTTCCCTTCGTCCTGTTAAGTCACCGATGCGCGCGCCCCTGGCGCCTTATCCCTCACATTCCCCAATCGCTTCTCTCGCGCGGCAGAAACCGCTCGGTGGACCGCCAGCGTTCGCACGCTGGGGTAAAGCCCCCTAGCACGTGCGTACAAATGTCAATACAATTGCAAGTAGGTGAGCTGTGGAGTTCGAATGGGACGAAAGGAAGAATCGAATCAACATTCTCAAACATGGGATCGATTTTGCCGATGCGATCGACGTGTTCAACCATCCTGTGCTCACGGCGTTCGATGGCCGCGAAGACTATGGTGAAGAGCGCTGGATCGCCCCCGGGTGGATGAGGACGATCATGGCCGTCGTCGTATATGTCGAGCGCTGCGGGCCGGTCATACGCATCGTCTCCGCCCGCAAAGCAACCAAGCATGAGGCTAAACGTTATGAGCAAAGCGTCAAAAACTGACTGGAGACGAGTCGAGAAGCTGACAGACGAACACATCGACACCAGCGATATGCCCGAGCTGGGCGAGGATTTTTTCGCGCGCGCCGAACTTCACGTCCCGCAGAAACAAGCGGTGACGATGCGGCTCGACGTCGACGTGCTGAACTGGTTCAAGGCGCAAGGCCAAGGCTATCAAACGCGCATCAACAAACTGCTGCGGGCCTATATGCTCGCGCATCAGGAGCGGCACGCATAACAGCGATGCGGTTCGACTAGTGCGCCGAGCGATGCGTTCGAAAAAACCTGTTCCAGGCCAACGCGATCCGCACTTCGCGCTCCGCACCGTCCGACAGAAGGACGGGCGGCGCGCTTTCACTTGATTCGACCGCCCCTTTCGTTCAGGCCGCCGACAACACCTCCACGATCTTGCGCTCGTATGCGAGTCCTTCCTCGTCGAACAGGTGGCAATGCTCGGGCTCGGCGCCAAGCATGATCGTCTCGCCTCGCTCGTGCCGTTCCAGCGGCGGGATGCGTGCAACGAGCCCGTCGGGCGCAACCGGCGTTTCGGCATACAGGTAGGCCGCGTCGCCCAGCGATTCGACGGTCGTCGTGCGTGCCGCGACGCCGTACACGTTGGCGCCACCCGCCTGCCGCGGGTGCAAATGCTCGGGCCGAATGCCTACGGTCACGCGCGCACCCAGCTGCAGCGTGCGCACATCCGATGAAGTCACGGCGCGCGTGTCGACTGCGACGCGCTGTGTCTCCCCCGTTGCATAGCGCACGAGCGCGCCGTCGCCGGTGATCTGCTCGACGACGCCGTCGAGGAAATTCATCTTCGGCGAGCCGATGAACCCGGCGACGAACCGATTGGCCGGCGCATGATAAAGCCGGTTGGGGCTGCCCACCTGCTCCACGTTCCCTGCCGACATCACGACGATTTTGTCGGCAAGCGTCATCGCCTCGACCTGGTCGTGCGTCACGTAGATCATCGTCGTCTTCAATTCGTCGTGAAGCCGCGCGAATTCGAGCCGCATTTTCACGCGCAATGCGGCATCCAGATTGGAGAGCGGCTCGTCGAACAAGAACACCTTCGGCTTGCGCGTGATCGCGCGTCCGATCGCCACGCGCTGACGCTGGCCGCCCGACAACTGCTTGGGCTTGCGGTCGAGCAAATGATCGATGTGCAGAATCTTCGCCGCGTTGCGCACTGCATCGTCGATCTCCGGCTTCTTGGCGCCCGCGAGCTTCAGCCCGAACGCCATGTTGTCGTAGAGCGACATGTGCGGATATAGCGCGTACGATTGGAAGACCATCGCGATGCCGCGCTTTGCCGGCGGCACGTCGTTGACACGCGCCGTGTCGATCAGCAATTCGCCGCCGCTGATGCCCTCGAGCCCTGCGATCATCCGCAGCAACGTCGATTTACCGCAGCCGCTCGGTCCTACGAACACGACGAACTCGCCATCGGCGATATCGAGGTTCACGTTGCGTAAAACCTCATGCTCCTCGTAACGTTTGGCGATGCCGCGCAACGTCAAGCTTGCCATGATGCGTCTCCTTTCCCATTCATCGCCGTGCGCGCCGTATCGGCGAAGCCGGCCATCCATTGATCGACTAGCGCAGGCAATGCGCTCATATCGTCGAATACTTGCTGTGCGCCCGCCTGCATGAGCGCGTCGACGTGGGCCCGGCCGCCGTGCCCCGCATGTGTGCCGCCAGCAAAACCGAGCACGACCATGCCCGCCGCACTGGCGGCGGCGACGCCCGCCGCGCTGTCCTCGACGACGAGGCAAGCGCCGCTCGCGACGCCGAGCGCCCCGGCCGCAGCGATGTAGACATCGGGAGCGGGCTTGGGCCGCGGCACGCGATCGGCGCAAAACACGTGCGAGCCAAAAAATCGTGCGAGGCCGGTGCGCACGAGCACAGCTTCGACATAAGCCGTGAAGCTATTGCTCGCGCAGGCTTTGGTCAGCGCGATTTGCGCAAGCGCCGCCTCCACGCCCGCAACGATCGGCGCTTGCTGCGCCGCCGCCTCGACGCTGCGCCGTATCGCATCCATCTCGACGGCCGCGAGCGTTTCGCCGAATGCCACGGCGCTCGCTTCGAGCACGCGTTCGATGCGCAAGCCAAGCAGGGGCAACACGACCGGCTCTACGTCGACATGCGGCCAGCGCTGCTGGAGCTCGCGCACGAGCATCTTCGCCGCGACGGCTTCGCTGTCGATGAGCACGCCGTCGCAATCGCAAATCAACACGCGATCGCGCCGCAACGCCTCTGCGTCGAGGGTCGATGCCGTCATTTGACGGCTCCAAACGTCAGACCGCGCACCAATTGCTTCTGCGATACCCAGCCCACGAGCAGAATCGGCGCGACCGCAAGCAGCGAAGCCGCGGACAATTTCGCCCAAAACAATCCCTCGGGACTAGAGTACGAAGCGATGAACACGGTCAGCGGCGCGGCGCTCGAGCTCGACAGGTTGATGCTCCAAAACGCTTCGTTCCACGACAGAATCACGAGCAAGAGCGCAGTCGAGGCCAATCCCGGCAATGCCATCGGCATCAACAGATAGACGATCTCCTGCCATGTGGCCGCGCCGTCGATCCGGCCCGCCTCGAGAATGTCGCGCGGGATCTCGTTGAAGTACGTGAACGCCATCCAGACGGCGATCGGCAAATTCATCAACGTGTAGACGATGATGAGCCCCGATACCGTATCGAGCAGTCCCGCGTTCTTCCAAATCAAATAGATCGGCACGAGCACGCCCACCGACGGCATCATCTTCGTCGAGAGCATCCACAGCAGCAGCTGTTGCGTGCGCCGCGTCGGGAAGAACGCCATGGTGTACGCGGCAGGCACGGCAAGCAGCAGGCTCAGCAGGGTGACGCCCGCCGACACGAGGATCGAGTTGCGCGCGAACAGAAAGTAGTCGCTGCGCGCCAGGACTTCTCGGAAACTATCCAGCGTCGGGGTAAAGATGAGCGACATCGAGTACGCATCGCGCTCGGTCTTGAACGCCGTGATCGTCATCCAGAAGATCGGGAAGAACAACGCGAGCGCGATGATCCAGGCGAGCACGCCCGGCAACGCCCGCTTGACGGTATCCCAGTTGGGCGCTTGCGCGAGCCCGGCCCGCGCGGTAGGTACGGTTGGATGGCTCATGCTTCGTATTCTCCCTTCAAGTTCTTCGCGAGCATACGCACGAGGAAGAACGCGACGATATTGGCGAGCACCACGGCCAGAATCCCCCCCGCCGAGGCAAGACCGACGTCGAACTGTTGCAGACCCAGCGCATAGATCAAATACGAAAGGATCGTCGTCGCATTGCCGGGGCCGCCCGAAGTGGTCGTGTAGATTTCGGCGAAGATCGACAGCAAGAAGATCGTCTCCATCATCACCACGACGGCGATCGCACGCCGCAAATGAGGCAGCGTGATATAGAAGAACATCGCGAACGGGCCGGCGCCGTCGATGCGCGCGGCTTCCTTTTGCTCTTCGTCGAGCGATTGAATCGCCGTGAACAGAATCAAGAACGCGAACGGCAGCCACTGCCACGCGACGATCATGATGATGGCCGCCAACGGGTAGGTGGCGAACCAATCGACGGGCTGCATGCCGAACGCGCGCATCGCGGCCGCGACCACCCCGTACACCGGGTGCAGCATCATGTTCTTCCAAATCAGCGCACTGACCGTCGGCATGACGAAAAAGGGGCCGATAGCAAGCAAGCGCGCAATGCCCTGGCCGATGAACTTGCGATCGAACAGCAGCGCCATCAAGGTGCCGCCCACGACCGTGATCACGAGCACGAAGCCGATCAACTCCAGCGTGTGAACGATCGACGGCAGGAATGCCGGATCGGTGATCAGATACCGATAGTTGTCGAATCCGGCGAGGCCTTTCTCGTCGGGGTTGAGCAAGTTGTAGCGCGAGAACGAATACCAGATCGTCATGGCGAGCGGTATCGTCATCCACAGCACGAGCACGGCTACCGAAGGCGCCGCCAGCCAGCGCGTCGATCCGGCGAGCCGCTCGGGAGTGGGCAAGGCGTCTTGCTCCGGGGCTTGCGAGAGCGGCATATGAAGATGTCCCATCGTTTCGGACTCCTTAACGATCGCGTCACCGCGCCCGATGACGTCGGAAGCGGGCCGCCGCGCGACATGGCCGGCGGCCCGCACGAGGGCGGTGCGCGCAGGCGCGCACCGCCCGTCGGCTTACCTTACTTCTGGTAGCCGGCCTGACGCACCGCGCGATTGGCGGCGGCGTTACCGGCCTCGAGCGCTTGATCGACGCTCATTTGACCGGCCAATGCACCCGAGATGCTCTGCCCGACGACGGTCCCGAACGATTGAAATTCGGGGATGCCGACGAACTGCACGCCCGTGTAGGGAACGGGCTTGGCCGTCGGGTGATTCGGGTCTGCCGTCTTGATCGCGTTTTCGACGAATTCGGAGAACGGCGCGGCCTGCTTGTACTCCGGGCGGTTGTAAGTCGATTCGCGCGTCCCGGGCGGCACCGACGCCCAGCCTTCGTCCTTGGCGACGAGTTCGATGTAGGGCTTGCCCGTGGCCCATTCGATGAATTTCTTGGCGTCGTCTTGCTTCTTCGATGTCTTCGGAACGGCCAGCGCCCAGGCCCACAGCCAGTGCGAGCCGTTCGGCGTGACTTCGGTAGGCGCCGCGGCAAAGCCGATCTTGTCGGCGACCTGCGACTGGCTCTTGTTATAGAGCATGCCGGCAGCCACGGTGGCGTCGATCCACATCGCGCACTTGCCCGACGACATCAGCGTGAGGTTTTCGTTGAAGCCGTTGGAGCTCGCCCCCGGAGGGCCGTCTTTCTTCATCAACTCGACATAGGAACTCACGGCCTTTTTCCATTCCGGCGAAGTCAATTGCGCCTGCCACTTTTCGTCGAACCAGCGGCCGCCGAACGTGTTCACGCGGGTGGTCAGATAGGCCATGTTCTCGCCCCACCCGGCCTTGCCGCGCAGGCAAATGCCGTAGACGCCAGCCGCCTTGTCCGTCAGCTTGTCGGCGAATTGGGTGATTTGGTCGTACGTGGGCTTAGGCGGCATCGTCAGCCCTTTGGCCGCGAACAGATCCTTGCGGTAGAACGTCATCGAACTTTCCGCGTAGAACGGCAGGGCATAAAGCGTCCCGCTGTACGACAGGCTGTCGCGCACCGGCTTCATGACGTCGTTCACGTCGTAATCGGCCGAGAGATTGCTCATCGGGGTGAGCCAGCCGCGCTTGCCCCACTGCGGCGCCTCGTACGCGCCGATCATCATGACGTCGAACTGGCCGCTGCCGGTGGTGATGTCGGTCGTGGCGCGCTGACGCAGCACGTTCTCCTCGAGCACCACCCAGTTCAGCTTGATATCGGGATGGCTCTTTTCGAAATCGGACGAGAGCTTCTTCATCTCGATCATGTCGGGGTTGTTCACCACGGCGATCGTGATGGTGGCCGCTGCCGCCGGCAAAGCGGCCATAGCCAACGACACGAGGGCCCCAGCGGCGATCGCGCGCCGCGCCGGCGCCAAGGCATAGCCGAAATTCCGTTGCATTGCTTGTCTCCTTAACTCTTGTACGTTGTGGTGGAAAGGCCTGTGCGCTCTCGTCGAAAGCGCGGTTCGTACTTAGATCGGGCGGAAAGCTCGACCCACTGTGCTTGCGATTGTTTCCGAACTGCCGATCCCGCAGAGCGATCGCTCACTCAAAGAGCAATTGCTCAATCGGTGATCGAATGATCGGATACGCGCTCTGGCGTGTCAAGGCGGGGGTGGCACTTTCGATGATGCGGTGCGCAAGAACGGGTTGGCCTTTCGGTCTATCGCGAAAATGGACTAAACTAACGAAACTTAGTCCATCTCAACCACACCATGAAAATCGTGAATATCCATGAAGCGAAGACTCACCTCTCGCGGCTCGTCGATCAAGCCGCGCTGGGCGACCCTTTCATCATCGCCAAGGCGGGCAGACCGATCGTCAAGGTGGTGGCGCTCGACGCTCTCGCGCCGGAGGAACAGCGGCGCCTCGGGTTCCTCGCGGGCGAGTTCATCGTTCCGGAAGACTTCGATCGGATGCAAGCCGGGGAGATCGAGCACCTTTTCGGCGGCGCAGGCACATGAGGGTACTGCTCGACACACATTTGCTGCTGTGGGCGGCGGCCGAACCGGAACGGCTTTCGCCGGCTGCGCGAGCCCTGCTGGAAGATCACGACAATGCGCTCGTGTTCAGTACCGCGAGCCTTTGGGAGATCACGATCAAAAGCGACTTGGGCAGGAGCGACTTTCGCGTCGATCCGCGCTTGTTTCGCCGCGCGCTCGTCGATAACGGCTATTTGGAATTGCCGATTACGAATCAGCACGTGCTCGCGCTGAAGGGCTTAGCAGGGCACCACAAAGACCCCTTCGACCGCATGCTGGTTGCGCAATCGATCGCCGAAGGCATCGCCCTCGTCACGACGGATCCGCTCGTCGCGCAATACGCGGGGCCCGTCAAGCAGGTATGAGCGCGCGCGTCACAAGGGCTGACCGAGCACGTCGTCCACCAAAGGCACGGCGGCAAGCGCCACGAGCACCGTCGCAAGCGGCACCGTCGAGATGAAGCCCATGTGCTTGAAGCCGATGGCCCCGGCCAATCCGCCGCAAAAGAACGCCGCCAGCAACGATGCCAGCAGGGCCAGCCGGCGGCGGTCCGCCAACACCGGCGCGCCGTGGCGGGTCGGATGCGAGAACGGGCCGTTCCAATAGAAGAGCTTGCCGAGTTCGATGCCGATGTCGGTCACGAGTCCCGTGACGTGCGTGGTGCGGATTTCCGCCTTCGAGATCTTCGTGATCATGGCGTTCTGCAAACCCATCACGAAGCACAGCAGCGCCACCGTTGCCGGCACGAACAGCAGGCGATGAGCCTCCAAGTTCGCTCCCAGAAAACCGAATACGAGCAGCAGCAGCGCTTCGAGCATCAGCGGCATCGCGTAGAGGCTGCGCAGCTCTCGGCGGCGCCCCCAGTTGATCAGCATCGCCGATACGGCCGCACCCGTGACGAATGAGACGAGGGAAGCGAAACCCGCACCCGCGAGCCCTAGATCGCCGAGTGCCAAATCGTCTGCCGTGGAAGAGACGATGCCCGACATGTGCGACGTATATTGTCCCACCGCCAAGAAGCCGCCCGCGTTGGCCGCGCCGGCCACGAACGCGAGCGAGCGCCCCAGGCGGCGGTTGGCTTCGTCCGTGCGCTCGGGGTTCGTGAATGCGCGAAGGTAATGAATAGGCATGCTGACTCGCTAGCTCGGGCACACGCGGGATCGGCCATCGCCCTCGGAAGAGGGGGGACTGTCTGCGCCCGAATGTTCGAGCGTAGCACGAGCGTCCGAATTTTCTTTACGCTACATCAACGCGCGTGCGTGATGCGCAATATGGTCCTCGATGAACGTCTCGATGAAATAGTAGCCATGGTCGTAGCCCTCATGACGGCGCAGCGTCAGCGGTTGCCCGCCTTTCAGGCACGCCTGCTCGAACACGTCGGGGTGCAGTTGCTCGAGGCGAAACTTATCCGCCAAGCCCTGATCGACGAGGATGCCCGCTTCGAAGCGGGCGGTGTCGGCCCGCATCACGAGTTCGCTCGCATCGTACTGGCGCCACGCCTCGGTATCGTCCCCCAAGTAACCCGCGAAAGCCTTCTTGCCCCATGGGCATTGCATCGGCGCGGCGATCGGCGCGAACGCCGACACCGACCGATACAGGCCCGGGTTGCGCAACGCCAAAACCAGCGCGCCGTGGCCGCCCATCGAATGACCGAAAATGCCCAAGCGCGCGCCGTCGATCGGTAGGGCGGAGGTCACGGCCTCGCGCAACTCGTCGCGCACATACGAATACATCCGGTAATGGCTCGACCAAGGCGCCTGGGTGGCGTCGAGGTAGAAACCGGCCGCCACGCCGAAGTCCCACGCCTCGGTTTCGCCGGCGATCCCCGCCCCTCGCGGGCTCGTATCGGGCGCGACGAGCGCGATGCCATGTTCGGCGGCGAAACGCTGCGCCCCCGCCTTGATCGGGAATGTTTCCTCGTTGGCAGTCAGGCCGGCCAGGAAAAACAGTGCCGGGACGCGGCCATGCTGCGCTTGCGGCGGCAAATAGACCGAAAACCGCATCGGCAAGCCGATCGTCTTGGCGTCATGACGATAAAGCGCCTGCTTGCCGCCATGCGAAAGGTGGGTCTCGACGAGTTCCAGCATCGGGTTCTCCAGTTCACGAGCCGCGCGATAGGGATGCCTTGCGTCGTCGGGCGTACGCCGCGCCCCCGCAAGTACGCGCGATTGACATGATAACGGCTCTCGGAACGCGGCTCATTGCGCAAAGCTCGCTTGCCGGCCGCCCATAGGAGGGCCTTTCGCTGCGGTCGGCGCGCGTCGAGCCGGCGGGGCCCGAGCGCGCCCTTCGTTTTCTTTAGGCGTTACCGATCATGCCGCGGCGCTCGCCGCACGCCGGATTTTCCCGTGCGCTACCCGAGTGCCGAGGCGCGTGCGCCGATCCATCCCCCGAGAAAATAGTTAGGACAACTGAGCTATCGTTTACACCGATGATATCTTGTCTGACGAATTCCTAGAAATTTCCCCGTCCTTCCCCCAATCCCTTATTGCACGCGCCTTCCCGGGGAGCCTTCACCCGCGTAGATTTTAGTCATACGAAATCCATATGCGCTCAAAACCTTAGGGACCCCAGGACCCTCGCTAAAGCCGCGCAAACGATTGCCGTAAACAAATTTGGGAGCAGATGCCTCCCTCCCCTGTTGCGAAAGTGGTCCAGCGGCCCGTTTCGCCTCTTAATAAGGAGTCCCAAATATGTTGCGTTTCGTACGGTTACTTTCGCGCGACGAGCGCGGCGTCAGCGCACTCGAATATTCGGTCTTGGCCGGTATCGTCGTGGTGGCTGTTGCCGCAGCTGGCGCGATCTTCGGCGGCGTCGACGGCCTACCGGCCCTGTTCAACAACATGATCACGCACGTGACGAGCGTGCAGACCAACGGTCATTGATGCAATGAGCGCGTTCGGCCCGAGCGCCGGACGGCTCGTTCTCGCGGGTGCCGGCGCACGTCGATCGAAAGGCAAAAATATGTTCTTGATCAACGCTCTAGCCAGCGCCTCGCTGTTGACGTTGGCGCTCTGCGATTTGCGTCGGCGACGGTTGCCCAATGCGATCGTCGCCGCTTTCGCCATGCTTTATCTCGCGCACGCATGGTTCGGGGCGCAAAGCTGGCCCGGATTCGAGCGGCATGTTGCCGCCGGCGCTGTCGCACTCGTCCTCTCTGCCCTGATGTTTCGTTTCGGATGGCTCGGCGGCGGGGATGCGAAGCTCTTCTCAGCCGTGTTCTTGTGGGCTGGGCCGGCCTATGCGAACACCGTCTTCTTCATCGTCTCGTTGCTCGGGTTGCTGCTCGCGCTCGCCCAACTCGCGTTGCGCCGGACGCCGCGCGAGGCCGCGACGCCCCCCGGCCTCGCATGGCTCGCGCCCGCGCGCGGCGTGCCCTACGGCGTCGCCCTGGCGGCAGGTGGCGTCGCCGCAGTTTGGCTGCCCCCCGCCCTCGGCCATGCGCCCGTATTGGGCCACGCGGCATGGCCGCTTTTGATTCACGCACGGCTCACATAACGGATCGCCGTCGCCATGCAAAATATTCTCAAACTCGCCGGCTTGATCGTCGTCGCCACCATCGGCGCATTCGTCTTGCGTGCGCTCTACGTCGCGGCCTCTCGCCCCGGCCCCGCGAAGCCGCCCGCGATGGTGCGCATCCGTGCCGCCGCGGCCGATCTGCCCGACGGCCTGTTGCTGCGCGATAGCGACCTCACATGGAGGAGCATGCCGCGCAACGATGCGCCGACGGGCGCGCTCGTCGATGGTCAAGCCGACGCGGTCGACCTCAAGGGCGACCTGCTGCGTCACGCCGTGAAAGCAGGCGCGCCGCTCGGCGCGTCCGACGTGATTTCGCCGAGTTCGCCGGGCTTTCTCGCCGCGGCGCTCCAGCCCGGCATGCGCGCGATTTCGGTCGCGATCGACGATGTCTCGGGCAACGCCGGGCTCATCGAACCGGGCGATTACGTGGACGTCTTGCTCACTCAGCAAATCGCCACCGCGACGGGAACGCCCACGCCGTCGGATCGAACGGTCGAGACGGAAACGATCGCCGAACGCGTGCGCGTGCTGGCGGTCGGCACCGCGTTCAAACGCCCCAAAGACGACGACACCAAACCGAGCACCGCAAACGCCAGGGCGCGCACCGTCACGTTCGAAGTGACCCCGCGCAGCGCCGAAGTCGTTACGGTGGGCGCTCACCTAGGCTCGCTATCGCTTGCGCTGCGCAGCTTCGCCACGCGCGATCGGCAGGCTTCGCAGGCCGAAGACGTGATCGACCCGCAAACACCGCCCATGTGGGCGCGCGACGTCTCACGCGGCTTGCGTGCGATGACGCCTGCGCCGCACCCGGCAACGCACGCCGCTTCGCCGCGCCCGGCGGCAAACGCACGCGCAGTCGTCGTCTACCGCGGCTCCAAGCAAACCGATGCGCTCGGCGCCAATTCGTTGGGACTGCCGAATGCGGCCGCCGCGGCGCCAGGCGTGCCGCCGCTGCCCTCGGGCGCACCGCCGGGCGGTGCCGCCGCGACACCCGGTGCGCAGCCGGAACCGGCGGCGACACCCCATCCTGCTGCTTAGGATAACTAAATGATGCTTCGTTCGAATCGGTCTTTTCTGCGCCCTCATCGCCCCATGCCGCGGCGCGCGCATCCGTATCCCCGCTCGCGCTTGCTCGCCATCTTCGCGAGCCTGCTCTATGCCGCCGCTTGCTTTTATTTGATGACTTCGCCGGCCCACGCAGCCGACAGCGACTCGGTGCTGTCGGTGCCCGCCGGCGGCGGGGAAATGGTGCAGTTGCCCGAGGCGGCCGTGGCCGTCTTCGTCGCCGATCCCGACGTGGCCGACGTCCACGTGCCCACCCCCAAAACGGTGTTCGTGCTCGGCAAGAAGGCCGGCACGACGACGCTGTTCGCGCTTGGCGCGAATAATCGCCCCATCCTGCGTAAAACGATCAATGTGGCGATGGATACGGCGTCCATCCAGCGGCTGCTCGATGCGCGCTTCCCGCAATGGCGCTTGACGGTGACGAGCGCGCCCGGCTCGTTGATGGTGAGCGGACATGTGCCGAGCGCGGCCGATGCGGACGCAGTCGCACAAACGTTGAAGCCGTATCTGCACGAGCAGGAAGCGCTCGTCAATCGGCTGGCGCTCGCGCAACCGATCCAAGTCCATTTGCGCGTGCGCATCACCGAAGTCGATCGCAACATCACGCAGCAATTGGGTATCAACTGGAGCGCGCTAGGTTCGAGCGGAAACTTCGTCGGCGGGCTCTTCGGCGGGCGCGCCTTCGTCGATTCGACGGCCAAGTTGTTCAACTTGTCGCCCACCGGGGCGTTTTCCGTGGTGGGCGGATTTCACACCTCGCATACGTCGATCGACGGCGTACTCGACGCGCTCGATCAGGAAGGCCTCATCACCATGCTCGCCGAGCCGAACCTGACGGCGATGTCCGGCCAGACGGCCAGCTTTCTCGCGGGTGGCGAGTTTCCGATTCCCGTCGCCCAAGACACGACGGGCGCGATCACGATCGAGTTCAAGCCGTACGGCGTCTCGCTCGACTTCACGCCTACCGTGCTGGCGAACAACCGCATTAGCCTGAAGGTGCGGCCCGAGGTGAGCGAGATCGATCCGACGAACAGCGTCACGACCGGCTCGATCAAAGTCCCCGCGCTGACGGTGCGCCGTGTGGAGACCACCGTCGAACTCGCGAGCGGCCAAAGCTTCGCGATCGGCGGCCTGCTGCAAAGCAAGACCAGCGACGTGCTATCGCAACTGCCCGGCCTCGGCCGTCTGCCCGTGCTCGGCAAGTTGTTTTCCTCGAAGGACTACCTGAACAACAAGTCCGAAGTAGTCGTGATCGTTACCCCTTACATCGTTCAGCCGGTCGGCCCGGGACAAACGCACGACGCGCTCGACAGCGTCACGCGCCCGAGCAGCGACGTCGAATACGCACTGCAGCGCGCGATCGGCCTCGATCCGCTCGCGGGCAAAGGGCCGCGCCTCGTGGGCGCGGCCGGCTTCGTTTACTGAACCGAACAACAGGAGCCGAGCGATGCGCCATCGAATCCCGATCCTCATCATTTCCTCGATCGTCACGATCGCCGTTGCCGCGGGCTTGACGGGCTGCATGTCGGAGCATCCGCCGCTCGGCATGCCCAACGATTCGGTGATCGGCTTCACCTCCGAGAACGGCGGGCGGGCGATCGCACCGCAATGCGAGCAACTGAATCAGCCGTCGCATGTGCTCGATGCGGGCCGCGGCCGCCCAGGCGTCGCATTCGGCTGTGCCACCTACTCGAATCTCGCGGCCATGCTCGTGCGTCCGGCCGATCTGGTGGCGCCCATGCCGTATGCGGGCGCGGATGCCGCGCTCGCCGCCAGCGCCGTGCGCGCTTACGAGCAAGGGCGCGCACAGCCGCTGCGCTCGACCTCCACCACGACGTCGGTCTCGCATTAAGGACGGCCACACCATGGGTGCTTTCGAACTGCGCTCCGCCAATCGTCGCGCCGCACCGCAAGCGACCGACCGCATCGTCGCCGTCCTCGGGGATGCGAGTAGCGAAGAAGTCGTCAAGAATCTGATGCTCGATCAAGGCATCGCACACGCCTTCGTCACGCGCGGGCACATCGGCGATGCGATCGAACTCATGCGCGGCATAGGGCATTCGCCGCGGCATCTGCTCGTCGATGTCTCGGACTCCTCGATGCCCGTGTCGGACCTGATGCGGCTCGCGGAAGTCGTCGATCCCTCGGTCAACGTCGTCGTCGTCGGCGATCGCAACGACGTGGGCTTGTTTCGCTCGCTCTTGCGCATGGGCGTCGAGGACTATCTCGTCAAACCCCTGACGGTCGAACTCGTGCAGCGCGCACTCACGGCGAGCGACCCGTCCGCCTCCGTGCGCGCGGGCAAAGCGATCGGCTTCATCGGCGCACGCGGCGGCGTGGGCGTCACCACGATTGCCACCGCGCTGGCGCGGCACCTCGCCGACAAAACGCGCCGGCGCATCGCGTACGTCGATCTCGACTTGCACGGCGGTGCGGCTGCATCGATGCTCGGCATCGTGTCGAACAATGGCCTTGCCGAGCTGCTGCAAAACACGCAGCGGCTCGATCAGCAACTCATTCATCAAACCGCCGTCGCGCAAAGCGATCGCCTCTCCGTGCTCAGCGCCGCTCTGCCCTACGAGCAGCCGCCCGCGTTGCGCCCAGGGACCGTCGGCGAACTCGTCGCGGCCCTCAAGCGCCATTTTCACTATGTCGTGCTAGATCTGCCGCAGCGCGCGGGCGGCTTCGTCGAAGAAACGCTCGACGCCTGCGAAACGATCCACGTCGTCTCCGATCGTTCGGTGCATGCCGCGCGCGAAACGGCGCGCCTGTGCCGCTTCGCCGAGGGCCGCCCGGCCGATGCCGCCGTGTCGGTGCTCCTGAACAATGCGCAGCAGCCCGTGCGCGGGCGCGTCGCGCAGGCCGACTTCGTCCATGCGCTCGGGCGCGCGTCGGTGCTGGACTTTCCGTATGAGCCGCAAACGCTCGCGGTCGCGGAAAACCTCGGCGAGGCAATCGCGGACGGCAAGCATTCGGCCTTCGCACGCGCGGTCGTCGCGCTCGCCGATGCCATCACGGGCTCGGACGCCCCTGCCGTCGCCGCCCGCAGCCCCTGGTACGCGCGCCTGCTGCCGAAACGGAGCACCGCATGATGTTCGGCCGCCGCTGCAACCCGCCCTCTTTCGTGCCCCAATCGAGCGCCGTGATCGAGGCGGAGCGCGTCGATGGACGCACGCGGACCGACGAGCGCGCGGCCGCGGCAAGTCACGCGCCCCCCGCAGCCGCAGCCGCAGCCGCGGGCGCGGCCGCCACGCCCGTCGCGGCGCCGGCCGCGCCCGCGCTCGTCCCCGAACCCCGCACCAATGCGGCCACCGCGGCGCCGATGCCGAGCGAGCGCCATGAAGCGCTGATTCGCTCGGACATGTTCAAGACGATCCGCTCGGCGGTGTTCTCGTCGATGAACATGTCCGCTGCGCTCATGATGTCGCGCGCACAGGTGCGCGAAGGCATCGAGCAGATCGCCGCCGAAACGATTGCGCGCGAGCGACTGACGATCACGCTGGCCGAGCAGGCGCTCATCGTCGACGAAATGCTCAACGACATGTTCGGCGTTGGGCCGATCGAGCCGTTGCTCGCCGACGAGAAGGTGACCGACATTCTCGTCAACGGCCCCGATCAGGTCTACGTCGAACGGGGCGGGCGCCTCGAACTGACACCGCTGAAGTTCCGCGACAACGCGCACGTCGTCAACGTGGCGCAGCGCATCGCGGCGGCCGTCGGCCGTCGCGTGGACGAAAGCAGCCCTCTCGTCGACGCGCGCCTGGCCGATGGCAGCCGCGTCAACGTGGTGCTGCCGCCGATCGCCCTGCGCGGCGCATCGATTTCGATTCGCAAGTTCGCCAAGCGCAACATCACGCTCGCCCGCATGGCGCAGCAGGGCAATATCTCGCCGGCAATGGTGGAGGTGCTGCGCATCGCGAGCGCTTGCCGCTTGAACATCGTCATCTCCGGCGGCACGGGCTCGGGCAAGACGACGCTACTCAATGCACTGTCGAACTTCATCGATCCTCACGAGCGCATCGTGACGATCGAAGACGCGGCCGAGCTGCAACTGCAGCAGCCGCATGTCGTGAGCCTCGAGACGCGCCCCGAAAACAGCGAAGGGCTCGGCGGCATTTCGCAACGCGATCTCGTGCGCAATGCGCTGCGGATGCGGCCCGATCGCATCATCCTCGGCGAGACCCGCGGCACCGAGGCGTTCGACGTGCTGCAAGCGATGAACACGGGCCACGACGGCTCGATGACGACGATCCACGCGAACACGCCGCGCGATGCGATCACGCGGCTCGAGAGCATGGTGATGATGGCCAACGGCAACCTGCCGCTCATCTCGATCCGCCGTCAAATCGCAAGCGCCGTGCATATGATTCTGCAAATCGAGCGTATGCGTGACGGCATGCGCCGCGTCACACGCGTGACGGAAATCTCCGGGATGGAGGGCGACGTCGTCATCACCCAAGACCTGTTCGCCTTTCGCTTCAATGCCAGCGCTTATGAGGAGCAGGTGCGCGGCGCCTTCGAATCGTCGTCGCTGCGGCCGGCGTTCGCGCAGCGCGCGGCCTACTACGGCCTCGAAGAGCAACTGATCGGAGCGATGCAATCGTGACGCCCGCCGATGTCGTCGCCGCCGCCGCTTTCTTCGCGATCGTCGTCGCGGGGCTCATGGCACGCTCGCTGCGCGAGATGGTGCGACGCCAGCCTGCACAGCGCATCGCCGGGCGCGTCGCCGCGCTGCGCGACCCGCTGGCAACGGGCAGGCAACCGCCGCACGAAACACCCTCGCATCAACTCGTCAGCCTCGGCCGCCCCCCCGGCGACGAACCGGCCTGGCAAGCATGGCTACGTGCGAAGCAGCAACGCATCGAGACGATCGCGGGCCGCGCGGGCGTTCGCACCATCGTCGCCGTGGCCCTGCTGACCGGTCTCGCCTCGTTCGTGGCCGCATCCCTCGCGGGCCTGCCGCTGTGGGCGCGTGTGCTGGGCGCGCTCGTCGATGCCCTCATCGCCGTGCGCGGCGTCTATCTTTTCATCATCGCTCGCTTCAAGCAGCGCTTTCTCGCGGCGTTTCCCGACACGCTCGATCTGATCATTCGCGCCGTGCGCGCCGGTATCCCGGCCGTCCAAGCCATCTGCACCGCCGGCGTCGAGAGCGACGAACCGGTGCGCTCGACGTTTCGCACCATGGGCGACGCTTTGCTCGTCGGCGCGGAAGTGAAGGATGTGCTCGAACAAGCGGCCGCCCGCCTGCAGCTCGCCGACTTTTCGTTCTTCGCCGTGTGCCTCGTCTTGCAGCGAGAAACAGGGGGCAACCTTGCGGAGACGCTCGAGAACCTCGCCGGCATCGTGCGCACGCGCCGCGATATTCGCGCGAAAACCAAGGCGCTCACGGCCGAAGGGCGCATCGCCAGCAAGATCATCTCCGGCGTGCCGTTCTTCATCATGGCCTTTCTCTACGTCGTCAACCGCCCCTATGTGGCGCTGCTTTTCAATACGCGCGCCGGTCACAAGATGCTCGTGCTCGCGGCCGTGCTGCTCGTGATCGGGCTGTCGTTGATCCGCAAGATCGCCAATCTGGATACCTCGCGATGAACGTGACCGACGTTTGGATGAACCTTGCGCTCGTCGCCCTGCTCGCTTGCGCGACGCTGTGGCTGATCATGCGCGGCGCGAGCAGGCGTTCGCGCATTGCGCAACGCGTCCGCCACGGCGTCGCGCAAGCGAGCGCGCAGCCGCAGGAACGCAACGTGCCGCAACGGCTCGCGCACAAAGTGGCGCGCATCGGCGAGCGCATGCCGATCATCGATGCGGCCGAGCGCGGCAAGCTTGCCACGCGCCTCGCGAGCGCGGGCTTTCGCGAGAAGCGCGCCGTCTCGATCCTCGCGGGGCTCAAGATCGTCTGCGGCGCGTGTCTAGCCCTCGGGGCGATCATGCTCGCCCCTCACATTCCACGCATCGGCGGCTATTTCGTGATGCGCGTGTTGACGATGGCCGCAGCTTTCGTCGTCGGCATGATGCTGCCGGAGATCGTGCTCGGGTTCGCGATCAAACGCCGTCAGCGCGCGATTTCGCTCACGCTGCCCGATGCGCTCGATTTGCTCGTGATCTGCACCAACGCGGGCAACAGCCTGGTCGTGGCCATCAAGCGCGTGGCGGCCGAGTTGCGCACGATCTGCCCGGCGCTCGCCGACGAGTTCTCGGTGACGGCCGACGAACTGCAGATCGGCGGCGACAGCGCGGCGGCGCTAAATGCGATGGCCGCCCGTATCGGCCTCACTTCGATGCGCGCTCTCGTGACGACACTCGTGCAATCGCAACAGTACGGCACGCCCATCACGCAGTCGCTGCGCATGCTCTCCCGCACCGAGCGCTCGATGCAGATCATCGCGCTCGAGGAAAAGGCAGCGAAGCTCGCGCCGAAGATGACGCTGCCGATGATGCTTTTCATCATGCCGACCGTCGCGCTGATCGCGGCGGGGCCGGCCGTCATCCGGCTCATCTCGGTGTTTCATCATTGAAGTGACGGTCGGAGCGGCCACAGGAGGTTTCATGCATTCGATCTCGATGAAGACACGGCGCCGCGTCGTTGCCGCGTTGGCGACGTCCTCGCTCGCAGCGGGTCTGCTGACCGGTTGCGCAAGCGGGCCACAAGTTCAGACGCGCGCAGTCGTCGCCGAGCGCGGCGCCGACAAGAGCACCGATCTTCGCATCGCCGAAAGCGCGCTCGAGAGCGGCGACACGCAGCTCGCCATTTCGCTGTTCGAGCGTACGCTTCAGGCCGATCCCCACTCCCTGCCCGCGCAACTGGGCCTTGCCGACGCGATCTACGGCACTGGCGACCTCGCCCGCGCGGGCGTGCTGTACCGGCAGGCGGCGGCCGCAGGCCCCGGAAATCCGCGCGCCGAGCTTGGGCTCGCGCGCGTCGCGTTGCGCGAGCGACGGCTCGATGACGCCATCGCTCGCTATCGGCGGCTTGCCGTCGCGCACCCCGAGAATGCCGTCGTCGCCGAGGGACTCGGCGCCGCGCTCGATCTGCAAGGCAATCACACCGAGGCGCAAGCGGTCTACCGCGCGGCGTTGACGCGCCACCCCGAAGCTCAGGGATTGAAAGCCAACCTCGGACTCTCGCTGATCTTGGAGCGGCGCGCGCGCGAAGGCGCGAACGTGCTGCTCGATATCGCGGGGCTGCCCGACGCACCCGCGCAAGCACGCGAGAATTTGGCGCTCGCCTATGGTTTGCTCGGCAATGCGGAAGCGGCGAAAAGCATTCTCACCGCGGACATGCCGGTCGGATCGGCAGAGGACAATTTATCGTTCTATCGTGCGCTGCGCGAACGCTGGTCCGATCCGGCGGGCTCGGCCGCACCGGCCGACGACACCGCCGCATCGAGCGCCGCAAGCGTCGACGCGGTGCCCTCGGCGAACCCGGCAAGCTCGGGAGCGATCGAGTGAAGCGGCTCGCGCGCTTCGCATCGGACGAGCGCGGCGCCGTCGCGCTCGAATTCGTGCTCGTTTTCCCTTTTTTGATGACGGTGTTGTTCGGCATCGTCGATACGAGCCTGCTTCTATGCGATAAGGCCGTCATCACGAATGCGAGCCGTGAAGCCGCGCGCGCCGGCGTGGTGGTGCGTGTGCCGCCGCTGGCCGCGACCGAAGTTGCGAGCGTCGCACTCTCTTATGCGCAAAGCAATTTGGTGACGGGCGGCACGGCAACGACGCCTACGGTCAATGTCGATCAGTCCGCCGGCACCTCGCCGGGCAGCCCGCTGACGGTCACCGTCAGTTATACCTATGAGGGGCTCGTGCTGGGCTCGGCGTTCAGTTCGTTGACGGGACCCGTCACAGTGACGGCGACGACGGTCATGAACTATGAGTAGGAGAACCGCGCCCCGCCCATCACCCGGTGCTTCGCTGCGCGGGCAGCGAGGCTCGGTTTCGCTTTGGTTTCTGCTGACGGTCGCGATGCTTTTGACGTTCGGCGCGTTCGCCGTCGACTTGCCGCGCGTGGCGACCGTGCGCAACGAGTTGCAAAATGCCGCCGATGCCGCCGCACTTGCGGGCGCATCGAAACTGCTCTCGGGCGCCAGCGGACCCGACTGGTCCGATGCGGCCAACGCGACGAGCGCTGCGGTTTCGCTGAACGCCTCGGATGGGGCAAAGCTTTCGGCCGCCAGCGTACAAACGGGATTCTGGAATCTGACTGGCTCGCCCTCCACGCTGCAGGCCCAGACGATTACGCCGGGCGCCTACGACGCGCCGGCGGTGCAAGTGACGGTCACGCGCAGCGCTAGCGAGAACGGCGGCGCCGTATCGTTGCTGCTCGGCGGCTTTCTGGATCTGCTGAGCACGCCAACGAGCGCCACGGCCGTCGCGGTGGCCGCCGCGCCCGCGACCGTCGGTGCCGGGGGGTTGTTTCCGATGGTCGTCGACCAGTGCGTATTGAACCAGTACTGGAACGCGCAAACGAACGAGCCGAGCGTCGATCCGTCGACGGGGCAACCGTACGAATTTCAGATCGGCAACGGGCACCTCTACGGCGCAAGTTGCGAAGCCGGACAATGGACGGCGTTTCTCATCAATGCGGACGATGTGCCCACCGTGCGAGGGCTCATCTCTTCGGGCAACCCGTCGCCGCTTTCGATCGGCGACAGCATTTGGATCGAGCCCGGGGTGAAGACGACGATCTACAGCGACGTGCCGGTTGGCGTAACGATCGTCATACCGGTCGCTGCGCAGATCGATACGCACAGCTACGTGCCGATCGTCGCGTTCGCCGCCTTCCACGTCGATGGCAGCTACGGCGGCAGCGACAAGTACATCGAAGGGCACTTCGTGCGTGGGTACCGGATTCCCGTGCAGTCTTGGGGCGTTGGGCCGCAGTACGGCGCCTATGTGGCGCCGCGGTTGGCGCTTTGATTGCCGGGCCGCGCCGATCGGTACGCCATTGCTTGCCTTGGGCACGAGACGTCACGACGGCGTCCCCGCCAAGGAAGTTGCGCCATGCGCCCGACTGCATGCCGAATCGAGTGGAGGCACAACTGCCTCATCCCCCTAACCGCGTGTTCCTCACCCCGCCGACTTTGCCGCCGCCGATGCTGCCACCGGCGCCGAAGCAGCGCCGTAGTCGACCGGCGCATCGGCCGGCCGCGGCGCTTCGCCGGTATGGGCGATCCAACCGCCGCCGAGCGCCACGTAGAGATTCACGAGGTTCTCGAGCCGCGCCGCCCGTGCGTTGACGAGCGACTGCTGCGCCGTGTAAAGGTTGGTCTGCGCCGTCAGCACCTGCAAGTAGCTGTCCACGCCGTTCTTGTACCGCAGTTGGGACAACTCGAGCGTGCGCGATTGCGCGAACGTCGTGCGTTCGAGCGCGCCGATCTGCCCGTCGTAGGTGCTGCGCGCGGCCAGATCGTCGGCCACCTCGCGGAACGCCGATTGGATCGCTTTTTCGTACTGCGCGATCTCGATCCGCTTCTGCACATTGGCCAAATCGAGGTTGGCCAGGTTTTGCCCGCCCTCGAAGATCGGCAGCTTGATCTGCGGCGCAAAGGCCCACGCCGCCGAGCCCGGCTTGAACAAGCCGCCCAGCGTGGGACTTGCCGTGCCGAACGAGCTCGTCAGCGAGATCTGCGGGAAGAACGCCGCCCGCGCGGCGCCGATATTCGCGTTGGCGGCGCGCAGCGTCGCTTCGGCTTGCATGATGTCCGGCCGGCGCGTCAGCAAATCGGAGGGCAAGCCGGCGGGGATGTCGGTCAGCAACTTCTGATCGTCCAACCCTCGGCCCTGCGGCAGATCGTCCGGCAGCGGCTGACCGACGAGCAGGACCAGCGCATTCTCGGCCTGCGCGCGCGCACGCGCCTGCGCCTCGCGATTGGCGCGCGCCTGCTCGACGACCGTCTCCGCTTGCCGCAGATCGAGCTCCGAACCCGTGCCGTTGTCGAACTGCAGCTTCGTGAGCGCGTACGAGGCCTCGGCCGTCTTCAACGTGTCGTCGGTGATCTTGAGCAGATCGTCGACGGCGAGCATTTGCAAGTACTGATTCGCCACTTGCGCGACCAACGAAATCTCGGCCGCCTTGCGCGCCTGCGCCGTCGACAGATATTGCTCCAGCGCCTGGTCTTTCAAGCTGCGCACGCGGCCCCAAAAGTCGATCTCCCATGAAGCGTTGAGCCCGACGGTGAACTCTTGCGAAAGCGTCTGGCCGCTTGGCGAAAGATCGCGCGGCGTGCGCTGCACCGATTTGCTCGCTTGCGCGTTGATGGCCGGGAACAGTTGCGCGCGCGTGATGCGATATTGCGCGCGGGCGGCATCGACGTTGAGCACGGCAACACGCAAATCGCGATTGTTCACGAGCGCGACGTCGATCAAACGCTGCAAACGCGGATCGGCGAAAAACTCGCGCCAGCCGATGTCGACCGCCGCACGTCCGCTCGCCGTGTCGCCCGCGGTCGTGGCCGGCTGCGTCGCATACACGCCCGAGGCCGGGAACGTCCCCGCCACTGGCGCGGCCGGACGCTCGTACTTCGGCTCGAACGTGCAGCCCGCTGCGATGCACGCGAGCGCAAGCGCAATCAAGGATGGGTGTCGAATATGCATCTTCAATGTCCCTCGTCGCCGTTGCGGTTCCCGTCTTTACCCGGCAGATGTGGCGCCGTGTGGTGCGCTTGCGCGCGGCGTTCGGCTTCGTCCGCATCCTCGGCCTCTCCCGCGAACTTCGCGCGAATCACGACGAAGAACATCGGGATGAAGAAAATGGCGAGGAACGTAGCCGTCAACATACCGCCGATCACACCAGTGCCGATCGCATGCTGGCTGGACGAGCCCGCGCCATTGCTGATCGCGAGCGGCAGCACGCCGAGAATGAATGCGAGCGATGTCATCAAGATCGGGCGCAACCGCAACCGCGCCGCTTCCATCGCCGCCTCGACGGGCCCCATGCCCTCGCCGCGCTGCAGTTCGCGCGCGAATTCGACGATCAGAATCGCGTTCTTGGCCGATAGGCCGACGGTCGTCAACAGACCGACTTGGAAGAACACGTCGTTCTCGAGCCCGCGCAGCGTCGCAGCGAGCAGTGCGCCGATCACGCCGAGCGGCACGACCATGATCACCGAGAACGGAATCGACCAGCTCTCGTAGAGTGCGGCCAAGCACAGGAACACGACGAGGATCGACACGCCGTAGAGAATCGGCGCTTGCGAGCCCGATTGGATTTCCTGGAACGAGAGTCCCGTCCATGAGTAGCCGATACCGGCCGGCAGCTTGGCTGCGATCTTCTGCATCGCCTGCATCGCCTGGCCCGTGCTCTTGCCGGGCGCGGCCGCGCCTTGGATTTCCATCGACGAGATGCCGTTGTAACGCTCGAGCTTGGGCGAACCGAAAGTCCAATGCCCCGCGGCGAACGAAGTGAACGGCACCATCGTGCCCGACGAATTGCGCACGTACCAGTGGCCCATATCGTCGGGCGTCATGCGAAACGGCGCATCGGCCATCACGTAGACCTTCTTGATCCGGTTGTCGGTATCGAGGAAGTTGTTCACATACTGCGAGGCCCACGCCACCGAGAAGGTCTGATCGATCGCTTGCGGCGAAACGCCGAGCGCTTGCGCCTTTTCGCGGTCGATGTCGACCTTGAACTGCGGCGTATCGTTCAGCCCGTTCGGGCGCACGAGCGCGAGCGTCGGATCCTTGGCCGCCATCCCCAGCAACTGATTGCGCGCCGCCATCAGCGTGTCGTGGCCCAAGCCCGCGTTGTCGGTCAGCTCGAAATCGAAGCCGGACGCCGTGCCCAGTTCCGGAATGGACGGCGGATTGAACGGAATGACCATCGCGTCCTTGTAACGCGAATAGTGCATGAACATCCGTTGAATGATCGCCTGCACCTTCTGGTCGGAACCCTGGCGCGAACCGTAGTCCTTCAGCCGCACGAACACGAGACCGGAGTTCTGGCCCCGCCCGGCGAAACTGAAGCCGTTCACCGTGAACACCGACTCGACGACCGCCTTCTCCTGCTTGAGCAGGTAGTCGGAGATATTCGCCAGCGTGCGCGCCGTCGTTTCTTGGGTGGAGCCCGTCGGGGTTTGCACGATGACGAACATGAGGCCCTGATCTTCTTCGGGCAAGAACGATTTCGGCAGACGCACGAACAGCAGACCGACGGCGACGATCACCGCGAGGTAGATCACGAGCCACCGCCCGGAGCGGCGGATGACGTGATGCACGCCGCGATGGTATTTATCGCGGCTGTTGTCGAACGTGCGGTTGAACCAGCCGAAGAAGCCCGTCGTCGCACCATGCTCGCCGGCCTGAATCGGCTTGAGGATCGTCGCGCACAACGCAGGCGTCAGCACCAACGCGACGAGCACCGACAGCACCATCGCCGAGACGATGGTCAGCGAGAACTGGCGATAGATCGCCCCGACCGAGCCCCCCGAAAGCGCCACCGGCACGAACACGGCCGACAGCACGAGCGCCACGCCGACGAGCGCGCCCGTGATCTGCCCCATCGCCTTACGCGTCGCATCGCGTGGCGAGAGACCCTCCTCGCTCATCACGCGTTCGACGTTTTCGACGACGACGATCGCGTCGTCCACGAGCAGACCGATCGCCAGCACGAGGCCGAACATCGACAGAACGTTGATCGAGAAACCCACGACGTTCATGATGGCGAACGTGCCGAGCAGCACCACCGGCACGGCGATCGTGGGAATCAAGGTGGCGCGCAGGTTCTGCAAGAACAGGTACATCACGAGGAAGACCAGCACGATGCCCTCGAGCAGCGTCTTGATCACCTCCTCGATCGACAAGCGCACGAACGGCGTCGTGTCGTACGGGTATTTGACGACCAGGCCATGCGGGAAGTACTTCGACAACTCGTCGATCTTCGCGCGCACTTCCTTGGCCGTCTGCAGCGCGTTCGCGCCCGTCGCGAGCTGAATGCCCATGCCCGCCGTCGGCTGACCGTTGTACTTCGTGTCGAAGTTGTACGTTTCGCCGCCAAGCTCGACGCGCGCAACGTCCTTGATCCGCACTTGGGAGCCGTCCGGATTGACCTTCAACTGGATGTCGCCGAAATCGTTCGGCGTGCGAAGCAAGGTCTGCTCGGTGATCGTCGCTTGCAGCATCTGGCCGGCAACGGCCGGCGTGCCGCCGAGCTGCCCGCCCGCGATCTGGACGTTTTGCTGCTGCAGCGCCGTGACGACATCGCCCGGCGTCAAGCTGTAATTGGTCAGCTTGTGCGGATCGAGCCAAATCCGCATCGCGTATTGCGTGCCGAACAGCGTGACGGTGCCCACGCCATTGAGCCGGCTGATCGGGTCTTGGATATGAGAGGCGACGTAGTTAGCCAGGTCGTACTTGCTCATGCTGCCGTCTTCGGAGACGAACGCGAGCACGAGCAAGAAGCTGCTGCTCGACTTGGTCACCTTCGTGCCGAGCTGCTGCACGACCGTCGGCAGTAGCGGCGTGGCGAGCGACAGCTTGTTTTGCACCTGCACCTGGGCGATATCCGGGTTGGTGCCGGCGTCGAAGGTGAGCGTGATCGTGGCAGTGCCGGAGTCGTCGCTCGTCGAGGACAGATAAAGCAAATGGTCGAGCCCGCTCATCTGCTGCTCGATGACCTGCGTCACCGTGTTTTCGACCGTCTTGGCCGACGCGCCCGGGTAGCTCGCCGAAATTTGGATCGAAGGCGGCGCGATCGTCGGGTACTGCGCGATCGGGAGATTGAAGATCGACGCGACCCCCGCCAGCATCAGGATGATCGCAATCACCCAGGCGAAGATCGGCCGATCGATAAAGAACTTGGCCATGTAGCGGGCTCTCCGTGATCAACCTGCAGACGCGCCGGACGCCGGCGCGGCGGAGCCGCCGGCTGGCGCGGACGCGCCGCCGCCCGAAGCGGCGGACGCGGGCGTGGCCGAGGCGCCGGCGGCGGCCGCCGGCAACTGGGCCGGCACGCTCTTCACCTGCATGCCGGGACGCACCTTCTCCGTGCCCTGCACGATGACGCGGTCGCCCGGTTCCAAGCCGCTATCGACGATCCAATTGGGCCCTTGCATGCCCGAGGTGACGAGCTGGCGCGGCGCGACCTTGTTGTCGGGGCCGACCACGAGCGCAACCGGCGTGCCCTTTTGGTCGTGCGTCACGCCGATCTGCGGCACGAGCATCGCATGCTCGTTCACGCCTTCCTCGATGCGCGCGCGCACGAACATGCCGGGCAGCAGCACGCGGTTCGGGTTCGGAAACAGCGCGCGGATCGTGACGGAACCGGTCGATTGATCCACCGTCACGTCGGCGAACTGCAACTTGCCCGGCAGCGGATAGGGGCGGCCGTCTTCGAGAATCAGCGTGACTTTCGCCGCGCCCGGGCCGGTCGTTTTCAAGCGCCCTTCCTGAACGTCGCGGCGCAGCTTCAGGCCATCGAGGCTCGATTGCGTCAAATCGACATACATCGGATCGAGTTGCTGGATCGTATCCATCAGCGTCGCTTGGCTCGCCTGGACGTAGGCGCCGGGCGTAACCTGAGAGACCCCCGTGCGGCCCGAGATCGGCGCGACGACATCGGTGTAGCCGAGATTGATCTGAGCCGTTTCGACCGAAGCCTTGCCGGCGGCGACATCGGCCTGCGCCTGACCCTGCGCGGCCACCGCGTTGTCGTAGTCCTGCTTGCTGACTGCGTTGGCGGCCACGAGCACCTTGTATCGATTCGCTTGCGCCGTCGTGGTGGCGAGATTGGCTTGAGCCTTGGCGAGCGTCGCCTTCGCGCTGTTGAGCGCGGCTTGATAGGGCGCCGGGTCGATCTTGTAGAGCCGCTGGCCGGCCTTCACCTCGCTGCCTTCGGTGAATTCGCGCCGCTGCACGATGCCGTCCACGCGCGCGCGCACTTGGGCGACGAGGAACGCGCCGGTGCGGCCCGGCAGTTCGGTGACCACCGGGACGGTGCTCGGCTGCACGGTGAAGACGCCGACTTCCGGTGTTTGCTGCGGCGGCGCCGAGGGTTTCTGTCCGCACGCTGCGAGCGCGACAGCCGCCGTCGCGGCGCAGATTAAGCGAAATGGAACCGGTTGGACACGCATGGAGCAACCTCTGGTCTATTGGCTGGGAACGAAATGATCCTGCCGCGCCTCTCCCCGCGAGGCGCGCAGCGCGACGGTCGTCGCGAAACGCTTGACGCTTGATGTCGGTTCGATGGGCGAGGATCCCGCGCGCCCCGCATCGGGGGCGCCGCGCGAGCCGCGCAAGGAGCGCGCGAGCAACGGCAAACGACGGCCGGCTTACGCGCACAAACGACTGACGATATTACCCGCGATTTCACTCACGGCGCTTCAAACGCTGCGGCGTATTGTATATACATACTCGACTGTATGTAAAATGGCATCTGTTACACAAGATTCCAGGCCCGCGCCGCGCTTGCCTTTCCGGGCGAGTTCGTAGCAAAGCAGCCGGCGGCGGCCCCTTCCGCGCTCTCACGCCCGCGCCACGGGCTCGCAAAATGGTCAGACGAACGAAGGAAGAAGCCCTGCAAACACGCAATCGCATCTTGGATGCGGCCGAGCAGGTCTTTTACGACAAGGGCGTATCGCGCACGTCGCTCGCCGATATCGCGGCGCAGGCGGGCGTCACGCGGGGCGCCATTTACTGGCATTTCGCCAACAAGGGGGATCTGTTCACGGCCATGTTCGACCGCGTGCTGTTACCGCTGGACGAACTCGGCGCGCGGCCGGACGACCTCACCGACGACGATCCGCTGGCCCGCCTCACCACGGTGTTGAAATGGTGTTTGCATGCGGCATCGGACGACGCGCGGCGCCGGCGCGTCTTCGACATCTTGTTTCTGAAATGCGAATTCGTCGATGAAATGGGACCGGTCAAGGAACGCCATCAGACCAGCATGCGCGAAGGCGTGGGCAAGATCGAGCAGGACTTGCTACTTGCGGTCGAGAAGGCGCAACTGCCAGCCGACCTCGATACGCGCCGCGGCGCGCTCTATCTGCACGCCGTCGTGGGCGGGTGCTTGCGCGACACCCTGCTACTGCCCGCTTCGGTCGAATTCGCTTCGCACACGGATGCTTTCATCGACGCGTGCATCGACGCCCTGCGCACGAGCGCGGCGCTGCGCAAGCCGGCCCAAGCGGCGAGCGGTTGAATGCGGGCACGCGCGGCGGCGGCGCGGGCCTGCCGTACGCGCTCGGTCGCGTTAGAAGTTGCGAGCCAAGCCCACCATGAACATGTCTTGATCTTTGTCGTTGCCGGTCGCGACGCGATTGAACCGCACCGCCGCGGCCCAATCCTTCGTCACCTGGTAGCTCGCCTGCGCGCTCAGCAATGCATCGAGCCGCGTCTTGTGCGACGCCTCGTCCCGATCGTAGGAGAGGTACGGGCCCACGCCTGCCGATAATGTCCATCCGCCTTTGAGCGGCGCGACATACCAGACCTGCGCCGCGCCTCCCCTCCTGCCCGCCACGCCGTTGTTGCCTTCGTAAATCAAGCTTGCCGAATACGCCCAGGCGTTGTCGATCGGCCGCTTGACTTCGACCATGTAGCCTTTTTCCATCGGAACCTGAGGGCGATTGGTCTGTGAGGTTCCGGCCCAAACGCTTACCTGGGTCTTGCCGTCCGATAGCGCCGGGCTAGGATCGCCGCCGAAATCCGAGCCGATACCGAACAGCACCGCGTCGGAATTGAACCCGTCGATCATCTGAACGTGGTTGTACTGCAACTTGAGAAAGAAGCGGTTGGCGACGAGGTAGTACCGCACGGCCGCCGAGGCGCGCACGCCCCATCGCTTTTCGTTGCGCGTTTCGTTATCGACGTGGGTCGTGTCCATGCTGAAGTACGGACCCGCGGACAATTCCAATGCCACGCGCTCGCCGATCGGCCAGCGCCAAGCGCCCAGCGCGGCGAAACCGTCGCGATGGTGGTCGGTCGGGTGCCCCTCGTTCAAGTACGCCACGAAAACCGAGAGGCGATCGGTAAGGGCATCGCCAAAGCCGACTTCGTAGGCACGCCAACGCATGTCGCCGCCCCGGCTCGCGGCGCCATCGCCGAATACCGCGTAGGCATCGATCGTTCGCTGCGCCGGAACCAACGACACCGGTGAGGTTACGGCGCTGTCCTCGGCGTGCGCAATGCCGGAGCCTGCCAATGCCGATGAACAAGCGATCGCGCTTGCGACCACCACACGCGAAGGAAATCGACAGCGCGTTTTCATTTGGACTCTCCCAAGAATCGAATGATGCTTTTTGACGGCCAGATCGTCCGACACTACTGCCTCGTGAGCGTTCATGATGAGCGCTTGCCCTCTCTTCGTGCGACTCTATGCGGCTACCCGCTCATCGATTGGACAGCTCGACGTTCGGCCTCATCGAACGACGACAGCCGCGCGCGAGCGCGCCTTCTTGTTCGACGCCGCGATCGAGCCCCCCGCGATCGGCTTGCCATCGCTCACCGCCGCAATCCAATCGTCCGTACCGACGACCGCCGCAAAACGAGCGTGCATCACCACCGAGAACGTGCGGTGGATCTCTTCCGCGCTCGCGTAGCCGGCCTCGTTCTCGTACGACGGCGCGCCCGTCGCATCGTTGAGCACCTCGACCTTCATCCCTGCATGGGCAGCATGCAGCACGGTCGATATGTTGCAGTTCTGCGTCATGTAACCGACGACCGCGAGCGTATCGATCTCGCGCGCGGCAAGCCAATCGGCTAGGTCCGTGCCCGCGAACGAGCTTGGCAGGCCCTTTTCGATCAGGTGATCATAGGCGCGGCTAGCGACGACGGGATGCAACGCGGCGCCCTCGGAACCGCGCGCAAATAGCGGCGCGTCGGGCGCCGACATATGCTGCACGACGATCACCGGCACGGCTTGCGCATGCGCCGCGTCGATCGCGCGGCCGATGTTCGCGAGCGAAACTTGCACCGGCGGGTATTCGATCGGCAAATCGCCGGTGACGTATTCGTTTTGAACGTCGATGACGATCAGTGCGCGGCGCGGGGACGTGGTCATGGATCTTCTCCTTTCGATGCTCGACTGTAGGACATCGCCTAGCTATTTATTCGAAGTAGCGGCGCGGCGACGGGATGAGCCTCATTGTTCCCCGATCGTGTAGGCGTCGACAGTGGCCCTAAAGCCAGATATCGATAAAATCGGGCCAACACGCTCCAAGACCGCTTTTGCATTCTTTCTCTTTGCTTGTCCGTCGTTCCCCTTGCGCCCGGAGGCCGCCTTGACGTTCGCTGCACGCTTGTCCGACCGCCCGCCCGTCGTCGCCGTGGTCGCGTTCGACGGCATCAGCCCATTTCATCTGTCCGTGCCTTGCCTCGTGTTCGGCGAAGACTACGCCGGCGGCGGCGTGCCCCGCTTCGACCTGCGCGTGTGCGCTGCGGAGCCCTGCACGCTGCGCACGACTGCGGGTTTCACGATTGCCGCCCCGCACGGGCTCGACGCGATCGAAGAGGCCGACATCGTCATCGTGCCGAGCTGGCGCGATGCGCACCAAACACCGCACGACGCGCTAGTCGACGCACTGCGCGCGGCGCACGCGCGCGGCGCGCTGATGGTGGGGCTATGCCTGGGCGCCTTCGTTCTCGCCGCGGCCGGCGTGCTCGACGGCCGGCCTGCGACGACCCATTGGGCGTGGGCCGAGACCTTCGCTCGCAGGTACCCGTCGATTCGCGTCGATGCGGCCGTGCTCTATGTCGACGACGGCGACGTGCTGACTTCGGCCGGCACCGCCGCCAGTCTCGATTGCTGCCTACATCTGCTGCGCCGCCGCTGCGGTGCGCGCGCGGCCAACTACGTCGCGCGGCGCCTGGTCGTGCCGCCGCATCGCCAGGGCAACCAAGCGCAATTCGTCGAGCAGCCCGTCGGCGTCGATGCGCGCGACCATCGCCTGTCGGCCCTGCTCGAATGGGCGCATCAGAACCTGGGGGAGTCGCATTCGCTCGATTCTCTTGCCGAGCGCGCATTGATGAGCCGCCGCACCTTCACGCGGCGCTTCAAGCTGGCGACAGGCACCACGGTGGGGGCATGGCTGCTCGCCGCGCGGCTCGCGCGCGCGCAGCAATTGCTCGAGACGACCACCGAGAGCATCGATAGCATCGCCGAGGCGGCCGGCTTTGGCTCAGCCGTCTCATTGCGCCAGCATTTCGCCGAGGCATTCAAGACATCGCCATCGAACTACCGGCGTGAATTCCGCGGGGCGTGACGCATCGTGCCCGGGTACGGGCTTGGCGGGTCAAGGCGGGTCAAGCGAGCCAGTGCGACGCGTAGAGCAACACGGCGACGAGTACGACAGCCACCACCCAGGCCCAGGCGGGCATCGCCTGAGGCGGCGACGCGCGATGCAGCCCGTGTGCGCCGCGCAGCGACGCCAGCGTGCCCGCTCTGCCGCCGAGCGCGGCCGCCGCATCGTTTTCCCAGAACTTGCGCCCGTGGCCCGCGAGGCTGATCGGCCGGAGAAACACATGCTGACGCCGCACGCCGCCCCCGGCGCGGTTCGCCCGCCTGCCATGCTTGGCTTCGACCACCGCGCAGAATTCGGCGAAGAAATCGTCGGCGAGATCGTGAAGCGCGTTTTCGATCTGCCGCGGCGGCAGCTCCGCGAGCGGCCCGGTCAACGTCGCCCAAACCGAATAGTCGATGCGCGTTTCATTCGCCTCCCGATCCTCGCCGCCGGTCTGGTCGCCACTTGCTTGCACGCGCCCGTCGTCGGAAAGCGTCACGTCGATCTGTCCGCGCAGCGACCCGACACCCGCGGCACAGGCCTTGAAGTTCAACGTGCGATGCAGCGAATCGGTGCCGACCAGCCCTTCCGCACCGAGCTGGCGTGCGTCGGAACCGGCCAGATGCGCACGCACCGCGTAGCGCGCGCGCAGCGGCCCGAGCGGCACCGTCAACGTCAGCGCATACTCGCCGCTCGGCAACCGGCTGAACGCCTCACAATTTTCGAGGCTGGCGCGCAACAACGCGATGTCCTGCAAAGCCTCTCGAACCGCTGACGGGGCGAGCGGGATACGCAGCGCATCGGTCAATTCCATGGCGGTTCCTCGATGGCCCTGGCGGCGACTAGGACGTCTGGTCGATGCGATCAACGCGCGACGAATAGAACGCGAGACAATCCTTGATCGCTTCGGCGCCCGGCAACGGAGATTCGTAGCTCCAGGCGGCATCCATGACCGGCCCATCCTCTTCGGTCAGCAAATGGAAGTACGACGCATCGCCCTTGTACGGACAGTGCGAGGTGCTTTGCGACCGTTGCAGCCGCGTCATGTTGATGTCTTCGCGCGGAAAATAAAAGACGTCGGGCAAGCCCGTTTCCCTCACCGTCAACCCGCGCCGCGTGTCGGCGATGGTGATGCCGCCATGGATGACGCGCAAGCGATGGTGGTTCGGCTCGATTTCCACTCGGTGTGAGGCATCGGCATTCGTCATGGCAGTTCCTCCCGCAAGGCGTATGCCGGGTGCCCGTGTGCGATGCACAAAAAAGCCACGAGCGGGCGCCCGTGGCTTCATTATCTGCGAAAGTCGGGCCGCGTGGCGACCGGACTGTGCGCTATTGCGTGTTCCAGTGAAAATCGGCGCGGGCGCCCGGCCCCTTGGAGACATGAACCTGGCGAGTTTGGTCCTCGTCCTTGTACCGCGCGTGGACCGTATAGGTGCCCGGGGGCAGCTTCACCAGCATGTACGGCCCCTTCGAATCGGCTTGGAGAACCTCCGAGTCATGCGGGCCGACGATGCGCACGTGAACGTCGGCGAGGTAGTCGGCGCCCGGGCCCGTGAAACGCATCGCGAGCGGCCATTGACGTTCGGCGCGTTTGAGCGCCGCCGATTCGTCGCTGCCCACGCCGCCCGACACATAGGCGATCTCGCCCTCGTGCTGGATTTGCGGCATCCCGCCGCCGTTCTCGTTGCCGGCGCTCGTCATATCGCTGGTCGTGCCGCCGACAACGCCGGAACTCTGCGCAAATGCTGCGCCCGTCACGCCGAACGAGAGCGCGGCAAAAGCCGCGGCGAAGACGGTTTTCTGGTTCATTTGCGTTTTCATAGCATCGCTCCTTTTAGATCGTGCGCTCATCGCCCGGAAACCGCCCCAGCGGGCCGTAGCGCTCAAAGGAACAGGCGAGCAAGGCCCGTTCCCGCGCGCCGTCCAGCAATGGGACGGCGCGCGCCAGGGTCAGCCCAAATCGACGGGGACGAAGATCTGCGCGTTGTCGCGTTGAATCAGCAGCGCGACGCTATTGCCGGCTTTCGCGATGACCTGCCGCAACTGCTCGACCGAGGTGACCGGGCGGCCGTTCACGGCGAGAATCACGTCGCCGGGCTGAATGCCCGCGCTGGCCGCCGGACCGCTCGATTGCTGCACGAGCAACCCGTGCGAGAGCGACGTGCCGTTGCGCTCCTGCGGCGTGAGCGCACGCACGGCGACGCCGAGGCGGCCTTGCTCGGTGGCCTGCCCGCCGCTATCGGCGACTTTCGTATCGGACAGCGAGCCGAGCGTCACGGTCAGCTGCTTCTTGCTCTTGTCGCGCCAGACGTCGAGTGTGGCTTTGGCTCCGGGCTTCATGCTGGCGATCTGCGAGGGCAGATCGGTCGAATCGTTCACGGGCGAGCCGTTGACGGCCAGGATCACATCGCCGGCCTGCAAGCCCGCCTTGGCCGCCGGGCCGCCCGGATCGACCGAGCTGACGAGCGCGCCCACGGGCTTTTGCAGGCCGAAGGAATCGGCCAGCGTCTGATTCACGCCCTGCACCGCCACGCCGAGCCTGCCGCGGCTGACGTGGCCGGTTTTGACGAGCTCGTCCTTGACCCGCATCGCTTCATCGATCGGAATCGCGAACGAGAGCCCTTGGAAGCCGCCCGTCTGCGAGTAGATCATCGAATTGATCCCGATCACCTGCCCTTGCAGATTGAACAGCGGACCGCCCGAATTGCCCGGATTGACCGGCACGTCGGTTTGGATGAACGGCGTGTAATTCTCGTTGGGCAGCGAGCGCGCCTTCGCGCTGATGATGCCCGAGGTCACCGTATTGTCGAAACCGTACGGCGAGCCGATCGCCACCACCCATTGCCCGACCTTGCTCTGATTCGGGTCCCCGATCTTCACGGTAGGCAGATTCGCCGCGCTGATCTTGAGCACCGCCACGTCCGACTGCTTGTCGGCGCCCACCACCTTCGCGCGGAATTCGCGCTTGTCCGTCAGCTTGACCGTGACGACGTTGGCGCCATCGACCACGTGCGCGTTCGTCAAGATGTAGCCGTCGTTGCTGATGATGAAGCCCGAACCGAGGCTCGCGCTAGGCGTGTCGTCTTGGCCTCCGCCCTCTTCGCCGCCGTTGCCGCCGAAGCCTGGGAACTGGCCGTAAAACCGCTTGAAGAATTGGTAGAACGGATCGCTCGGATCGACCGGCAGTTGCTGCATCGAGCGGCGCGCCGTCTGCTTCACGACATGCTTCGCGCTGATATTGACGACGGCCGGCCCGTACGTTTCCACGAGCCCGGAAAAGTCGGGGATACCCGTTTTGGCGGCCGCCTCGGCCGGCATCAGCGCGGCGGCTTGCGCGGCCGTGATGATTTGCGGATCGGTGTGACGCGTGCCGGCCACGTAGCCGGCCGAGAGCGCGGCGGCGACAGCGATCGCCACGGCGCCGCGGGATAGCGTTCTTGCGTTCATAGGAAAAGGCCTCCTTGCTTGATGTGAGCCAGAGTAAAAGGGCTGTCTTAAAGGAGACTTAACGGTGAAAGGGTCCGATTGCCGGCCCGGGGAACGCCGCGGGACAGTTGCCCGACCGGCTCGCGCCGCCCGTCTCTCGGCGCCCGGGCGCCGCGCCATGGAGGCGCCGCGCCACCTTCCGCCTCAAGAAAAGTTCACCGTGACGAGCAGGCCGCCGAGCGGCGCATCGCCGAGTTCGACGACGGCGCCATGCTGCTTGGCGACGCGCTTGACGATCGCGAGTCCGAGCCCGCTGCCCGATACGTCGGTGCGCGCTCGCGCCGACGCGTCGCGATAAAAGCGGTCGAATACGCGGTCGCGCTCATCGGCCGGAATGCCGGGCCCGCTGTCGGCAATCCGCACGCATGCGCCGCCGCCGTCCGCTCGCGCGGCAAGCGTCACATCGATCCGGCCGCCGGCCGGCGTGTATTTGACGGCGTTGTCGAGCAGATTGCCGAACATGACGCGCAGTGAATCGGCGTCGCCCGAGACGGTGGCCGCTTGCGCCCCCTCGAAGCCGAGATCGATGCCGCGGCGCTCGGCGATGGGCGCATGCGCGGCGACGCAATCGGCAAGCAGCGCGCGCAGATCGACGGCTTCCTTGACGGCGTTCGCATCGGGCTCCGCCCGCGCCAATGCGAGCAATTGCTCGGCCAGGCGCGTCGCGCGCGTCACCCCCGCCTGCAGGTCGGCCAGCGCCTCTTTGCGCGCATCGGCGTCTCGCGCACGCGCGACGAGTTGCGATTGAATCTGCACGGCCGCCAGCGGCGTGCGCAGCTCGTGCGCGGCGTCGGCGACGAATGCGCGCTGCGTGTCCAGCGCCGACGATAAGCGCGCAAGCAACCCGTTCAGGGCGCGCACGAGCGGGCGCACTTCGAGCGGCAGCCGCGCATCGGGCAGCGGGTCGAGCGCCTCGGGCCGGCGCGCGTCGAGCGCGCGCGTGACGCGCGCGAGCGGCGCGAGCCCGCGTCCGACGACACCCCAAACGGCTGCGCCGAGAAACGGCAACAAGACGATCAGCGGCCACAACGTGCGCAAGGCGACGTTGGCCGCGAGACGATTGCGCACGGACAACGGCTGCGCGAGTTGCACGACGTTGTCGCCGACGATGGCGCCGTACACGCGCCAATCGCCCCGGTCCGTGCGTTCGGTCGAAAACCCGAGCTCCGCGCGCGGAGCCAGCGGCGCGCGCGGATGCGAGTAGTACATGAGCGCGCCCGTGCGGCTCCAGATCTGAATGACGATGCCCTCGTCGGCGTCGTTGTGAGCGCCGAAAATCTGCGCGAACGGCTCGGACGGCAACGCAGCGGCGATTTCCTGCAGTTGGTAATCGAATAGCTCGTTGGCCTCGGCCAAAGCCTGCCGGTAAATGAGCCAGCCTGCCAGGCCGACGCCGGCCAGCACGATTCCGAGCAGCCAAAACAGCAATTGACGGCGAATGGATTGCATCGAGACGTCGGTTCCTCGGTTTGCGGTGCAGTGCGAAGCGTGGCGTCCCCGCCCTAATCTTTGGCGATCATGTAGCCAAGGCCGCGCACGTTGCGGATCAGATCCGCGCCGAGCTTCTTGCGCAGCGCGTGGATGTACACCTCGACGGTGTTGCTGCCGATCTCCTCGCCCCAGCCGTACATCTTCTCTTCGAGCTGGGTCTTGGAGAGCACTGCGCCCGGCCGCGCCAGCAGCGCTTCGAGCAACGCGAACTCGCGCGCCGAGAGGGCGACCGGCGCCCCATTCAGCGTGACTTGGTGCGCGGACGAATCGAGCGTCAGAGGACCGTGCCGTATCACGGACTCGCACCGGCCGGCTTGGCGTCGAATGAGGGCGCGCATGCGCGCGCCGAGCTCGTCGAGGTCGAACGGCTTGACGAGATAGTCGTCGGCGCCGGCGTCGAGCCCCTTCACGCGATCGGCCACGGCGTCGCGCGCCGTCACGATCAACACGGGCAACGCATTGCCGCGCGCGCGCAATGCGCGCAACACGTCGAGCCCGTCGCGCTTGGGCAGGCCCAAATCGAGCAGCGCGAGATCGTAGGTCTCGGCGCCCGCCGCGGTGAGCGCAGCCTCGCCGTCTTGCACCCAATCGACCGCGAAGCCTTCGCCGCGTAACGCCTTGCGCACGCCCTCGGCGATCATCCGGTCGTCTTCGACTAGCAGTATTCGCATCGCCTCACACTCAGTCTCGGCACTTCCGAGTCGATCCACATACGCGCATTCTAGCGGGTCCGATCCGGAAACTTCCCGCGCTGCTCCCGCCGCGCGCGCCCTACAATATGCGCTCGCCGCGTCGCATCCCGCGCGCCGCGCCCTCGCCATCGGCTTTTTGCGCAATCCTCCATGACGATCGCTTCACTATTTCCGTCGATTCGCCGCCTCCCCGTTCTCGCTTCGTTTCGCTGTTTCTCTCGCCGTCCCGCGCTCGATCCGTCCGCCGCGACCGGCGCGTGCCCGCCGCACGGCCATGCTCGTTGGCACGCGGCATGCGCGCTCATCACGGCCATCGCCCTGGCCGCGGCCGCCCCGGCCGACGCCCGCAAATTGCGGCGTCATGCCCACGCCCCCGTCGTGGCGCAGTTGCCCGCGTCGGTCACCAATGCGCTCAAGCGCGCGGACGTGCCGCTTTCGTCGGTCAGCGTCGTCGTCGAGCGCATCGGCGATCGCACGCCGCTCGTCGCCCTGAACGCGCAAACGCCGATGCTGCCGGCATCGACCATGAAGCTCGTCACGACATACGCGGGCCTGTCGGTGCTCGGCGCCGACTACCGCTGGCGCACGAGCGCCTATACCGACGGCGAATTGGACCGCAACGGCATCTTGCACGGCAACCTTTACATCCAGGGCACGGGCGATCCGAAGCTCGTGCCGGAGGAACTCATCGATCTAGTCGATAAAATCCGCCAAGCCGGCATCAACGGGGTCGACGGCGCACTCGTCCTCGACAAGCGCTTTTTCGATCCGTCGACGCGCGATTTGCCGCCCTTCGACGACGATACGGAAGCGCCGTACAACGTCGGCCCCGACCCGCTGCTCTACGCGTTCAAATCGCTGTCGTTCACGCTCACGCCGTCGCCCGACGGCAGCGTTGCGATCGACGTCATTCCGGCGCTCGCGCAACTGCAGATCGACAACACCCTGCACGCGAGCGCCGGCGCATGCGTCGGCGTGGACACGGCGCTCACGCCGAGCGTCACGCGCCGGCAGGACGGCACCGTCGATGCATTGTTTTCGGGCGACTACCCCTTGCGCTGCGGGCCGCGCACGATCAATCTCGCCATGCTCGATCACACGGCCTTCTTCGCGGGCGGCTTTCTCGCGCTATGGCGCTCGGTAGGGGGGTCGTTCGCAGGCACGACGCACGAAGGGCCGGTCCCCTCCGGCGCGCGGCTGGTCGCTACGCACCGCGGCCCCGTCCTGTCGGACGTCGTGCGCGACATCAACAAGTTCAGCAACAACGTCATGGCGCGCAATCTGTTCCTGACGATCGGCGCCGTCGTGGACAAGCCGCCCGCCACGCCCACGAAGTCCACCGCCGTGATCGAACGGTTTCTGCGCACTCAAGCGCTCGAGATGCCCGAGCTCACGCTCGCGAACGGCTCCGGCCTCTCGCGCGAGGAACACATCAGCGCGAAATCGCTGGCGGACCTGCTGCAAAACGCGAACGCAAGCCCCGTCGCGCAGGTGTTCGTCGCATCGCTGCCCGTCGCGGGCGTGGACGGCACCATGCGCAATCGGCTGCGCAGCGAGCCGGTGCTCGGCAATGCCCACATCAAGACGGGCACGCTCAACGACGTACGTGCGATCGCAGGCTATGTCGCGGCCGCGGACGGCCAAAGCTACGTGGTGGTCAGCTTCATCAACGACAAGCGCGCCGGCGGAGCGCGCGCCGCCCATGACGCGCTGCTCGAATGGGTCTATCGGGGATTGCGCTAGCCACCGAGCATTAGGCGGGGCTGCCAAGGGCCCCGCCCACCGAATATTTCTTCTACGATCAAATGACGCCGGCCACGGCGCTAGCGTGTACGCTGTCGGGCAACGATCGGCGTGCGAGCGGATGGAGGCGTATGTCCCACACGCCGGCGGCAAGGCCGCCGCGCATGCTGCGAGGACCCAGGCATCCATAACTACGAGACACGAAGGAGGAAGACGTCATGCAATTCGACGCCGAATTGCTTCTGCTCGCTATGGCGCCCGTCTTTCTCGCATGCATCGGCTGGGAGGCATGGCACCTCGTGCGCACACGCCGGGCCGACCGGCTCTACAGTTGGCCCGACACGCTGTGCAACGCCGCGCTGGCGCTGATGCATCAGGGCGCCGACAAGCTCGCCTGGCTTGCCGTCGTGCCTTTCTACGCATACGTCTATGCGCATTTCCGGCTCTTTACCTGGCACGGCGGGTGGTTCTCGTTCGCGGTGCTATTCCTGGCCCAAGACCTGCTGTATTACGTGTTTCACCGGTGCAGCCACCGCATCCGCTGGTTTTGGGCCGCGCATGTCGTCCACCATTCTTCCGAGCGTCTCAATCTATCGACGGCATTCCGGCAAAGCCTCATGTACCCCATCGCCGGCATGTGGGTGTTTTGGACGCCGCTTGCGCTGCTTGGCTTCGAGCCGAACCAGATCATCGCGATCGTCCTCGTCAATCTGGCATTCCAATTTTTTGTCCATACGCAGACGATCGGCCGCTTGGGCTGGCTCGAATACGTGCTCAACACGCCCTCGATTCACCGCTGCCATCATGCCCGCAACCCGCGTTACATCGATCGCAACTTTGCGGGCGTCCTCGTCATCTGGGACAGGATATTCGGCACCTATGCGCCCGAGGACGAAAACGATGCGCCGCAGTACGGCATCGTCGAACCGCTGCGCACATACAACCCTTTGACGGCCACTTTCCACGAGTGGCGCTCGATGCTCGCCGACGCGATGCACGCGCCCTGCTTTGCCGATAAACTGCGCGCGATCTTCGGACCGCCCGAATGGGCGACGGCTTACCACGCGGCGCGAGCGCAATACACACCAGATCACGGCCATGCCGCATACACGAGGAGATGAAGTCGATGGAACACGGTAAGAAGACACGAAAAAGCACTTGGCTGCGCCTGGCGCAAAGCGCGATCGCGAGCGCGGCGTTCGCGCTGCTCGCAGCTTGCGGCGGCGGTGGCAGCTCGACGCCGGCCAGTTCGACGCCGCCGAGCGGCGTGGCGCTGCAGGCCGTCTCGTTCGGCGACAGTCTCTCCGACGTCGGCACCTACGCCTGGTACGCGAAGGCCAACTTCGGCGGCGGCGAGTTCACGACGAACCCGGGCTCGATTTGGGTCGAAGATGTCGCCGCGTACTACGGTAGTTCGATCACGCCCGCTTACTCCGGGGGCTTCACGATGGCCACGCCCACGGCGCAGTCGGGCCTAGGCTACGCACAAGGCGGCGCACGCGTCGCGCTGCAACCCGGCGTCGGCAGCCCGGTTCTGAGCACGGTGCCGATCACGACGCAGATTCAAAACTACCTGAGCGCGCACGGCAGCTTCAACGGCAACCAGCTCGTGATGATTCAAGGCGGCCCCAACGACATCTTCACGGCTGCTGCAATCATCGCCGCCAATCCGGCCAGCGCGGCGACGCAAGTCGTCGCCGTCGAGAACGCGGCAATCGCGCTCGCCGGCGCCGTCGGCACGCTGCTGCAAAACGGCGCGACGAAGGTCGTGCTCGTGAACGTGCCCGATATCGGCAAGACGCCGCTCGGCTTGTCGTCGGCGGACGGCGGCGCGCTGCTCACGCAATTGAGCCAAGCGTTCAATCTGACGCTCACCACGGCCATGACGCAGGGCGGCATCCTGAACAAGGTGATCTACGTCGACGCCTATTCGTTCATCGACAACATGTCGGCGAACGCGACGGCCAACGGTTTCGCCGTCGCCAATACGGGCACCGCCTGCAATCTGACGAAAATGGCTTCCTCGGCCACCGCCTACGGCCAGGCCAACCCGAGCGTCCTGAACGGCATGACGCCGGCACAGTTCGGCGCCTCGCTCGCCTCGTCGCTGTTCTGCTCGCCGCAGATGTACACGGTGGCCGGGGCCGATCAGAGCTATATGTTCGCCGACAGCGTGCACCCGACGACGCGCCTGCACGCGTTGTTCGCGCAGCAGGTCGAAAGGCAGATCGCTGCAGCCGGCATCGGCAAGTAATCGGAGAGCAAGGCGGGGCGCAACTCGCCTCGCCCGGCCACGACGCGGCATGCTGTTTGAAATGGGTGGAGAAGGCCCTGCCCGACCGACGCCCGGTTTTGCGCTCCCGCGAAACCGGGCGTTTTGCTTCGTATCGGCCCGCCCGCCTATGCCGACAAGGGGCGCACGGCCCTATGCGTCGGACGTGAAGGCCGCGGCCGCGCGGCCGAGCCGGTCGTTGACCGCGATCCATTCGGGCGTGTCGGGGAGTTTTTCGACGAAGATGCGGGCCACCTGCGCACGATCGAGCGCGCGCAGCAAGCCGTAGAGCTCGCGCGCGTAGAGATGCGGATCTTCGGGCGCCGCGATGAAATGAACGTTGGACGCGTCCGCCCATGTGCCGGCGCGCGAAGCGCGGGCAACCAAGGCGACGCGCACGCCCGTCGCGCCGGCCTCGCCCAGCATTGGTTCGAGCGCCGCGAACGGCAACAGCGCGAGCGGCGTGCGCGGCGCGTAATGCGCCTTGAGGGTGCCCGACGCGCGCGGCGCGGTCGCGTCGCTGCCGTCGGGCAGCCTTGGCGCGACGCCCAGCACCGCGGCGATCTCTAGCGGCGTCACCCGCCCCGGGCGCAGTAACGCAGGAAAGCCCCGCGAAAGATCGAGGATCGTCGATTCGATCCCCACGTCGCAGGGGCCGCCGTCCAGCACGTGAATCGCTGCGCCGAATTCGTCGCGCACGTGCTGCGCCGTGGTCGGGCTCACGTGCCCGAAACGGTTGGCGGAGGGCGCCGCCACCCCCCCATGGCCGCCGCGCCGCGCGCTGAACGCCGCAAGCAGCCTCTGCGCAACGGGGTGCGACGGGCAGCGCAAGCCGACGGAGGCTTGCCCCCCGCTCACGGCATCGGGGATACGCGCCGCGCGTTCGAGAATCAGCGTGAGCGGACCCGGCCAAAATGCGTCGATCAGCTTTTGCGCATCGGCGGGCAAATGCGCCACCCAATATTGGGGATCGCCGTGCGGCGCGAGATGCACGATCACCGGATGGTTCGCCGGCCGCCCCTTCGCAGAGTAGATACGTGCGACGGCAGCCGGGCTCTCGGCGTCGCCGCCAAGGCCGTAGACGGTCTCGGTCGGAAACGCAACGAGCTTGCCCGCATCGAGCATCGCAGCGGCTTCGTCGATTTGCGCGTCGGAAACCGTCGGTGCGCCGGGAGAAGTGGGGCGGGTTGACATCGTTGCTGCGCCTGGACTGGACCGCGCGCTCAGGCGAGCGAGATGTGCAGCAAGCGCGCGCAATCGCGCGCCGCCGTGCGCGCTTCGTCGAGCGTTGCAGCGGTGAAATTCACATGCCCCATCTTACGCCCGGGCCGCGCTTCTTCCTTGCCATACAGATGCAAGCGCGCGGCCGGCATCGCCGCCACCTCGTGCCAAGGCGGCGTGATGGGCGTCGTGCCGGCTCCGCCCTTCGGGCTGGCGGGAAACCAGACGTCTCCGAGAATATTGAGCATGACCGCGGGCGAATGCTGACGCGTATCGCCGAGCGGCATGCCCGTCATCGCGCGCACCTGCTGCTCGAATTGGCTCGCCGCGCAGGCATCGACCGTGTAGTGGCCGGAATTGTGCGGGCGCGGCGCCATTTCGTTCGCGACGAGCGAGCCGTCTTCGAGCACGAAAAACTCGACGCAGAGCACGCCGACATAGTCGAGCTTCTCGGCGATACTGACCGCGGCCAATTGCGCCCGCTCGACAAGCGCGGGCGACGCATCGGGGGCGGGCACCACCGTCAGCGCGAGCACGCCGCCGCGGTGAAGGTTTTGCGCGAGCGCATAGACGGCCGTCGCGCCATTGGCGCCGCGGGCGATGAGCGCGGACACCTCGTATTTCAGCGGTAACCGCTTTTCCAACACGCACGGGACGCCGCCGAGCGCACTGTAAGCCTCGCGCGCTTCGTCGACGCTCGCGACGCGCACTTGGCCTTTGCCGTCGTAGCCGAGCCGCGCCGTCTTCAAAATGCCAGGCAGCACGGCTGCGAGCGCCGCGTCGTCGATGGCGGCGAACGCATCGGACGACTCGATCGCAACGTACGGCGCGACCGGCACCCCTGCCTCGGCGATGAAGCGCTTTTCGGCAATCCGGTCTTGAGCGATTGCCACGCAGCGTCCGGCGGGGCTGACGAACGTCGTGCGGGCCAAAAAGTCCAGGCTCGCGGCCGGCACGTTCTCGAATTCGGTCGACACGGCCGCGCACAGGCGCGCCAGCTCGGTCAGCGCCGCTTCGTCGGTATAGGCGGCGCGCACGTGCCGATCGGCCACGCTACCGGCGGGACTCGCCTCGTCGGGATCGAGCACGGCCACGCGGTAGCCCATTGCCTGGGCCGCGAAGCAGAACATGCGGCCGAGTTGGCCGCCGCCGACCATCCCGAGCCAAGCGCCGGGCATGATCGGTGAAACGGGGGTGTTCTCTTGATTCATCTTGGAGTCGATCGGTCACGCCCGCGGCTCATGGAACTGCAGCGGGACGGGAAGCCATGGTCGCGAAAACGGGACCGGTGAAGGGGCCCGCCGTCACGGCAGGCCACCGCTTTTACAGCGAAGGCAGCACCATTGCGTGGGCCGCCTCGTTTTGCTTGACGCGAAACGCCGCGAGCCGCTCGGCGTACTCGGCCGACGTACCCGCCAAGATCGCCACGGCGAACAGCGCCGCGTTCGCCGCACCGGCCTCGCCGATCGCAAAGGTCGCGACGGGAACGCCCTTGGGCATCTGCACGATCGAATGCAACGAGTCGACGCCCTTCAGATACTTGCTGGCGACGGGCACGCCCAGCACCGGCAGCGTGGTCTTCGCGGCGAGCATCCCAGGCAGGTGCGCCGCGCCCCCGGCGCCGGCGATGATCGCACGCAACCCGCGCTCGCGCGCCGTTTGCGCATACCCGAACATTTCGTCCGGCATACGGTGCGCCGAGACGACCTTCGCCTCGTAGGGCACGCCGAAATCTTGCAAGATCGCCACGGCATGCTTCATGACGTCCCAATCGGAACTCGATCCCATCAATACGCCGATTACCGGCGCGCTATGCGTGTGGGCCGCTTGTGCAACTTCGCTCATCGTGCGGTTTTCCTTTCGAAGCGAGCGCTCGCTCACGCGAGCTTGCAACCCGTCAACCGCTCGAGCGCTTCCTGATACTTCTCGCTCGTCTTGGCGATCACATCCTCGGGCAGCTTCGGCGCCGGGGGCGTTTTACCCCAGTTCTGCGCTTCGAGCCAGTCGCGCACGAACTGCTTGTCGAACGACGGCGGGTTCGTGCCGACTTGGTATTGATCGGCCGGCCAGAAACGCGATGAATCCGCCGTCAACGCCTCGTCCATCAGGAACAGCTCGCCGTGGTTGTCCAGACCGAATTCGAACTTCGTGTCGGCGATGATGATGCCGCGCGTAGCCGCATATTCGGACGCTTCCCGATACAGCTTGATCGAGATGTCGCGGATGGTCGCCGCGAGCTCGGTGCCGATGCGCCGTTCGCAATCCTCGAACGTGATGTTCTCGTCGTGCTGTCCCATTTCGGCCTTCGCCGCCGGCGTGAAAATCGGCTCGGGCAGCTTCTGCGCATTTTGCAGCCCGGGCGGCAGCGCAACGCCGCACACGGCGCCCGTCGCTTGGTAATCCTTCCAGCCGCTGCCGGCGAGGTAGCCGCGCACGACGGCCTCGACGAGGATCGGCTCGAGCCGCTTGACGACCACCGCTCGTCCCTTCACTTGCTCGACTTCATCGGCTGCGACGACCGACTCGGGTGCGATGCCCGTCATGTGGTTCGGCACGATGTGCTGCAACCGCTCGAACCAGAAATTGGCCATCTGGTTCAGCACCTCGCCCTTGCGCGGAATCGGCTCACCCATGATGACGTCGAACGCCGACAAACGATCGGTCGTGACGATCAGCAGCTTGTCGTTGCCGACCGCGTAGTTGTCGCGGACCTTGCCGCGGCCGAGCAGCGGCAGCGAATGGAGCGAAGATTCGTAAAGGGTAGACATCGTCGTGAGCCGTCAGCCAAAAAATATGATGAACGAATGAAACGAAAAACGCCGGCAAGCGTCATGCGTGCAAGCGGCCGAGAACGACCGCCAACCACACACTGCGAAACAACCAACACCGCAAAACAACAAAAGGCAAACGCCGTTCCCATCGATTGAACCGGGAACGGCGATCGCTCACACCAGCCGCACCCGGCCCGAGCGCGCTCGAAGCACGCAACGAGCGCGTACAGGTCGCGGCGCGGCAGCGGGGCCTAACGTCAGCGCACCACTTGCGCCAGCTCGCCCGCCTTGTACTTCTCCGCCATCTTGTCGAGCGCGAGCGGCTTGATCTTGCCTGCCTGCCCTTCGCAACCGAATGCGAGGTAGCGGTCGACGCAAATCTTCTTGGCCGCTTCGCGCGCCGGCTTCAGGTAATCGCGCGGATCGAACTTGCTCGGATTCTCGAACAGATAGCGGCGGATCGCGCCCGTGATCGCCAGGCGCAGATCGGTGTCGATGTTGATCTTGCGCACGCCGTGCTTGATCCCCTCTTGGATTTCCTCGACCGGCACGCCGTAGGTCTCCTTCATGTCGCCGCCGAACTCGCGGATCTCGGCCAGCAATTCCTGCGGCACCGACGACGAGCCGTGCATCACGAGGTGCGTGTTCGGGATGCGCGCGTGGATTTCCTTGATGCGGTCGATCGCGAGGATGTCACCCGTCGGCTTCTTCGTGAACTTGTAAGCGCCGTGCGAGGTGCCGATCGCGATCGCGAGGGCGTCGCATTGCGTCTGCTTCACGAAGTCAGCCGCCTGCTCGACGTCCGTCAAGAGCTGCTCGCGCGTCATCGTGCCTTCGGCGCCATGGCCGTCTTCCTTGTCGCCCTTCATCGTTTCGAGCGAGCCCAGCACGCCTAGCTCCGCCTCCACCGTCACGCCGATCGAATGCGCCATTTCCACGACCTTGCGCGAAACGTCGACGTTGTATTCGTACGACGCGACGCTCTTGCCGTCGGCCTGCAGCGAGCCGTCCATCATCACGCTCGTGAAGCCGCTGCGGATCGCGGCCATGCACACGGCCGGGGATTGACCGTGATCCTGGTGCATCACGACCGGAATATGCGGATACGACTCGATCGCCGCCTCGATCAAGTGGCGCAAAAACGCCTCGCCCGCGTATTTGCGGGCGCCTGCCGACGCTTGCATGATGACCGGGGCGCCCACTTGATCGGCCGCGGCCATGATCGCTTGCACTTGCTCGAGGTTGTTCACGTTGAATGCCGGCAGGCCGTAGCCGTGCTCGGCGGCATGATCCAGCAGTTGACGCATTGATACGAGAGGCATGCTGTACTCCTTGGATTGAAATCTGGGTGCTCGGTCGGCACTTTTTTGTGCGAATGCGCGATTTTATCGCGAAGCGCAGGCCCCGCCCGCACTACGAACCGCGCGGCGCGCCGGGCAACGCCCGCCGCGCCGACAGCCATCAATACGGGTCGCCCACGCGCACGATCTTCAGCGTATTGGTGCCGCCCGCTTGGCCCATCGGCTCGCCGACCGTCAGCACGACCATGTCGCCGTGCGAGGCGAAGCCCTTGGACACGACCACCTCGACCGCCTGCTTCAGCGCTTGATCCCGATCGCTATTGGGCTCGACCGCGAGCGGCGTGACGTTGCGGTACAGCGCCATGCCCCGCTCGCTGGCCACGCGAGAGGTGAGCGCGAAGATCGGCACGTGCGACCAGTGGCGCGAGAGCCACAGGGCCGTCGCGCCCGATTCGGTCAGCGCCACGATCGCCTTCGCGCCAAGGTGATAGGCCGTGAACAAGGCGCCCATGGCGATCGATTGGTCGATGCGCGTGAAGGTGCGGTCGAGGAAGTCCTTGTCGAGTTCGACGTGCTCGGACTTTTCGGCTTCGATACAGATCGCCGCCATCGCCTCGATCGTTTGCACGGGGTACTTGCCCGCGGCCGTCTCGGCCGAGAGCATCACGGCGTCCGTGCCGTCGAGCACGGCGTTCGCGACGTCCGACACTTCGGCGCGCGTCGGCACCGGCGCGTGGATCATCGACTCCATCATTTGCGTGGCCGTGATGACGAGCTTGTTCGATTCGCGCGCCATGCGGATCATGCGCTTTTGCAGCGCGGGCACCGCGGCGTTGCCCACTTCCACTGCCAGGTCGCCGCGCGCGACCATGATGCCGTCGGAGGCATCCAAGATGCCTTGCAGCGCCGGAATGGCCTCGGCGCGCTCGATCTTCGCGATCATCTTGGGCTTGTTGCCATACGGCACGCCGGCGATGTTCGCGAGTTGACGCGCCATTTCCATGTCGGTCGCGTTCTTCGGGAACGACACGGCGATGTAATCGACGCCGATCGACATCGCCGTGCGAATGTCTTCCATGTCCTTGGCCGTCAGCGCAGGCGCCGTCAGCCCGCCGCCTTGGCGGTTGATGCCTTTGTTGTTCGACAGCTCGCCGCCCACTTTGACGACCGTGTGAATTTCTTCGCCGACGACGCGCGATACCGTCAACACGATGAGCCCGTCATTGAGCAGCAGCACATCGCCCGGCCGCAAGTCGCGCGGCAGGTCGCGATAATCGAGGCCGACGCGCTCGTCGTTGCCGAGTTCGCAGTTCGCATCGAGGACGAACGGCTGCCCCGGCTCCAGCATCGTCTTGCCCTTCTCGAACTTGCCCACGCGGATCTTCGGGCCTTGCAGATCGGCCATGATGGCGACCTCGCGCCCCGTCTGGCGCGCCGCCTCGCGCACGTATTCGGCGCGCTTGCGGTGATCGTCGGCCGTGCCGTGCGAAAAGTTCAGGCGTACCACGTCCAGGCCCGCTTGCATCATCTGCAAAAGAACGTCGGGCGAACTCGATGCCGGTCCGATCGTGGCGACAATCTTGGTGGCGCGATGCATGTATCTCCTCGTCTGAGTGGTGTCGCTGGTAAACGGGCTGCGAGACGATGCGTCGGGCGCCTGGGGCTGGGGCAAAGCGCTCGTGCTGGGTTGCGCGCCGGATCGTGCCGGCGTCGCTTTATCGATTTTGTTCAGAATGGCCGGGTCCGACATGGCGAGGACTTCCGCTGCCGTGCCGGTCGGCGCCGCCGCGGGCGTGGGTTCGGCGGGCGGCGTCGGCTCGCCGAGCACCACGGGGCCGGCCGCACCGGCCTGCGCCCAAGACGCGGCTTCGGCGGCCGCGGGGCGGCGCGCCGGGCGCTTGGCGGACTTCGGAGCGCGCGCGCCCACGGTCAGGCCCGCGATTCGAGCACTTCGACGGCGGGCAGCTTCTTGCCCTCGAGGAATTCCAGGAACGCGCCTCCACCGGTGGAAATATAGCTGACCTGATCGTGAATGCCGTATTTGGCGATCGCCGCGAGCGTATCGCCGCCACCGGCGATCGAGAACGCCGACGAATGCGCGATCGCCTCGGCGAGCGTCTTGGTGCCGTTGCCGAACTGATCGAACTCGAACACGCCGACCGGGCCGTTCCAGACGATCGTGCCTGCGCTGGCGAGCTGCGAGGCCAGCGCTTGCGCCGTTTGCGGACCGATGTCGAGAATCATGTCGTCGGCTTCGATCTCCGCCACGGGCTTGGTCACGGCGGCCGCGGCGGCCGAGAACTCCTTGGCGACCACGACGTCCGAGGGGATCGGCACCGACGCGCCGCGTGCGCGGGCGCCTTCGATAATGGCTTTCGCTTCGTTCACGAGATCGGGCTCGGCGAGCGACTTGCCGATGTTCAGACCGGCCGCGAGCATGAACGTATTGGCGATGCCGCCGCCGACGATGAGCTGATCGACCTTTTCGGCGAGCGATTTCAGGATCGTCAGCTTGGTCGAGACTTTGGAGCCCGCGACGATCGCGACGAGAGGGCGCTTCGGATTGCCGAGCGCCTTGCCGAGCGCCTCGAGTTCGGCCGCGAGCAGCGGGCCGGCGCAGGCGATCGGCGCGTACTTGGCGATGCCGTGCGTCGTGGCTTCGGCGCGGTGCGCCGTACCGAACGCGTCATTCACGTAGACATCGCATAGTTGCGCCATTTTCTGCGCGAGCTCGTCGCTGTTCTTCTTCTCGCCCTTGTTGACGCGACAGTTTTCGAGCAAGACGACCTGGCCCGGGGCGACCTTCACGCCGTTCTCGACCCAGTTGGCGACGAGCGGCACCTCGCGGCCGAGCAACTTGCCGAGCCGCGCCGCCACGGGCGCGAGCGAATCCTCAGGCTTGAGTTCCCCTTCGGTCGGACGCCCGAGGTGGGAGGTGACCATCACCGCCGCCCCGGCGCCGAGCGCGGCTTCGATAGCCGGCACGGACGCGCGGATGCGCGTGTCTTCGGTGATATTGCCGTGCTCGTCCTGCGGCACGTTGAGATCGGCGCGGATGAAGACGCGCTTGCCGGACAGCAAGCCCTTTGCGATCAGATCGGAGAGACGCAATACTTGGCTCATGGGAATGTACGCATGCAGGTTGATTGGCGGGCGGCGGCGCGCGCGGCGAACGGGGGGCGACCCGGCTCACGGCACGGCGACAGACGTGCATTTTAGCCGATCGCCCCGCCGCCCTAGCCGATACGCGGACGAATGTCGCGTATTCGGGGAAGGTATGTCGTATTTGTGTGAATCCGGCGGGGCCTGCTAGGCCCAAAAACGCAGCGCCGTATAGGCGAGCATGCCGACCACGATGGTGCCCAGCATACTGCGTCGCCACAGGAACCATGCCAACCCGGCCAGCGTGCCGTACAGCGCATGATTCGAGAGCGCGACCGACAGGCCTTGCGGGGTTTGCAGCACATCGGGCAGCACGACGGCGACGAGCGCCGCCGCGGGGGCATAGCGCAACGCCCGTTGCACGCGCTCGGGTAGCACGGCGCGCTCGCCGCCGAGCAGAAAGAACGCGCGCGTCGCGGCCGTGACGAGCGTCATGCCGAGGATCGCGAGCCAGATCTGCGTAGCCGACATCGCTCAACGCTCCTTGCCGAACCCGGCGCTGCGCCGCCCTGGGCGCGCCGCGCGGATGCGGCGAAAATCGGCGCGCTCGGCCAGCAAATCGGCGATGCTGCCCGACGCGATGGCCGCGCAGACGGCCAGCGGCAGCGCCAGCCGGTAGGGCAAATCGATCGCCACGAGCGCGACCACGCCGGCCATGGCCACGGCGGCCAGCGTCGAACGGTTCATGACAGCGCTGACGATGAGCGGCACGAGCGCGAGCGTGCCCGCCAGTTCGAGCCCCCAATTGTCGGGCACGGCGCTCGCGAGCAGGATGCCGGCGATCGACGACGCTTGCCAGAACACCCAACTCACCACCGACATCCCCCAGAAATACGCTTCCTTGCCCGGCACGTAACCGTTGGCGAACGATTTCTTCAGAAACAGCAGGTAGACCACGTCGCCGTTGAAATAGCCGAGCAGGAGCCGCCGCCAGAAGGGTAGATACGAGAAGTGCGGCGCCAGCCCCGCGCTGAAGATGACGAAGCGCGTATTGACCATCGCGGCGGTGAGCAAGACGGTCCAAAGCGGCAGCTTGGCCGCCAACAGCGGCAGGATCGCGAGCTGCGAGGAGCCCGCGTAGACGAAGAGCGACATGCCGAGTGCCTGCGGCACGGTCAAGACCGATTTGCTCATGGCTACGCCGGTCACGAGCCCCCACGAGAACATCGCCATCAGCGTCGGCGAATAGTCGCGCACGCCGCTCTTGAAGGCGGCGCGATCGGCGGGGCTGAGGCGAGAGAGCATGGGCGGCGCGCGGCGGCAGCGCGTCTTACGCACCCCGCCGCTCATGATTCGAATTGGAAGGTGTCCGATTATAGAGGCCGATCGACCCAAACCAGCGAGCGCGTGATTGGAACTGTGGCAAAAGACGCTAAAATGGCGAACTCGACGGGCTAGCCCCACCGCAACGCTAGGAGATACGTATGTCAATGGCCGATCGTGACGGCAAGATCTGGATGGACGGCAAGCTGATCGACTGGCGCGACGCCAAGATCCACGTCCTCACGCATACGCTGCATTACGGCATGGGCGTATTCGAAGGCGTGCGCGCTTACAAGATGGTGGACGGCGCGAGCGCCATCTTCCGCCTGAAAGAGCACACCAAGCGCCTATTGAATTCGGCGAAGATTTTCCAGATGAACGTGCCGTTCGATCACGAGACGCTCGCCGCCGCGCAATGCGAAGTCGTGCGCGAAAACAAGCTCGAGACGGCCTATCTGCGCCCGATCGTCTGGGTCGGCTCGGAAAAGCTCGGCGTCTCGGCGCGCGGCAACACGATCCACGTGGCGATCGCCGCCTGGCCGTGGGGCGCCTATCTCGGCGAAGAAGGCATGACCCGCGGCATTCGCGTGAAGACTTCCTCCTTCACGCGCCATCACGTGAACGTCTCGATGGTGCGTGCCAAAGCGTCCGGCTGGTACGTGAATTCGATCTTGGCCAACCAGGAAGCCACGGCCGACGGCTACGACGAGGCGCTGCTGCTCGACGTCGACGGCTATGTCTCGGAAGGCTCGGGCGAAAACTTCTTCCTCGTCAACAACGGCAAGCTCTACACACCCGATCTGGCCTCGTGCCTGGACGGCATCACGCGCGACACGGTGATCACGCTCGCGCGCGACGCCGGCATCGAAGTGATCGAAAAGCGCATCACGCGCGACGAAGTCTATACGGCCGACGAAGCGTTCTTCACGGGCACGGCGGCCGAAGTCACGCCGATCCGCGAGCTCGACAACCGCACGATCGGCGCCGGCTCGCGCGGCCCCATCACCGAAAAGCTGCAGTCGGCGTTCTTCGATGTCATCGCCGGAAAGAATCCGAAGTACACGCACTGGCTCACGAAGATTTGAATCCGAACGCCACGCGCCATACCGCCTATAACGAGAATCGTCTCATGAGCGAAACGAAGGAAATGCCGTTGGTCGAGCTGTCGGCCAAAGATTTGCCCGCCTATTGCCCGAACCCGTCGATGCCGCGCTGGAGCACGCATCCGCGCGTGTTCATCGACGTCACGCACGGCGAGGCGCGTTGCCCCTATTGCGGCACGCGCTACAAGCTGCGCGACGGCGAAGTCGCCAAGCACCACTGATTCGCCGCGTCCCCCGCCGCGCCGCCCGGCGCGTAGCGCCCGAGCAAAGCCGGCGCTACGCGTGACGGCGCTTAGCGGTTCGCGGCTTGCCGCCGCCATCGGGCGGCGAGCCGCGCACCGCCGGGCGACGCCCGCCACCTCATCGCCGAATGCGGCGCCTATCGCGCGCCGCGCTAGCCTTCTTTCGGACACACACTGATGCGTCGCGCGTTGGTTATCGCACCGAATTGGATCGGTGACGCATTGATGGCGCAGCCGCTGTTCTCGCTGCTCAAGCAACTTCACCCTCGCCTCGTCATCGACGCGGTCGCGCCCACTTGGGTCGCCTCCGTGCTCGAGCGCATGCCTGAAATCGGGACGGTACACGCCACCGATCTCGCGCACGGCAAGCTGCAGTTGTTCAAGCGCTGGCAGCTCGCGAGCGATTTGCGCGAGCACGGCTACGACGCCGCGTACGTTCTGCCCAATTCGCTGAAATCGGCCTTGATCCCGTGGCTTGCCGGCATTCGCCTGCGCATCGGCTACACGGGCGAAGGGCGCATCGGGCTGCTGAACGTGCGCCACGCCAATCCGAGCAAGGAACGACGCGGGCCGATGGCGCAGCACTACGCCGCGCTCGCCTACGCTCCCGGCGCGAACGTGCCCGACCTGGGCGCGCGGTTGCCGATGCCGCGTCTCGAAGCCGATCCGAACGAGTCGGTGCGGGTCTCGGCGCGCTTTCACCTCGATACGCGGGTGCCGCTTCTCGTGTTCTGCCCCGGCGCGGAGTACGGCAGCGCCAAGCGCTGGCCGGCCGAGCATTTCGCCGCGCTCGCGCGTATGGTGGGCCAGTCGTTCCCCTACACACAGATCGTCGCACTCGGCTCGAACAAGGATGCCCCGCTCGCGCAAGCGATCGCCGAACAAGCACCGAACGTGCGCAACTTGTGCGGGCAGACGGCGCTCGGCGAAGCCTGCGCGTTGATTGCGCGCTCGGGCGCGGTGGTCAGCAACGACTCGGGCCTCATGCACGTCGCCGCGGCGCTGCGCCGGCCGCTCGTGGCGATTTACGGGTCGAGCGATCCGCGCCACACACCGCCGTTATCGGACTTTGCGAAGGTACAATGGCTGCATCTCGAGTGCAGCCCGTGCTTTGCGCGCGAGTGTCCGCTCGGCCATTTGCGCTGCTTGCGCGAGTTGTCGCCGGAGCAAGTGTTCGCCGATCTGCGCGCCATGCTGCTTGGCGAGCGCTGACGCACGGAAGGCCGCGCGCCTTTGTGCGTTCATTGTCCTGTGGACGCCGCTCGCCGAGCCTGAACGATCAACGAAGCCCGGCGCGATTGTGCGCGCGCTACCCACGAGCCCAGAGCCATGCCACGTTTTGCCCGCTTATTCGAAGCTGCAGCCGACACGCTCAACGCGTTCTACCAGACCGTCGCCGACGGCAACGTGGACACGCTGATGGCCCTCTGGATCGACGAGGAGTTCGCGAGTTACGTCAACGCGGGCGGAGCGCACTGGCATGGCGTGGATCAGATCCGCGCTGGCCTCGCCGCGCTGGCCGACGCCCACACGCTGCCGACGGCGATCGATCCGCTCGACGTGCGCGTGTACGACAGCCTCGGCACGGTCGTCTATACGGTCGCGGAAGCGCATCGGTTCCAAGAACCGCTCGCGCCGCCGCGGATGGTCTATGCAACGTACGTGATGGTTCATGAGCGCGGCGAATGGCGGATCGCACATATTCACGCGAGCCCGATGCCGGAGGAAACGGCCAGCGAGTTCGCCGCCAAGATTCGACACGGACAAGGGGCATTGCACTGAGGTCCCCGGCGAGCGCCCCCATGTGGCGGGCCGGCTGCGGACCTGTTTTTGGGGATGGTCATGAGCACGGCACATGACAAACCGGCTGCGTCATCAACTAACGAACACGCAGCCGCAGGCAGGCTCGTCGAACTCATCTACAGCCCTCCCCGATGGCTGCCCTCCAGCCACGCTCAAACGATCATCCCCGCCCTGTTCGCGCGCCGTCCGAACGTCGACTATCGACGCGAGCGATGGGACACGCCCGATCATGACTTCATCGACTTGGATTGGATCGCCTACCCGCCGGGCTCGGCCGCGGCGCCAGCGCCCGACGCTCCGTTGTTCGTCCTGTTTCATGGGCTCGAAGGCAACTCCGATTCGCACTATGCACGCGTATTGATGGCGTCTGCACAAGCGCTCGGGTGGCACGGGGTCGTGCCGCATTTTCGTAGCTGCAGCGGCCAGATCAATTTAGCTCCTCGGTTTTATCACCTTGCGGACAGTGCGGAGGTGGACTGGGTGCTGCGCCGGCTGCACGCGTCGCACCCGGGGCCCATCGTCGTAGCCGGCGTCTCGCTGGGCGGCAATGTCTTGCTGCGCTGGCTCGGCGAGCGCGGCGCGGACGCCTCGTTCGTCGCGGCGGCAGCGGCCATTTCTACGCCGCTCGACGTCCACGCGGGCGGCCGCGCGCTGTCGCAAGGGTTCGCGCTCGTTTATACGTTGAGTTTCCTGAAGACGCTCAAACGCAAGGGGCTGCAAAAGCTGGAGCAGTACCCGGGGCTGTTCGACCGCGACGCCATGCTGGCGAGCCGGACCATGTACGAGTATGACAATGCAGTTACCGCCCCATTGCACGGCTTTCGCGACGCGCAAGACTACTGGACGCGCGCGACGACGCGCCCACTCTTGCCCGAGGTCGTCGTGCCCACGCTCGTGCTCAACGCGCGCAACGATCCGTTCCTGCCGAGCGCCGCGCTGCCTACGCGCGCCGAAGTCTCGGCCGCTATCGTGCTCGACCAGCCCGAGGCGGGCGGACACGTCGGCTTCATGACCGGGCCGTTTCCGGGCCGCATCGATTGGCTGCCGCGGCGCATCTTCTCCTTTCTCGAACCGTACACGCGTAATGGATGACATCGTCAAAGCCGCGCTCGCCAAGTGGCCCAACGTGCCGCATTGCACGGGCTGGCTGCTGCTCGATCGGCGGGGCGAATGGCGCATGCGCGACGAGGGCGCACAGGCGCGGGGGGAACTGGGCACACCCATTCGCCATGCGGCGCTGCGAGGCTTCATCGAACGCAATTACGAATGCGACGAGGTTGGCCGATGGTTCTTTCAGAACGGACCGCAACGCGTGTTCATCGAGTTGGCCTATACGCCTTGGGTCGTGCGGCTCGCGGCGCCCTCGCCGGACGCGCCCACGCTGACCGACCAGACGGGCGCGCCGTTCGAGCCGGGGGCCGTCCTCATCGACGACGAAGGCAGCGTCCTGTTCGCCGATGAATCGCAGCCGGCGCGCGTCGCGCTGCTGCACGATCACGATCTGGACTTGTTCGCGCAGTTGGCGACGCTCGATGCCGACGGCCTGTCCGGCACATTCGAATGGCGGCCCGATAGGCGGCTTGCCATCGAACCCGTTCGCCGCGCCGAGTTGCCGGCGCGCTTCGGCTTCGTGGCGAGCCCGGCAACGGCGGGCGAAACCGAGCGCTGAAGGTCGGCATTGCGGCGCTCGGAACCCCTGAGAAGTGCGGCGGACGGGCTCTGCTCGAGGCGTTTCCGCTTGGTTTGCTTGGGACCGTAGTCGAGAGCTGCCCTGTCCTGCGCATTTCGCCTGATTGATGCCCCGAGGGTCTTCCCGGATTGTTCTCGAGTGCGCTTCATATAAACATATGGATGACTAGTTGACCAAACATATTCGCCTCTATTCGAAGAACGCCACCATGCAAGCCGACGAACGCCTCCCTCGTTATCAACGTCTGCGCGACGAACTCGCCGCTCAAATAGGCCAGCACCGGTGGCGCCCCGGCGAAGCCATTCCGACGGAGCAGGAACTCGCACGCAGCCACGGCGTCGCGGTCGGCACCGTGCGCAAGGCGGTCGACCAACTCGTCGCCGAAGGGATGCTCGAGCGCTTCCAGGGACGCGGGACGTTCGTGCGCCGCGCCAGCTTCGACGGCTCGCTGTTCCGCTTCTTCCGCTTTCAGAACCGCCGAGGCGAACGCCGCATTCCGACGAGCCGGATCTTGATGCGCGAGGTGGTGGCGGCGCCCTCGGCCGTCAGCACGGCGCTGCAGATCGACGCCGATGCGCGCGTGATCCACATGTCGCGGCTGCGTCTGATCGACGAGCACCCGATTCTCGCGGAGGAAATCTGGTTGCCTTACGAGCGTTTCGTCTCGTTCGCGACGCTTCCCGCCGATGAGATCGGCGATCTGCTTTATCCCGTCTACGAAGCCGAGTGCAACCAAGTCATCGCGTCGGCGAGCGAGACGCTCACCGTCGAAACCGTCGACGCGATGTATGGACGATTGCTGCGGATCGATCCGGGTACCCCCGTCGTCGTGATCGAACGGCTCGCCTACGGGTACGACCGCCGGCCGCTCGAATGGCGGCGCTCACGCGGGCCTGCAAGCGAGTTCATTTATCAAGTCGAGATTCGGTGACGACGCCGCCCGACTGCAACGCGTCGCACCGCAATAAGCCCGCGGCAGCACGATAAAGCGCACGCGAGCGCTATCAGGAGACACACGATGTTCAGCTGGTTCAAAGACATTTCCCCCACCGAGCGCCGCACATTCTGGGCGTGCTTCGGCGGTTGGGCCCTCGACGCCCTCGACGTGCAGATGTTCAGCCTCGTCATTCCCGCGATCATCGCCGAATGGGCCATCGGCAAAACCGAAGCCGGCCTCGTGAGCGGCGCGACGCTCGTCGCCTCCGCGCTCGGCGGCTGGATCGCGGGCGCCCTGGCCGATCGCATCGGCCGCGTGCGCACGCTGCAACTCACCGTGGCCTTCTTTTCCGTCTTCACGTTCGCCTGCGCTTTCTCGCAAGACTTCACGCAGTTCCTCGTGCTCAAGACGCTGCAGGGGCTCGGCTTCGGCGGCGAATGGGCCGCCGGAGCCGTGCTGATGGCCGAGTCGATCCGCCCCGCGCATCGCGGCAAAGCGATGGGGACGGTTCAGAGCGCGTGGGCGGTAGGCTGGGCCGCTGCCGTCCTGCTCTATACCGCCATGTTCTCGCTGTTCCCCGGCGCAATGGCATGGCGCGCCATGTTCGCGCTCGGGCTCTTGCCTGCCCTGCTCGTCATCTACGTGCGTCGTGGCGTGCCCGAACCGGCGGCCCCCGCAGAACGCCGCCGCGCCGTGCGAAGCGGTGCGCCCGGCATCCCGTTTTTCGATATCTTTTCCCCGCGCGTCTTGCGGATGACGCTCATCGGCGCACTACTCGGAGTCGGGGCGCACGGCGGCTACTACGCCCTCATGACGTGGCTGCCCACCTACCTCAAAACCGAGCGTCATCTGTCCGTTCTCGGCACGGGCGGCTATCTCGCCGTGATCATCTTCGCGTTCTTTTGCGGCTGCATCGCAAGTTCGCACCTGCTCGACCGGATCGGCCGCCGCGGCACCATCTTGCTGTTTTCGATTGCGTGCGTCGCCACCGTTCTCGTCTATCTGTTCGTGCCGTTGACCAATGGAGCAATGCTCGTGGTCGGCTTCCCGCTCGGATTCTTCGCCGCCGGCATCCCGGCCAGCATGGGTGCGCTCTTCAACGAGTTGTACCCGCGCGGCATGCGTGGTACCGGCGTCGGCTTTTGCTACAACTTCGGACGCGTCGTGTCCGCCGCCTTTCCCGTCATGGTGGGCCACTTGGCGAAAACCACGACGCTCGGTTTCGCCATCGGCGTCGACGCGGCGATCGCTTACGCCATCGTGGTCTTCGCCGTCCTGATGCTGCCCGAAACACGCGGCCGCGCGCTGGCGGACGCGTTGCCGGACGCCGACGCGCACACAAGCTCCCCCGGCGTCGCGCCCGCGCGCCGATGAATGCCCGAGGGCATGCTCGCAGGGACGCCGCATGCCGGCGTCTCGCTTGTAACGGAACATGACTGGAGACGACCGAATGGCGAACGGTAAGCTGACGCGCCGAACTTTCAATCGAGGACTATTGGCCATGTTGACGACGACCGCGCTGGGCGCCTGCGCGGATACGCCCAAACGTGGGGGCGCAGGCAAGATCACGGCGATCGACACGCATGCGCACGTGTTTTCCCACGACCTGCCGCTCGCGCAGCGGCGCCGCTACGCGCCGGCCTACGATGCGCCGCTCTCGCGCTACCTCGCGCAACTCGATGCCCACGACGTATCGCACGGCGTGCTGATCCAGCCGAGCTTCCTGGGCACCGACAACCGCTATCTCACGCAATCGATCGCACAGGCGCCGCAGCGCTTGCGCGGTATCGCCGTCATCGATCCCGCGGCCGTGGCGGCAGAGCCCGGCCAGTTGGATGCGCTTGCTCGTGCCGGCGTCGTCGGGATTCGGCTCAATCTGTTCAGTCTGCCCGACCCCGACTATACGAGCGCCGCTTGGCAGGCGACGCTCGAGAAGATCGCTTCACTCGGCTGGCAGATCGAAGTGCATTGCGAGGCGCAGCGATTGCCGCACGTCGTCGGACCGTTGCTCGACCGTCGCGGGGCGCCGATCGACGTCGTCGTCGATCACTTCGGGCGGCCGAAGCCGACGCTCGGCGTCGACGATCCAGGTTTCCGTTATCTGCTCACACTCGGCGCGACGAGGCGCGTGTGGGTCAAGGTGTCGGGCGCGTACCGCAACGCGGTCGCGAAGGCCGGCCCCGATGCAAATGGCGCGGCGACCGCGCTAGCCGCCATGCCGCTACTCGAAAACGCGTTCGGTTTCGATCGGCTGATATGGGGTAGCGATTGGCCGCATACGCAATTCGAGCAAGTGGAAAGTTACGATGCCGTGTACGCCCTGATGTCGAAGCTGTTGCCGACCGAGCGCGCGCGGCGCGCCGTGCTGGTCGACACGCCGGCCAAGCTGTTCGGGTTTGCGTGAAGCGGTGACCGCCCCCGGCGAACCGCGGATCGGCGGCGGTTGGTCGGCATATCGGCGGTGGCTCGGCCGCGCGTCATCCGCTCTCTCGACGACTGCTAAGATAGGCGCCGTTCGAAGGAGCATGAAATGCCTGAATTGACCCATTTCGACGCCGCGGGCCAAGCCCATATGGTCGACGTCGGCGGCAAAGACGAAACGAAGCGTATCGCCGTGGCGCGCGGCTCGATTCTAATGAAGCCGGAGACCTTCGCGCTCATTCGCGACGGGAACGCCAAGAAGGGCGACGTCATCGGCATCGCGCGCATCGCCGCGATCCAAGGGGCGAAGCGCACGGCCGATTTGATCCCGCTGTGCCACCCGCTCGCGCTCACGCGCGTTGCCGTCGATTTCGCGCTCGATGAGGCGTTGCCGGGCGTGCATTGCACAGCACAGGTTGAAACGCTCGGACGCACGGGCGTGGAGATGGAAGCGCTCACGGCCGTGCAGGTAGGTTTATTGACCGTGTACGACATGTGCAAGGCGGTGGATCGGGGGATGACCATCACCGACGTGAAGGTGATGGAAAAACACGGCGGGAAATCGGGGGATTGGGTCGCGCAGGGTTAATGCATTCGCACACCCGCCGCGACGGCTCATTCATCGCTATCGCTGTCGTCCTCGGAGGCCGGCGCCTTCGGCGCAGGCCCGTAACGCTTCAACAGTTCGGCCTTGAAGCCTGCGAGCTTCGGCTCGTCCTCGCACAAATCGTAGAGCGCCGATAGCTGCGCCGGCCAGTCATGCAGCACACCGGCAAAAATCTTCAGCCGCTCCACCGTATCGAATGCCTGGTCCTGTTTACCGTCCAGCGCCTGCAATACCGCATAGCGCCGCAGCACGGTCTCACCGGGCAAAAGCGCGAGCGCTTTCTCATGCATCGCCAGCTTTGCGGGCAAGTCGTTGCCGTCGATCGGCAGCAGCGTCGCCATGCCGTACTCGCCCCATGCGCCGAATAGTTTCGACGGCGCAGCCCGGTATTCATCGGCCGGATGCGCGCCGTAGTACAACACTTCCGCGCGCGAATAGTCACGGTAAATCGGGTGCAATGCGGCGAGCCCACCGACGACGAGCAGCAGTTGCCATCCGATCGCGAGGCGAGGCGGCACGAACGAAAGCGGTTTCGTCTCCAAGATGCCGAACACGAACATGGCCGGCAGCAGGAAAAACATGTACTGCTGCGGATACTCGACCAGCGCGTGCATGAGCAGCGCGCCGATCAACGCCAAACCGAACACGCGTTCGGGCGTATGCGGAGCGCGCAACACGCGCCAAAGCCACGCGAGCAGCCCCAATAAAACGATGGCGATGCCCGCAATGCCGGTTTTTGCAAGCAAATCGATCACGATGTCGTGCGAGTTGTTCGCGATTTCGACATCGCCCAGACGCTTCACGAGTTCGAACTCGTAGCGCGGAAACTCGCCCCAGCCCACACCCAGCAAGGGATGCTGGGTAAACATCGTCCATCCGTATTTCCACATCGCCAGGCGCAAGACGAATTGGCCTTTGTCCTGAAAGCGATGGGCGGCAGACACATCCAAGCCAAGGCCGAAGCGCGCGTTCGCCCAACGCACGCCGATATTCACCGCGCAAAACAAGACGATGAGCGCCACCGGAATCATCCATGCCCGCAAGCTTCGCCGTTGCGCCCCGTCACGTCGCGGCAGGACGAGCGCCATCCAAAAACCGGCAACCACGATGACGGCGGTTTGCAGCCAAGGCCCGCGCGAGACCGTCAACGCCTGCCCGAGCACGCAAACGGACGATACGAGCGCCCAGACCGCCACGTTGAGGCGGCGAGTCTGTACCAAATACATCGCTCCCGCGAGGGCAAAGGCCATCACCGTCGCGAGATGATTGGCCTGCGCCATGTTGCCGAAGGGGCGCCGGTCGGCCGTTACGTTGTAAGCGACGACAAAGGGCGAGAATCGCGCTTCCGCGTGGAATAACTGCACCAGTTGGCAGAACACTGCAAACAGTCCGCCGACGATCAGCGCGGCTGCCGCCCAGCGAAGCGCACAGCCGGCATCGCCTGCGCGCGCGAACCCATAGCCGGCCTGCGTGGCCATGACGCCCGCCAAGAGAAAGCCCGCACCGAGCCACGCCATGGAAGGCTGCGCGAGGGGCAGCACCGCCGTCTGCAGAACGAGCAAGCCGCCGAATGCAAGCGGCACGAGCGCGACGGTGGGCAACGCGTACGGCGCATGCCTGCCCTCAGACACCGTCAGTAGCAAGACCGAGGCGCCGACGAGTAGGTACAGCGCCAGCGCCGTGTACTCGGCATAGAAGGTCGGGATCGGGTACGTATGGCTGGTGACCGCATAGGGCAGCAACAACGCAAAGGCCAAAGACGTGAACGATAGATAGCGTGCAAATGGAGAGGTCATGAGGATAGGGACCGTCGGCAACCGGCGCACTATACAAAAATTTTCTTTCAGTGTCCGCGCCCATTTATCGCTCGCGCGTATTTAAGCGCGACATTCCGGCGGCGCGAGCTTGGCGGGCAGCGTCGCAGCGGTGAGCGGCGTAGGGCCCTCGCCCGGCGCGGGCAACGTCGAGGACGACTTGCCCGACGCAAAGCATTCCCACGTAAGCGTGCCGCCCTGCATCGCACCGGAGGCGAGCCCGACCCTAGAGGTGGGCGGATCCGAGGCATCGGGCAACGACGGCACGAGCACGAGCGCTTCACTGCCGGCCGGCGCCACGCGCGGCGTGTAGCGGATCGTGATTTCCCCGGTGTCGTCATCGATGTCGATCGACTCGACGTTGCGTGTGGCGGGCGGCGCCACGTAACCGCTGGCGAATGCATTACCACCCGCGGCATTCTCGGCCACCGCAAGCCGCGCGCCCGAGGCCAGTGCGAGACCCTCCCCCACCCGGCTGCGACCCAGATAATCCTGATACGCCGGCACCGCGTAAGCGGCGACGATCCCGACGATCGCGAGCACGATCATCAACTCGATCAGCGTGAAGCCGAGCTTATCGGCTCGCGAATCGGCCGCGAACGACCGCTCGTGCGTCGATCGATGCGATGGAACGCGTGGGGTAGCGCAAGACGCTAGCTGACGGGCGAAAGAAACAACGACGGCAGACATCGACGGGTACGCTCCTCTGCGGCGGCCCGCCAACGAAGGAGCGGGCAACAGGTGCGAAGCGTATTCCCACGGCACGCGGCGGGGCAGTCGGCCGGATGGCTAGGTGCGCACGGAGAACCGGCTCGCCGTGCGCGCACGCGCTCGCGCGCGTCAGCGCGAGTGGTGCGGCCGCGAGCGCCCGGCCGCCTCGCGGCGCTGCGCGCGGCGCTTGAGCCAATAGCCGAGTAGCACGACGAAGAGCGCCCCGGCAATGTGCGCCCCGTATTCGGCCGTGGGCGTGTCGAGCAGCGGCCAGCGATCGCCCGCCGGATCGTTGATGATGAGCCCGCCCGCGATCCAGCCGAGCAACGCAGCGCCGAACGTGACGATGACGGGAAAGCGATCGAGCATGCGCAGCACGAGGGTGCTGCCCCAGACGATCAGGGGAATGCTGACGATGAGGCCGAATACCACCAGCGCGATGCGATGCTCGGGATCGGCCGACTCGGCCGCGCCCGCGATGGCGATCACGTTATCGAGACTCATCACCGCATCGGCAATGATGATGGTCTTGATGGCGGAGACGAGCTTGTCGGCCGGTTTGATGCTTTCATGCGCGTCGTGACTTGGCGCCATCAAGCGCACGCCGATCCACAGCAGCAACAGACCGCCGGCGAACTTCAGGAACGGGACGTCGAGCAGCGCGACCGCGAACACGATCAGGATGACGCGCAGCACGATAGCGCCGGCCGTGCCCCACAGCACGCCCCGCATGCGCTGCGCATCGGGCAGATTGCGGCACGCGAGCGCGATCACGACGGCGTTATCGCCGCCGAGCAAGATATCGATGACGACGATCTGCAACACTGCGCCCCAATGGAGCGTCGAGAAGAATTCGAGCATAGCGTCGAGCATGAGGGCAATCGCCATTCCAGGGGAAAAGGCGCAAGCTGCGCCGATAAAAAAACGAGGGAGCACGACTTCTCTCCCTCGTTTCTTCTAACCTGTCGGCAGCCTTACGAAAGAATTTCGCAAGGATACCAAAAAGACTCACGGCTCGCGCCGGCGCTGCATTGCCGCCGGTGCGAGCACCGCAGTTACAGGATCGACTTCAGCAGACGCCCCATCTCCGACGGATTCTTCGTCACTTTGATGCCGCAGGCTTCCATGATTTCGAGCTTCGCATCGGCCGTATCGGCCCCGCCCGAGATCAGCGCGCCGGCATGGCCCATGCGCTTGCCCGGAGGCGCCGTCACACCGGCGATGAAGCCGACGACGGGCTTCTTCATGTTGTCCTTGATCCAGTAAGCGGCATTGGCCTCGTCCGGGCCGCCGATCTCACCGATCATGATGACGGCGTCCGTATCGGGATCGTCGTTGAACATCTTCATGACGTCGATGTGCTTCAGACCGTTGATCGGATCGCCGCCGATGCCGACCGCCGACGATTGGCCGAGGCCGAGCGCCGTCAATTGCGCCACGGCTTCATACGTCAACGTGCCCGAACGCGACACGACGCCGATGCGGCCCTTGCGGTGGATGTGGCCCGGCATGATGCCGATCTTCAGTTCGTCCGGCGTGATCGTGCCGGGGCAGTTCGGCCCGAGCAACAGCGTCTTGCGGTTCTCGCGGCGCATGCGATCGCGCACTTCGATCATGTCGCGAACGGGGATGCCTTCGGTGATGCAGATCGCCAAGTCGAGATCGGCTTCGACCGCTTCCCAAATGGCGGCTGCGGCGCCTGCCGGCGGCACGTAGATCACCGAGACGGTCGCGCCCGTTTCGGCCTTCGCTTCCTTGACGCTCGCGTAGATCGGAATGCCTTCGAAATCTTCGCCGGCCTTCTTCGGGTTCACGCCCGCAACGAATGCCTCCCGGCCGTTCGCGTACTCGCGGCAAGCGCGCGTATGGAACTGGCCGGTCTTACCGGTGATGCCCTGCGTGATGACCTTCGTGTCTTTGTTGATCAGAATCGACATGTATGACCTCTGTTCGTTCGGCGCCGCGTCGCGCCCCTGCGTGCGATCGCACGCTGCGGGGCGCGCTCGCGCCGCCATGCGTATCCTTGATGCGAAGCGCCTTATTTGCCCGCGGCAGCCGCGACGACCTTCTGGGCTGCCTCTTCCATGCTGTCCGCCGAAATGATCGGCAGGCCGGATTCGGCGAGCATTTTCTTGCCCAGGTCTTCGTTTGTGCCCTTCATGCGCACGACGAGCGGAACGTTCAGATTCACGGCTTTCGAGCCGGCGATCACGCCCTCTGCGATCACATCGCAGCGCATGATGCCGCCGAAGATGTTCACGAGAATCGCCTTCAGGCCCGGGTTCTTCAACATCAGCTTGAACGCTTCGGTGACCTTCTCGGTCGTCGCACCGCCGCCGACATCGAGGAAGTTCGCCGGCTCGCCGCCGAACAACTTGATCGTGTCCATCGTGGCCATGGCCAGGCCCGCGCCGTTCACGAGGCAGCCGATGTTGCCGTCGAGCGAGATGTAGGCGAGATCGAACTTCGACGCTTCGACTTCGGCCGGATCTTCTTCGTCCAGATCGCGGTAGGCGACGATTTCCGGATGACGGAACAGCGCGTTCGAATCGAAGTTGAACTTGGCGTCGAGCGCGATGACCTTGCCGTCGCCCGTCAGGATCAGGGGGTTGATTTCAGCGAGCGACGCATCCGTTTCCCACGTGGCTTTGTACAGGCCTTGCAGGATGGCGCGCGCTTGCGGGATCGAAGGGTCGGGCACGCCGATCTTCCGTGCGAGATCGTCCGCTTCCGAATCGAGCAGCCCCTTCGAGGGATCGACGGCTACCTTGTGGATCGCTTCCGGCGTCTTCGCGGCGACTTCTTCGATGTCCATCCCGCCTTCGCTGGACGCCATCACGACGACCTTTTGCGAAACGCGATCGATCACGAGACCGACGTAGAGTTCCTTCTTGATGTCCGCGCCTTCTTCGATCAGCAGGCGGTTCACCTTCTGGCCTTCCGGACCGGTTTGGTGCGTGACGAGCTGCATGCCGAGGATCTGGTTCGCGTACTCGCGAACTTGCTCGAGCGACTTGGCCACCTTCACGCCGCCGCCCTTGCCGCGACCGCCGGCGTGAATTTGCGCCTTGACAACCCAGACCGGGCCGCCGAGCTCTTCAGCGGCCTTGACCGCGTCGTCCACCGAAAACACCGGCTTGCCGCGCGGTACCGCGACGCCGAATTTCCGCAGGATTTCCTTACCCTGGTACTCGTGAATCTTCATGCGTGATTCCCTTCAGTCTGAGAGTTGGATTGAACTTCGTGATCTTTTTCGCCGAGCGCCGCTGGGCCGATCGCCCCGGGCGCCGCCGCGCTCATGCGCACCGGCGCCTCGCCGGCCGATCGGCCCTGCACCAAGCTGCGCGGTACGTGACCGTACCAGCGCGGATAAAAGCGCCGCACCGCTTCGCCGTCGAAGCGCAGCGCATGGCAACGGTCGAGCTGGAACGGCGGCTCGCGGTGAGAAACTTCGCCTGCAGGCTCGCTATCGAACGTGTCCGTCGCGCTGTCGCGCGTGCTCCAGACGTCACCGGCGAACGCTTGAATCGCGGCCGTGGGCAGGACGGAGCACAGTTCGGTGAGATGCGTGCAGCCTGCCGTTCCGGCGAGCAAGCGCCGTGCGTGGCGGCGGAAATCTTGGAGGAGGTTGAGACCGATGAGGGCGCGGTAGGCGGGATTGGCAGCTTCGCAGTGACCGGGATATGGCACCCATTCCGACGAGGCTTGCGCGTCGACGATGGTGAGCTTGCGGTCGATGGTGATGCGGAGCCAGAGTTCATGGATCGGTAGGCCTTTGGGCCGGACACCGGGCGCTAATGCGACGTCGCGCGGCTTGTGATCGGTCAGACACGCCTCGAGGTCCCACAGGCCGTCGTCACGCTCGTAGGCTTCCGCTCGGATTGCGCGACGATGGCGCAACTGGCGGGAAACGGGCGGAGAAAGCGGCATGCGAGGGGAACGGCTGCAGAGGAAAACCGACCGATTTTACCATACTGAGTATTCGAGACACCGGCGTCCCATTTCCTAGGGGCCCCGGCGGTGGCGACCGGTGACACCGGCAGACTGCGCGATGCGGGTAAGGCGTGCGGCCGGGCTCGCGAGGGTGCGCTATTCGCCGCTCCCGTCGCTTGGGTCGACCCAATCGTCGTCACCCTTGAGGACCTGCGAAATGGTGGCGTGCGAAAACCCGCGCATGGCGAGAAAGCGCGCCTGCTTGGCGCGATCGGCCGGCGATTGCGGCGGTTCGCCGAATTTCTTGCGCCATACCGCCAGCGCGCGAGCGCGCTCGGTGTCGCGCAGTTTCGAGCCGACGGATTCGACGAGAGCATGATCGAGCCCGTGCTGGCGCAGTTCATTGACGATGCGGCTTGCGCCCATGCGGGAGGAACGCCGATTCATCACGCTTTCGGCGAAACGCGCATCGGAGAGCCAGCCTTCGCGCTCGAGCGAATCGAGCAGCGGACCCAATGCGCCGGCTTGCGCATCGTCTTCTTCGATGAACGGCGTCAGCTTGCGAGTCAGTTCGGCGCGGCTATATTCACGCCTGGAGAGATACGCGATCGCTCTCATCTTCAGAGAGCGAGTGGGCCGGCGCAGACGGTTGGCCGGCGCGGGGGCGCAAGACGATGCATCAGGCGCTGGGTAATTCGACGAGGGATCGAGTGGATCGGCGCCCGGATCCGCCGTGCAAGGCGCTTCGACACGCGCGGATTCCGTTCGGTGCCGCCCCGGGACGCCGGGGCGGCGCGCGTCGCGCTGACCGCCCGGCGCTGGACGCCCTTTACGCATCACGCGCGGCTTACTCTTCTTCGTCGGCCACTTCGACAGCGCCGCTGCCCACCGGCATCGCGTTGACGCCGAGCGACTCGCGAATGCGGTTTTCGATTTCGCGCGCGATATCGGGATTCTCGCGCAGGAATTCGCGCGCGTTGTCCTTGCCCTGGCCGATTCGTTCGCCGCCGTAGCTATACCAAGCACCGGCCTTGTCGACGATCTTCGCTTGCACGCCAAGATCGATGATTTCGCCTTGGCGCGAAATACCTTCGCCGTAGAGGATGTCGAAGATGGCTTCGCGGAACGGCGGCGATACCTTGTTCTTGACGACCTTGACGCGCGTTTCGTTGCCGATCACTTCGTCGTTCTTCTTGATCGAGCCGATCCGGCGGATATCGAGCCGCACCGACGCGTAGAACTTCAGCGCATTGCCGCCCGTCGTCGTTTCCGGATTGCCGAACATGACGCCGATCTTCATCCGGATTTGGTTGATGAAGATGACGAGGCAGTTCGTGCGCTTGATCGTGCCGGTGAGCTTGCGCAGCGCCTGCGACATCAAGCGGGCTTGCAAGCCCGGCAGCGAATCGCCCATTTCCCCTTCGATTTCCGCCTTCGGCACGAGCGCTGCGACCGAATCGATGACGATCATGTCGATCGAGCCCGAGCGCACCAGGGCATCCGCAATCTCGAGCGCCTGCTCGCCCGTATCGGGTTGAGAGACGAGCAGATCATTGACGTTCACGCCCAGCTTCTGCGCGTATTGAATGTCGAGCGCGTGTTCGGCGTCGATAAACGCCGCCGTGCCGCCGAGCTTTTGCATTTCGGCGATGACCTGCAGCGTCAGCGTGGTCTTGCCCGACGATTCCGGCCCGTAGATTTCGACCACGCGCCCGCGCGGCAGGCCGCCGACGCCCAGGGCGATGTCCAGGCCGAGCGAGCCCGTGGACACAACTTGGATGTCCTCGACCACTTCGCCGGCCCCGAGCCGCATGACCGACCCCTTGCCGAACTGCTTTTCGATCTGTGCGAGCGCCGCGGCAAGCGCCTTGCTCTTTTCAGCCGTCAGTCCAGCCGGGCCTTTCTTGCTTTCTTCCATGAATCGTCCTTTGCTATGATGAGCGGGCGTCTGAGGCGGGCGGGCCGGCGAAGATAGGCTGACGCCACAGGCTTGTGGCGCGCTCGCGAGTACTCGCGACAGATCTTTCCGGCTAGCGCACGAAACGCAGACACTGTATAAAAAAACAGGGTTCTTTGCAAGCCCGATACGGGCGATTTGCGTTGCGGCAACGGAGCAATCAGGCGGCGCCTTGCAAACCGCCCACGTCAGATCTATACAAGACCATCGGAGACAGCGGCCCCACGCCGGCGCGAAAGCACCAGCCGGCCGCACGGCGCACCATGCGAATACTCATTGCCGAAGACGACAGCATACTCGCGGACGGTCTCGTCCGATCACTCCGCCAATCGGGCTATGCGGTCGATCACGTCAAAGGCGGCAGCGAGGCCGATGCCGCCCTGTCGATGCAATCGTTCGACCTATTGATTCTGGACCTCGGCCTGCCGCGCATGTCCGGACTCGAAGTGTTGCGCCGCTTGCGCGCGCGTAATTCGAGCTTGCCCGTGCTGATTCTGACGGCCGCCGACGGCGTCGACGAACGCGTGAAAGGGCTCGACCTGGGCGCCGACGATTACATGGCCAAACCGTTTCATCTGAACGAGCTCGAAGCGCGAGTGCGAGCGCTCACGCGGCGCGGCAGCGGCGGCGGCCCGGCTCTCGTGCGCCATGGCTCGCTCAGTTACGACCAGGTCGGACGGATTGCCTCGGTCAACGACCAAGTGCTCGAACTGTCGGCTCGCGAGTTGGGCGTGCTCGAAGTGCTGCTGCAGCGGATCGGGCGGCTCGTCTCGAAAGAGCAACTCGTCGACCATCTATGCGAGTGGGGCGAAGAGGTCAGCAACAACGCGATCGAGGTCTACGTTCACCGCCTGCGCAAGAAGATCGAGCCGAGCGGCGTGCGCATCATCACCGTGCGCGGCCTCGGCTATTGCTTGGAGAAGCCCGCCTCGACCGGCGCCGGCGGCCCGGCCGCCAGCGCGCAGGAGGTCGCGCGCGTGCTCGCCCCTGCCTCGCCCCCGGCCGAGCCCGCCGCGAACGCCCGACCGAAATAGGCCTGCCGTGGCTTCACCCGTTTCCGCGAACGACGGCGCCGAGCACGCGCCCGGCCCCGCTTCGGCCACGCCGCCCCCGCCCCCACCGGCCGGCGCCGCGGCCGCGGCCGGCCGCCCGAACCCGTTCGCGCCGCCCGACGAAACCGAAACGGCAGCGACGCGCCGGCCCCGCTCGCTGTTCGGCGAGATTCTCGATTGGATGCTCGCGCCGCTGCTGCTGCTCTGGCCGATGAGCATCGCCGTCACGTATCTCGTCGCCAAGACGATTGCGAATGGGCCTTTCGACCGCGGCCTCGAAACCGACGCCTACGTGCTGGCGCGGCAGATTCATCCGGTGAACGGCGTGGCGACGCTGACGCTGCCCGACGCCGCGCGCGACTTTCTGAGCGGCGACAACGTCGACAAGGTCTTTTACCAAGTGCTCGGCACCCGCGGCGAGCTAGTGGCCGGCGTGAGCGACATGCCGCTGCCGCCCGAGGACGATCGACCACAGCCCGGGCTCGTCGAATTTCGCGACGCCTCGCTGCACGGCAACGACATTCGCATTGCCTATACGACGGTGGAATTGCCCGGCGGCGGCGGGCAAGCGGCGCTCGTGCAAGTGGCGGAGACATTCGACAAGCGCAGCGTCCTCGCCAACGACATCATCAAAGGTGTGATCCTGCCGCAGTTCGTGATCTTGCCGTTGGCGATCGTCCTGGTCTGGTTCGGGCTCTCGCGCGGGCTGGCCCCGCTCACCGCGCTGCAGGAGAACTTGCGCGCCCGCCATCCGGACGATCTTTCGCCGCTGGAAGCGTCGAGCGCGCCGCCGGAAATCGAGCCGCTCGTCACTTCGTTCAACGAACTGCTGACCCGGCTCGCGCAAAACATCGATTTGCAGAAACGCTTCATTGCCGACGCCGCACATCAGATGAAGACACCGCTGGCGGGCCTGCACATGCAGGCCGAGCTGGCGCTGCGCGAAGATGCCTCGCCCGAAGTGCGCCGCTCGCTCGAACAAATTGCGACGGGAGCCGATCAAGCCGCGCGCCTCGTGACGCAATTGCTTGCACTCGCGCGCGCCGAGAACCGGATGTCGGGACAAGTCTTCACGCACGTGGAGGTCGCGCACCTGGCGCGTCTGGCCGTGCGCGATTGGGTGCGCGCGGCGCTCGCCAAGCAAATGGATCTTGGCTACGAAGGTCCCGAAGAGCCTGTTTTCGTCGATGGGAACCCCGTCATGCTGAGGGAAATGCTGTCGAACATCATCGATAACGCCATCCGCTATACGCCAGCCGGGGGACGGATCACCGTGCGCGTGTCGCCGCAGCGCGAAGCGGGGCAAGTCCATATCGAAGTGGAGGACACGGGGCCCGGGATCGCGCCGGCCGAGCGCCCGAAGGTGGTCGAGCGGTTCTATCGGATTCTCGGACGCGAAGGCGACGGCAGCGGCTTGGGGCTCGCCATCGTGCGCGAAATTGCGACGATGCACGGCGGCACCCTCACGCTCGACGATCATGTTTACCAACCGTCGCTACGCCTGGCGGGCACGCTCGTGCGCGTCAGCCTGCCGATTTCGCACGGTACCCCGGAGTTACCCTAGGCAGCGCGACCGGAGAGGCGGAAACTCACCGGAAAAATTTCGCATTAACGAAACTATGGGCGACGTTAGACGACATTTGGCCGAAGAACGCGTCAATTATAAAAAGTAGGATGGTTAACAACAAGACGACAATGCGTGCTTCGGCGTCAGTAGGCCGTAAGTTTGTCTTCCAATAATCGACGACGGGTGTGAGCCGAGTACGGCCACCTGCGAACTTATTATCAAAATCGATTGGAGACGACACATGGCAACCGTTGGCGGGCAAATTTCGCACGCGCCGATGACGAGCGACGAGAAGCGGGTGATCTTCGCCTCTTCGCTCGGCACCGTTTTCGAGTGGTACGACTTCTATCTAGCGGGTTCGCTCGCGTCTTACATCAGTAAGAGCTTTTTTTCCGGCATCAACCCCACGGCCGCCTTCATCTTCACGCTGCTCGGCTTTGCGGCCGGCTTCGCGGTGCGCCCGTTCGGCGCGCTCGTGTTCGGGCGGCTGGGCGACATGGTGGGTCGCAAGCACACGTTCCTGATTACGATCGTCATCATGGGCTTGTCGACGTTCGTCGTCGGTTTCCTGCCCGGCTATGCCACGATCGGGTTCGCTTCCCCTGTCATCTTCATTGGCATGCGGTTGCTGCAAGGTCTTGCGCTCGGCGGCGAGTACGGCGGCGCGGCGACCTATGTCGCGGAGCATGCACCGGCCAATCGGCGCGGTTATTACACCTCGTGGATTCAAACGACGGCGACGCTGGGCCTGTTCCTCTCGCTGCTCGTGATCCTGGGCGTGCGCACGACCATGGGCGAGCAAGCGTTCGGCGCGTGGGGCTGGCGCATTCCGTTCGTCGCCTCGCTGATCCTCTTGGCCGTGTCGGTGTGGATTCGCCTGCAACTGTCCGAATCGCCTGCGTTCATGCGGATCAAGGCCGAAGGGAAGACGTCGAAGGCGCCCCTGACCGAAGCGTTCGGTCAATGGAGCAACCTCAAGCTCGTCATTCTCGCGTTGATCGGCCTCACCGCCGGCCAAGCCGTGGTTTGGTACACGGGCCAGTTCTACGCGCTGTTCTTCCTCACGCAAACGCTGAAAGTGGACGGCGCGAGCGCGAACATTCTGATCGCGCTGGGGTTGTTGATCGGCACGCCGTTCTTCGTGTTCTTCGGCTCGCTGTCGGACCGGATCGGCCGCAAGCCCGTGATCATGGCGGGCTGCCTGATCGCCGCGCTGACCTACTTCCCGCTGTTCAAGGCGCTCACGCACTATGCGAATCCGGCGCTGGAAGCGGCTGAGCAGAAAGCGCCGATCGTGGTCGTGGCCAACCCCGACGAGTGCTCGTTCCAGTTCAACCCGGTGGGCACGGCCAAGTTCACGAGTTCGTGCGACATCGCCAAGAGCGCATTGGCCAAATCGGGCTTGAACTACGCGAACGTTGCGGCGCCGGCGGGCACGCTGGCGCAGATCAAGGTGGGCGACACCGTGATCGACACTTACGACGGAAATGCGGCGGACGCGAAGGACAAGGCGAAGACGTTCGACAAGACGCTCTCCGGCACGCTCAAGAGCGCGGGTTATCCGGCGAAGGCCGATCCATCGCAGTTGAATTGGCCGATGACGGTGGCAATCTTGGCGCTGCTCGTGATCTACGTGACGATGGTGTACGGGCCGATCGCGGCGATGCTGGTCGAGATGTTCCCAACGCGGATCCGTTACACGTCGATGTCGCTGCCGTACCACATCGGCAACGGCTGGTTCGGCGGGTTCCTGCCGGCGACGGCGTTCGCGATCGTCGCGGCGCAGGGCAATATTTACTCGGGGTTGTGGTATCCGGTCGCGGTCGCGCTCGGCACGTTCGTGATCGGCATGCTGTTCGTGAAGGAGACCAAGGACTCGAATATCTATTCGCAGGACTGACCAAGGTGTGACGGGCCGCGGCTCGGGGAGTTGCCGGGGGGCGGCTTCCCGAGCAGGGGAGTTGACAGCGCGGCCCGTTGTGCCCATAATCCGTTTTCTTCGGCGAATTAGCTCAGTCGGTTAGAGCGACGGAATCATAATCCGCAGGTCCGGGGTTCGAATCCCTGATTCGCCACCATGCATTACCAAGGCTGCGCGCTTCCGCAAGGAGCGCGCAGTTTTGCTTTCAAGCCCTTGAAAATCAAGGACTTAGGCGAAGGCTAAAACCGCTGGCTACAGGTCTGGACTGCTACACAGCCCTGCTACACCGCTGCTACGCGCATCGGGTCGCAGGCCTCAGATACCGTCCAACCAAGGCCATGTCCAAAACCTACCTGACCCGCCGGGATACCAGCCCGAACTTCTACTTCCGCCGCCGCGTTCCCGACCGCCTGCGTGCCTCCTTCGGCAAACGCGAAATCTTCTTTTCCCTGCACACCAGCGACCCGCGCACTGCCGAGCGCCTTGTCAGGCAGCACGCGGTCGATACCGACGCGCAACTCCTGCTCCACGAGCAACTGGTGCGCAACCAGCGGAACCCGCAACCTGAAGAAACAGCTTCGCTCAGCCGCGCCCTCGAGCCTCACCACATCCCGACCCTGGCCGAGCGCTACCGGGAAACGCTGGTCGCTACGCACCTCGAGCATCCGCCCACCAGGGCCGAACTGGCCGACATGCGCACCTGGTATAGCCAGCTGGAAACGGAGCTGACCGACGCAACCGTGCTCGGGGACACCAGCTTTGTGGAAGACGTCGGCCAGGCGCACCTGGCGGCTGAGGGCTTCAATCCGGCCCTGACCGCCCCCGCCACCCTTCATCTCTACTACCAGCGCCTGCTGCATGCCGACCTCATCGCGATTAGGCAGCAGTTGCAGCACCTTTCGGGCGCCCCCATCGACAAGCCAAAGGTGCGCCCCTCCCCGCTCGAAGGCGACAACTGGGAGGCGATGCTGGAGTGCTGGAAAGCTGAACGCGCGCCCGGTGACAAGACGTGGGATGAAGCCAACCGGCTCGTCAACCGGTTCCGGACGTTTTCGAACGACCTCTCGCCTCTCGACATCACGACGGAGCTCGTGGAGGCCTTTCGCGACAGCCTGCTGCAGGAAGGCCTGTCCCGCCAGCGGGTCAAGACGATTCTGTCGCTGCTGCGTCCGGTGGTGGGGACCGCTATCGAGATGAAGCGGTGCAGTCTGACAGGCAACCCGTTCGCCGACGTGAAAATCAATGTGCCCAGACGCGCGGCCGGCAAGGAACAGCGGCAACCGTTTGAACTCGAACACCTGCAGGCGCTCTTCCGTAGCCCGGTGTACACCGAAAGGCTGCGCCCCAAGAAAGGGGGTGGCGATGCGGCGTTCTGGCTGCCGCTGATGGGTCTGTTTGGTGGACCGCGCGCCGAAGAGCTCGGGCAGTTGCGCGTGGCCGACGTGCTGCGTCGGGATGGTCAGCTCTATGTGCGCATCTCGGAGCTGGGCGAGGACCAGGAACTCAAAACGCTCGGCTCGGAGCGGATGGTGCCCGTACATGAAGAACTGCTGCGTATCGGCTTTGAGAACTATGTTGAAACCATGCGTGAGCGCGGTGAACAGCGCCTGTTCCCCGAACTCAAGGCCGACCGTTACGGCAACTACACCAAGATGTTCTCGACCTGGTGCAACGAGTACATCGATACCTACGTTGTGGACGACAAACGCTATGCGTACCACTCGTTCCGGCATTGTTTCGAGGAATTCGCCGGCTGGAGTGGCCTGACCCAGTATCAGATTGATGGGATTCTGGGCCATTCGCCGCAGGGCATGGCCAAGCTGTATGGGAAAAAGTCAGGTAGCCGCCGGACGTTCAATCGTAAGCGCGAATTTGACCGCACCTAGAATCGGAAGCTGAACAAGCGCAGGCTTGCGTCCGCAACTACAACTTGCGGACGCAACCGATGACACAGAACGAAGTTGATTTCCTGCCACTGCGGGTGACC
>NZ_JAUEQW010000012.1:0-173938 GCF_056498045.1 Trinickia sp. Z7
ACGGCCCCGGACCACTCCGCGGTTTCCTCCCTCGAGGCTTATTCGCCGCCTGCCCGCACGCGTCGTCGCGCGCTCATAGTCACGTGAATGAGGGCAGGCATCGAATAACCCTTAACGAAGGCAGCCCCTCGGGAGCGACTCATCATTCGGCAAGCACGAACACCGTTGCTTGGCATATGAGAACTCAAGTTAGTGGGCGTTGCTCTCGACCACCGCATTCAGCAATGCCTGTATTCAATGAGCCGTCTTCGGGGCTTCGATGATTTCGATCACGTCTAGCGCGCGGAAATCATCTGGGTTGCTAGTGAGAAGCGGCAGGTGATGTTCATGAGCCTGAGCGGCGATCCAGAGATCGTTATAACGCGGACGCGGGCTACGGCCCGCCGCCTTCATCATGGTCGCGAGCAGCCCGAATGAACGAGCGGTCTCTCGCGTCACTGCGAGCACCGACATCCGTTCGATAGCACGCAGAAATGCAGTGCGCTGTGCTCGCTCGCGGGCGTCGCTTGGAAGTTGCGCGCCGAATTCCAATTCGCCAAGCGAGATCGCGGAGACATGGACCAATTGGGACCCAGCGACGTTGTAGATTGCTTCAGCGTCGAGAGCGCCTTTACTGAGATCGATCCAGACACATGTATCGACGATTACTTCTGCCACGGATCACGCACCTCGTCGTCGAAATCGGCATTTCGGATATCAGCCATGTACCGATCGGCAACATCGGGCGGCATCTTTGGGATGCGCGCGAAGGCATCGCGAAGTGTGACAGCCCTCTCGGGCGGGCTGATCGTGCCAAGCACGGTGTTATTGCGGGTGATGGTGACCGATTCCCCGCGCGCCAAGGCGTCGAGCACCTGGTTCGTGCGGCGGGCGAGATCGGTGGCGGTTACAGTAGTCACGAGGACCTCCAGTCAGAACAATACGCATTTTACGTAATTTGCGTAATTTGTCCAGTCCTCTGACTTGCTTGCGAGTGCCACCTGGTTTTTACGGTTCTCCGGCAAGTACGGTCGGCTCTCTCGCGTCGGTCAAGTCTCGGCAACCTTTCATCATGTCCAAAATTATCTGCGTACACGCCCCGTGTACCGGCGGAATTTTTGTACGGCTGCGATGCGGCTGCCCGACTAGTCGAACAGCTTGTAAAGGCCACCGCGGTTGCTCAACCCATCGGACCACGGGGGACCCGCTGCATCCTTGCCATGCTCACCCTGCTCGCCCGTTTTGTCACACAGATTCGGATGACCGCGAAGCTTCGCCCATCGAAGGCAGATTCCCCGTCGGTATAGGCTCATCTGCCGCTCCGAGCGTTGCGTTTGCGCGACAAACGAGCGTCGTTTGCAAGCCAACCCGAAATGAGTACATCAATGAGTACACCGACAAAAGGTATTCAGCTTAAATCCCCATTAAATCAATTATCTACAAATAAAATACGAGCCCTCTCGTGGGCACCATATTTAAAAAGGTCAGCTTTAGCTGGCCTTTTTTCATTATTCCGCCCAGGAAGCAAAGTGCCTGCGCACTTTGCGGGAGGACTCGAAAGGCTGCGCTTGCAAGCGCAGCCGGGGTCGCGCTCGCGTGACCGAGTCCGGAGCGAGGAAATCACACCGTCTCCAGCGCGAGCGCGATCCCCTGTCCGCCGCCAATGCAAAGCGTCACGACCCCGCGCCGCCCGCCAACCCGCCGCATCCGATGCAGCAACCGCGTCGTCAGGACTGCACCGCTTGCGCCAATCGGATGGCCATGCGCAATCGCGCCGCCCTCCGGATTGACCACGTCTTCGGAAAAACCGAGCTCGCGCAGGCACGCCAACGCGATAGCCGCGAACGCCTCGTTGATTTCCACGTGGTCTACCTCGGCCGCCGACCACCCGGCGCGGGCAAGCGCTTGCCGCACGGCTGGGATCGGGCCGAGGCCGAAGAAGCCGGGTTCGACGGCAGCCACTGCGTAGCTCACAATGCGCGCCATCGGTGCCAGGCCGTTGCGCTCCGCCCAGCCGCGCTCGGCGACGATCATAGCGGCAGCCCCACTGTTCAGGCCAGGAGCATTGCCCGCCGTGATGGTGCCGTCCTTACGAAATGCAGGCCTGAGCTTTGCCAGCGATTCGGCCGTGGTCTCCGGCCGATTGTGTTCATCCTTCGCGAAGACCGCTGCTCCCTTGCGGCCCTGGACCTCGACCGGCACGATCTCGGCATTGAACGATCCGGCCGCCTGCGCGCGGGCAAAACGCTGCTGCGAACGCAACGCCCAACGGTCCTGATCCTCGCGCGAGATGCCGCATTTGGCGACCAGATCTTCGGTGTGCCAGCCCGAATGCTGGCCACTGAAGGCGTCGTTCAGCCCATCCATCAACATGCTGTCGAAAAAGGTCACGTCGCCCATGCGCGCGCCCCACCGTCCCTGCGGCAGCAGATAAGGCGCGCGATCCATGTTCTCCATGCCCCCCGCGACCGCGCATTCGATCATGCCGGCCCAGATCTCCGTCGCCGCGCTGGCGATCGCCTGCGCACCCGAGCCGCAGACACGATTGACCGTGAGCGCTGGAACCTCGACCGGCAAGCCGCCTTCGATGCCAGCCTGGCGTGCAGGGTTCATCTTGACCCCTGCCTGGATCACATTGCCCATCACGAGCGATTGCACCGTCTGCGCGGGCAATCCAGCGCGCTTCAGGCTTTCGCGGATGACGGCGGCGCCGAGCGCGGGCGCGGGGACGTCCTTGATCGCACCGCCATAAGTGCCGATTGCGGTGCGTACCGGGCTGCACAACACGACCTCGATCTTGCTCATAGCCTTTCTCCCGACAGGAACGGCGCGTGCGTCAACCTGCGCGCCGGATCGTGCCCGACAAAGCAGTACCGGGCGCGACTGTGTTGAAAACAGTTCCGTACTTGGTCACGTTCAGATGTAGCAATGCGAGCCGAGCGTCGCTCTCGTCCGTGTCGACGATGATTTCATAGTCGATGGACTCCAAGCGCGGTGGCGTGTCCTGGCGGACGCCACGAATGTGCACGCTAACGGCGCGCAGGTCGAACTTAAGGATCGGCGCCACACGCTCGATGCCCTTGATCATGCATGCGGCCAGGGCGATAAGCAGCAGTTCCGCCGGATTTGCAGCGTCCTGGCGGCCATTCAGGTCTGTGTCGAGCGTAATCGATGCCTGCTTGCAATGGGCGACGCTCCCATGCGCATCGATGCGTTCGGCACGAACCTCGAAAGTCATCTTCGTTCCGGTGTCGGTCATCACGCCCCTCCTGAATATCTATTTCATGATGCTCGGCTTTGCGGCAATCAGTTTGATGTAGGTCATGGCGCCGATCCAAAATCACAGCTGGCATGCTCGGGCAAGCGAAAACCGCTCCACCCCTCGCGCAGATCCATACCATCTGCCTTTAGGATCCTTCCTCCTGCCATTGATTGTTGTCGCCCATACAACACCGTGAGCGCATTTACAGGGCTACTGCTCCCAGGCAACCACGCCTACGATTTGTCCTGACGGTGGCAACGCACACCGCCTCATACAAGCTAGAAAACACAACACCGTCATCGAGCGCTGCACTGCCTTGCGCGAGCGCGCGTCATCGGTCGCGACAGCAACCGCCGTGGCACTGCGAGTAACGCAGCACCTCATCAACCGAGGAGTGATCCGTGACAGAAGAAGACATCCGCAACAACGCATTCGCGATGCCCGTGCACAATCCGGCGTACCCGCGTCCGCCCTTCCGCTTCATCGATCGGGAGTACTTCATCATCTCGTACGAGACGGACATGCGGGCGCTCAAGGCCGTCGTTCCTGAACCTCTGACGGTCGACAACGCGATCGTCCATTACGAATTCATTCGGATGCCCGATTCGTCGGGGTTCGGCGATTACACGGAAAGCGGCCAGGTGATCTCTGTGCTGGATGAGGACGGCAATCGCGCCAACTTCACGCACGCAATGTATCTGGACGACGAAGGCCCGATCGCGGGCGGGCGCGAAATCTGGGGATTTCCCAAAAAGCTTGCCTCGCCAAAACTCTGTGTCGACGGCAAGGACACTTTGCTCGGCACGCTGGACTACGGAACGCAGCGCATCGCCACCGGAACGATGGGCTACAAGTACCGCCCACTTGACACTGCATCGGAGCGTCGCAAGCTCGCCGACACGCCCAACTATCTGCTCAAGGTCATTCCGCACGTCGACGGGTCGGTACGCATTTGCGAATTGGTCCGCTTCTTCCTGCGCGACATCGAAGTGACCGGCGCATGGGAGGGACCCGCGGCACTCGAGTTGCATCCGCACGCACTGCCGATCTGCCGGTTCGCAAGGTCATCGGCGCGCGTCACGTCATCGCGAATCTCACGCTCGATGTCGGCGAGGTCGCCTATGACTATCTCGCGCCTGCCGAGCCGGTACGGCTCGCGGCCAATCAATAGGCACTCACCGGAGGACATATGGCACTGATGGATAAGGTCGCGCTCGTTACAGGAGCGGCAAGCGGTATCGGCGAAGCGTGCGCGCGTAAGCTCGCCCAAGACGGCGCAACGGTCGTGATTGCCGATCTGAACCTAGCAAACGCTCAAAAGGTCGCCGACGACATCGTTGCCAACGGCGCAAAGGCGATCGCCGTTGCAATGGACGTCACCAGCGAAGAAGCGGTCAATGCCGGCGTAGCCGAAACGGTGAGCCGGCTGGGCGGCCTCGACGTGCTCGTGTCGAATGCGGGCATACAGATCGTCAACCGAATTGAAGACTATTCGTTTTCCGACTGGAAAAAGATGTTGGCGATCCACCTCGACGGGGCGTTCCTCACGACCAAGGCCGCCCTCAAGCATATGTACGCGTCCAATAAATGCGGCGCGGTGATCTACATGGGCTCGGTTCATTCGCACGAGGCGTCGAAACTGAAGTCGGCCTATGTGACCGCCAAACACGGGCTTCTCGGGCTGGCTCGTGTCGTCGCAAAAGAAGGCGGCCCGCGCGGCGTGCGCGCAAATGTCGTCTGTCCGGGCTTCGTGCGCACGCCGTTGGTCGACAAGCAAATCCCCGAGCAGGCAAAGACACTCGGTATCTCCCCGCAACAGGTGGTGAAGGAGGTAATGCTCAGAGAAACGGTGGACGGCGAGTTCACATCGCTTGCCGACGTCGCCAACACGGTGGCGTTCCTCGCCGGCTTCGAGTCGAACGCGCTCACCGGACAATCGATCGTGGTAAGCCACGGCTGGTTCATGCAGTAAGGAGACGACCATGGATTCGCGCCAGCGCAACAAGCTGCAGCAGCCCCATCGCATCAAGCTTCCCGCATATGACGAAATCGGACTCGTGCTGCAGGGCGGCGGCGCACTGGGTTCCTATCAGGCCGGGGTATACGAGGGTATGGTCGAGGTGGGCGTGGAACCGACGCGAATCTCGGGGGTATCCATCGGCGCGCTCAATACGGCGATCATCGCGGGCAATGCGCCCGCCGATCGAGCGGCGGCGCTGCGCAGATTCTGGAACACCATCAGTCAGCCCGCCGATGTCTTTTCACATGTCGGATCGAGCATTCCGGCCTGGGCCGGGTTCACGGAAATAGGCCGAAAATGGTCGAGTGCATGGGCGGCGACGCGCACGCTGATGGAAGGTCAGCGCGGGTTCTTCTCCCCGCGCATGCATGTGGCTTTTTCAGGGATCGGCAGAAAGCGGGCCGACCAAGTCAGCTATTACGACACGTCGGCATTGCGCGACACCCTTTTGCAGCATGCGAACTTCGACCGCATCAACGACGGGAACATTCGCGTATCGGTCGGGGCAGTCAACGTTCGCACGGGCAATCTCGTCTACTTCGACAATTCAAAAATGCGTCTGGCGCCGGAGCACTTCATCGCATCCGGCGCGTTACCACCGGGCTTCCCTGCCGTCGAGATCGATGGAGAGTTCTACTGGGACGGGGGCCTGGTTTCGAATACGCCACTCACCGAGATCATCAGGGAAAGCCAACATAAGGACACCCTCGTTTTCCAAATCGATCTGTGGAGTTCGCGAGGCAAGCTGCCTGGCGACCTTCTCGACGTCAGCGAGCGTACCAAGGACATTCAATATTCCAGCCGCACGCGAGCAATCACCGCATTCATGTCGCAAAACCAAAAGCACGCGCAGATGATCAAGGCGCTGCTCGAGCACATTCCCGAAAAGGTGCGGCTCTCACACCCGTTGTTGCAGGAGGCGCAGAAAACGGCGAATGGCAGTGCGGTGAACGTGGTGCATCTAATTTACAAGAACAAGTCGTTCGAGGGGCACTACAAAGACTATGAATTCAGCAAAGATACGATGCGCGAGCATTGGGCGAGCGGTCTAGAGGATATTCGCCGTTCGTTCGGGCACCCCGATTGGTTCGATATTCCGAGCCGGGAAATCGGCTTCGTCACGCGGGACGTGCATCGATATCGGCAAGAGGTCGACGAACACGCAGGGCTCGGCAAGGAAGCTTTGCCGCCAACGATACGCGCGCCAGAGGAAACCCACTCCGCTGCGAAATAGCGCATCGAATCCTCACTGGGTCTGTGCCGCCTATGACGGCGGATTCGCAGGAGGAGGCGGCGTCGGCCCGCTCTCCTCGAGGCAGAGACTATCGATCGTTGAGCCGGATATGTGCAAACCACCAGGAGAGCACCATGTTCTCGCATGAATTGATCGCGCGCTACGGCACGTTGGCAGTATTTCTGAACGTGCTCGGTTCTTCGCTTGGTTTTCCTTTGCCCGTCATACCGACATTGATCACGGTTGGGGCAGGCATTGCGCTCGTCACACACGTTGCGTCCTCGGCCCTATTGCATTTCGCGACGATACTGGGCGCCGCCGTGATCGGCGGCGTGCTCGGCGATCTGATCTGGTTTCAGGGCGGCAAGCGGTACGGCGAACGCACGCTCCATACCGTCTGCAAACTGTCGCTGTCTCGCGAAGCCTGCGTCAGAAATACGGAGCGCTTTTTTGGCCGCTGGGGAGTCCGCGTTCTGGTCGTTGCGCGGTTTGTGCCGGGCCTGTCGCTCGTCGCCGTACCCCTGTGCGGTGCGATGGCCGTCAGGCTGCGCGCATTTGTCTTGCACGATTGTGCCGGCGTTGCACTGTGGGCGTCGGCTGGACTCGCAATCGGCGCAATGTTCGCGTCTCAGATCGACGTGGTTTTCGCATTGATCGCCCGCTTCGGCTGGCGTGCGTTGCTCGCGATCGGCATCGCACCGGTGCTTTACGTGTCGTATTCCCATTGCCGGCGACTCATGCTGGCTAAGGCGCTAGAGAAGGCGCGAATCAGCGCCGCCGAATTGCATGCATTGCTCGCGAACCATCCACGCCCCGTCGTGTTCGACATCCGCTCCCCCCAGCGCAGAACGCTGGATCCGTTCGTGATTCCAGGCGCCGAGCTCACCGATGAACGCAAACTGCAGCAAATCGCCGAACGCTATGGCGCGAATCGGGTGCTCGTCATCTACTGTTCGTGTCCAGACGAAATATCTGCGGCATGGATGGCCAAGCAGTTGCGACTGTCCGGCGTCAAGCTTGCATTGCCGCTTAGCGGCGGCATCGATGCATGGCGCCTAGCAGGCTTCGACGTCGAGCCGATGGTCACGCCGAACGGTGCGACGCTCGCGGCAGAAGAGAAGCCGCTGTTCGCGCATTGATCTCGATCGTCCGCAAAAAAACTGCGGAAGATGTCACAAACGGCGGCGCCGATACGTCCTAGCCTTCCATGGACTCCCCGACTCGCACGCTCATGTCAGATTTTCCCTCACGCTGCCCCGCCGCAGGCACCGACGATCCGTTCGCAAACAGATTTGCGACCAGTTTCGCTGGCGTCGTTTCTTTTCTTGCCGTTGCCAGCGAAGGCAGCTTTGCCCGCGCGGGCGATCGTCTCGGCATCGGCCGCTCCTCGGTCAGCCGCAACGTGCAAAAACTCGAAGCCCAGCTCGACACGCGTCTTTTCTTGCGCACGACTCGCCGCACGTCGCTCACGCGAGAGGGCGAACTCTTCTATGAGAACTGTCAACCGGGCATGGAGCGCATCGCTCAAGCGCTGGACGACATGCGCGAACTGCGCAACGGGCCGCCGCGCGGCCTTCTGCGTATCGGCTCGACGCCCGGCTTCGGCCGCAAGATCGTCGCCCCACTGTTGCGCGGCTTTCACAAGCAATATCCCGAGATCGTCCTGGAATTGCTGCTGGACGACCGCCCCGCCGATTTCACGGCCGATCGCGTCGATGTATCGTTTCGCGACGGACGCATGGAGGACAGCGGGATCGTGGCGCGGCAACTGATCCCCATGCAAATGATCGTCTGCGCATCGCCCGCCTATGCACGGCTTCACGGCTTGCCGCTGCATGTCGATGAACTCGCGAATCACCGCTGCATCAACTTCCGCACGGCGTCTGGCCGCGTCAGGGCGTGGGACTTCAAGGTCGACGGAATCGCACAACGGCGCCAGCCCGTCGCGCTGCACACATTCAACGACGCGGATCTGATCCTGCAGGCGGTGCGCGACGGAATAGGCATCGCGCAGTTGCCGGCATATCTGGTGTGCGATCTGCTTGCCAACGGGCAACTGCTCCACTGTCTCGCGCAGCATGTACCCGATGAAGGCGGCCACTACCTTTGCTATCTCAGCCGCAAGCATCTTCCCGCTCGTATCCGCGTGTTCATCGACTACATGACCGAACACACGAGAGCACTCGACCTGCATTGCTTGTCGGCGACCTTATCGACTATCGCATGATGTCAGCCCGAATCCTGCCGCGTCGACTGATGCCTCCGGTGCAACACGGTGGGGCCTTGCGCGCCCCTTTCGCATGAGCTAGGTCACGCCTAAGATGCTTCATATGCGGGCGGCAGGCCTGCGCCCAGTCCGGCGAAGCACCGACGAGCACCTCCGCAATACCATGCAAGCCGCGCTCGCAAGCCGGGCCATTGCACGTGCACGCACCGTCGATTTCGAAGCTGGCACAAAGAGACGAACACCGCGAAACAAGCGGCAATCACCTATGAGGCGCGCCATGACTAAATTGCGTCCCCCGCCACTGACATTGCTCGACAAGTATTACGGGCACGAAACGCAAACGCTGTATTCGACTACCGTCACGGTAACCGGGGGTGACGCGAGTCACGGGCGCGCGTCGGGCATTGCCCGCTCCGATGACGGCCAACTCGCCGTCGACCTGAGAATGCCGAAGGCGCTGGGCGGGCCCGGAGGTGGGACCAATCCGGAGCAGCTATTTGCGGCGGGTTACGCGGCCTGCTTTCATGGCGCGCTGAGCCTACTTGCGGCGCGCTCGGGCATTCCGATTCCCGGCGCAGCCGTGGACGTCAGAGTCGACTTCGACCGCGATCCGATCGATGGTTTGTTCAAGCTGACGGCATACACCCGCGTCCGCTTACCCGGTGTCGAGCGTGCCGCCGCCGAGGAACTCGTGCGTAACACCGAACGCTTTTGCCCGTACACGAAGATGGCGCGGCGCGGAATCGAGAACGTCGTCGCGCTCGCGCCGCAGGATGATGCCGGCAACGCATGATTGCGTGCGCCTGAGGCGTCGAGGAAACTACGGCAGCGACCTCGCTCAGTGCGCGCCCACCGCCCCTGCCCCGCCGCCCTTGCCCGGCTTAGTGAGCCAGACGAGTGGAATGATGACGATGAAGATGATCGACGAAAGCCAGAAAATGTCGTTCAGACCAAGCATCGCAGCCTGCGCATTCAGAGCGTGCTCGAAAAACGCCGTGGCCCGGTTCATGCTGCCACCGAGCATCGAGTGAAGGTCCGAGATAGCGCTTGTATAACTGGGGTTGTTCACGCTCGACTGTTCTGCGAGTTGCGCATGGTGCAGGATCGTGCGTTCGTTCCAGCCCGTGGAGATCATCGACGTGCCGACACCGCCCGCGAATACGCGCGCGAAATTGGATAGGCCGGCGGCGGCGGGAATCTTCTCGGGCGACAGTCCCGATAGGATGATCGCGGTAAGCGGCGTGAAAAAGAGCGCCATCGGGATGCCTTGCAGCAGCGTGGGCAAGACCAAGGTATAGGCGTCGACGCCCGTCGTGTAATGCGAGCGCATGAAGAACACGCCTGCGAAGCCGAGGAAGGCCAGCGTCGCGAGCACGCGCGCATCGGACTTCGGCATGATCTTCGCCATCACTGGCGCGAGCACCACGGCGAAAATCCCAAGCGGCGCCGTCACGAGGCCGGCGTCCACCGAACGATAGCCGAGATAGCCCTGAATCCACTGCGGCAGAATCACGAGGTTCGAGAAGAACACTGCGTACGCGACCGAAATCGCAATCGTGCCACCGCGGAAATTGCGCCCCGCAAACAAGCGAAGCTCGACGATCGGGCTCTTCTCCGTCAACTCCCATATGAGGAAAAACAGAAAGCTGACGCCGGCGACGATGGCGAGCAAGCAGATCACCGGCGAGCTGAACCAGTCGAGATCCTTGCCTTTGTCCAGCATGATCTGCAACGAGGCGACCCACGCGATCAGCGACAGCAGGCCAACCTTGTCGATCGGCAGCTTGCGCGTCGGAGATTCGCGGTCGCGGTAGATCACCCAAGTCACGGCCGCGGCAAAGAGGCCCACGGGAATATTGATGTAGAAGATCCATGACCAGCTATAGCTGTCCGTGATCCACCCGCCCAGCGCAGGACCCGCGATCGGCCCGACGGTCGCCGTCATCGCCCATAGCGATAATGCCGTCGAGCTTCTTTCCTTCGGATACGAGCCAAGCAGAATGGCCTGCGATAGTGGAATCAGCGGACCGGCGACAGCGCCCTGCAGCACGCGCGCGGCAAGCAGCACGATCAGGTTCGGCGCAACGCCGCACAGCCACGACGAAAACACGAACAGCACGATCGCCGCCACGAATAGCTTGATCTGGCCTAGGCGCTGCGTGAGCCAGCCCGTCAATGGAATCGCGACGGCATTGGCGGCCGAGAACAGCGTGATCACCCAAGTGCCCTCGTCGACGGATACGCCAAGGTTGCCCGAGATGGTCGGGATCGCAACGTTGGCAATGGACGAATCGAGCACATTCATGAACGTCGCGAGCGCAACGGCGATTGTCGCGAGGACCAGCTTGCCGCCCGTGAGCGGCGGCAGTGAAAGTTGTGTCGAAGGATTCATCTGGCTTCCGGTCTGAAATCTCCGACACGGCCGGCGTGTTCATCCGGCCTGTCAGACGATTGAATGAACGACGACGCGACGTTGACGTGCGCGCCGGGGTGCTGCTTAGCCTGCGCGCTGTTCAGCGCCACGCTGGGCCCTTTCGCCGCGCTTCGCATAAGGGGCCGGCGATACCACGTCATTGCTGGACTGCTCATGCAACGGGACGATGTTCCGCGCGATGATCTTCTCGATCTCGGCATCTGCCTGCGCACCATATTCGGCGAATACCGCTGTGCGATATGACGTATTGGCGGCTGCGGCGAGTTGCGGGCCCGTGCTGTCGTGCGTATCCACATCGACCGACATCGAGAGGCCGATACGAAGCGGATGCGCTTCGAGTTCTTTCCGATCGAGTTCGATGCGCGCCGGCAGACGCTGCACGATCTTGATCCAGTTGCCTGTCGCGTTTTGCGCCGGCAAGCTCGCGAACGCGCTACCCGTACCCGCCGAGAAACCGACGACATGGCCGTGATACTTGACTTTGTCGCCATACACATCGGCCGTCAGCGTGACGGGCTGACCTATGCGCATATTGCGCAACTGGCTTTCCTTGAAATTCGCGTCCACCCATACGCCACCTAGCGGCACGATCGCCATCAATGGCGTGCCCGGTGAAACGCGCTGGCCGACCTGAACCGAGCGCTTCGCGACATAGCCGGTGACGGGCGCCGGAAGCGTGTCGCGCGCGTATGCAAGATAGGCATCGCGCACTTTCGACGCGGCAGCCTGCACGTTCGGGTGCTGAGCGATCGTCGTGCGGTCGGTCAAGGCGTGGTTCGCCTTTGCCTGTTGACGCGCGGCATCGAGCGCGGCCTGCGCGGCCGTCACGGTATCGCGAGCATGCGCGATGTCTTCGACCGACACGGCGCCCGTGCCAACCACGGCTTGGCGACGGCGCAAATCGTCCTGAGCACGGGTCAGATCGGCCTGCTTTTGCGCAACGTTCGCCGCATAGACCGCGTTGTTCACATACAGACTGCTGACCTGTCGTACGGTCTGCCCCAGCGTCGCTTCGGCGTTGCCGAGTGCGACTTTCGCATCGGCGCTGTCGAGGGCGACAACCGGCTCGCCGGCCTTCACGATCTGCGTATCGTCCGCATTCACGGCGACGACGGTGCCCGCCACCTGCGGCGTCAGTTGCACGAGATTGCCGCTGACATACGAATCGTCGGTCGATTCGTGGTAACGCGCGTAGGTCGTGTAGTACGCGCCATAAGCCGCCGCCGACACGACGACAGCCACACCGAGCAGCGCGAGCAGCACCTTGCGCTTGTGTGTATTGCCTGTATTGGATGGATTCGCAACAGGCGGCTGCGCCGGTGGCGCGTCGCGTTTCGCAGCCGTGGAGCGGGTCTCCTGGCGTTCTGGCGCGTTGATTTCGCTCATTTCAATTCTCCCGGCAGATTTGATGGGTAGCCGCTCAGCGCGCGGCGACGGCGGACGGATTGGGCGCAGACGCAACGGCGCGCCGCGCCGCCGCGGAATCGGCCTTCGACGTGTCGACGAAACCACCGCCCAATGCGCTAGCCAGCCCAATCTGCCGATCGCGGCGGTTCGAGCGCAAGTCCGCTACGGCACGGTCGGCGGCCAGCGCGTTGACGTCCGCGTTCAAGATCGTCAGTTGGTTCGTAAGACCGGCCTTGTACTGCACGAGCGCGAGATCGGCGGCCTTGCGGGCGGCATCCCGTGCAGTCTGCGCATCGACCAGTTGCGCGTCCGTCGAACGCACGTCGGCCAGTTCCGTGGCGACTTCGCTCAACGCGGTCACGAGCGACTGGTTGTAGGTCGCGACGGCGGAGTCGAAGTCGGCGTATCGGCCTTTGAGTTGCGCACGCAGTCGGCCCGCGTCGAAGATGGGCAAGTGGATTGCCGGCCCGACCGAGGCCACGCGGCTCGCCGCCGTCAGAAAGCGGCCGAAGCCGAAAGCGTCGAGACCGATTGCGGCGCTCAAGTTGATGTCGGGATAGAACTCCGCCTTCGCTTCCTTCACGTCGTGCGTCATCGCGTCGACAAGCCAGCGCGCAGCGACGATCTCCGGCCGACGGCTCACCAGATCGGCGGGCAGATTGTCGGGCAAGCGTACTTCGTCACCGGTTCCGAGCACAGGGCGCGCGATCCGCAACCCACGATCGGGGCCCGCGCCGAGCAACGCGGCGATCTGATAGCGCGTCGTGAGGACCTGGCCGTCGAGCGAGCTCAGCGCAACGCGGCTTGTCGCGAGATTGGCCTGCGCGGTCTTGCGTTCGACCTCGGTTTCTAGGCCCATCGCGATGCGAGCCGCCGTGATGCGCTCGATCTGCTCGCGCTTTTCGATTTCCTGTTGCGCGATATCGCGCAACGCGTACAGATGCGCAAGCTGGTTGTAGGTACGGGCAATCGACGTGGTCAATGTCAGCTTGACGACTTCCGCATCCGCCCGGCTTGCCTGCAGCTGCGAAATGGCCGCTCGCAACGCCTCTCGATTTTTGCCCCACAGATCGAGGTCATACGAGGCGCTTAGCAGGCCCTTGTTCTCCGTCTGCCACGAGCCGGCAAACGGCGGCGGCATGAAAGTCGTATTCGAGAACTGTTGACGCGTGAGCGAATAGCTCGCGTCGACGCGAGGCATGGTGCCGGCCTTCGCGGTTTCGCTGTACGCCGCGGCTGCGGCAATGCGCGCACGCGCCTGCGCGAGTGTCGGGCTGTTTTGCAACGCCTCGTCGATCAGCGCCTTGAGTTGCGCGTCGCCGAACTGGTCCGCCCAATTGGCGGCAGGCCAATGGCCTTGTTCGCCTGGAAGGCTTTGGTGCGTCGCGTACTGCTGCGGCTCGGCCGTTCTCGCGTCGCTGTGAATCCCGGCGTAGTTCGCGCACGCAGATAGCGCCGACGCGAACATCACCGGCACAGCCAGTTTCAGTGCGCCGGATGCGCACCGACCGGTGTTTGATTGAATGCTCATTTTCTGGCCTATCGGATCGTTGAATAAATATGTTCTCTTTCGAGAACCGTGGTGCGCATCCTTTGCCTTTGCGAGTTCGAAGACGCGCCGCGCAATCTAAACCGCGAGCGCCTCGATACGCCGGCTGCGGCCGATCACGAAGGGGCTGCATTCGGCCTTTGAAAGCGCAAACAGGGTCTTGATACCGGCCCATGGATTCATTAGGCAGCGACGGACTTGTTCACTGCGTCCGACGCCCAGAAAGCACCATGTACAGAAGTGTTCGCAGTTATTGGTCAGCAGTCGATACCGATCTTCGCCGAGGCGCGACCTGGCTCGTTCCACGGCATCGAATCCCGTATAAATGGCATCGGGCTCCGACTGAACTCTTATTCGTTTTCCGGCTGCAAATCCTCGCAGCGAAATATATTCAATCGGACGTCGTTTGGCCGAATGATGAAATCCGCCATAGTGAATGACCCGCCCCCTTCCCACATAAATTCCGTGGTGGGTATAGCCATCACGTTCACTCACGAGATGGGCGCCCACTGCAACGGCGGGTTCCGTTCCGGTCGACGCCGGCGAGATCGCAAACCATTCGATATACGGAGTTTCCATCACGAACTGCCAATGTCATACCCACGACGCGTTAAGCATCGCTCGCGGGCCTCATGTATAAATACGCCGAAGAGCCAATTCGCGACCAACGACCGAGTTGATTCAGCCGCTCAGTCATATCGATCGCTAGTTCCATGCTGCAATGGTAGGCGCCGAGCCCTCGCGTCGGTAGATACGCGGCAGACCACTCACTGTTGCCGTGTCGACACCAATGGATGGCGCCAAGATCACGCCTCGAGATCAGCCGAGCTCGGCGACCGCCGGTCCCGGACTGCCCAGCGACGACTTGCCAGCGTCGCGCCGTCTTTCGATCGATGAAATCGCCTCATGCACGAGGTCGGAGAAGCGGCGCACGCCTACAACGGCGCCAACAACGAGATCGCTTCGGTCGTGCGTCTACGTGAAGAGCGTCACACCTGGTGCTCGATTTCCGAGGGTTCCGGATTGAATTCGCCCAGGCAAAGCGGGTTGAGCGCCCGAATTTCGTCCGTCATGAAATCGACGAACACGCGAATGCGCGACGGCAAGTTCTGTCGACAGAGATAGCAGATGTAATGACCGCGGTCGTCCGGCACATACCGCCTCAAGGCCATGACCAGATCATTGCGTGCGATGTGATCGCGTATCTGATAGCCAGGCATTTGGGCAATGCCGCGACCTTCCAAGACTGCTTGCAAGACCAGGTCGGGATCATTGAAAGTCAGTCTGCCGGTGGGCAAGTACTTTCGCATACGGCCGTCGACCTTGAAATCCCACTCGAAGACGCGGCCGTTGAATCTCAAGTTGATACAGTCGTGCTGCTCCAGCTCCTCCAACACGGAGGGTAATCCCCGCGCCTCGGCATAGCCACGGGACGCGCACAGTATCATCTGCATTGGAATCAACTGTTTCGCGATGATGCTGGAGTCCTCGATGCATCCATCGCGAAACGCGACATCGATCTGTTCAGCGGCAAAATCGGCTGCCCTGTCGTCCAGCAGCAGGTCGACCGCGATCTCGGGGTAGGCCTCGGAGAACTTCAGAAGCAGCGGCGCGACCACCTTACGTCCAAATCCTACGGTCGAGCAGACCCGAAGGAAGCCGCGAGGCGGGCCCTGGCGCAGGTCCAGCATGTCGTTCATTGCCTCGACGATTTGGGTCACGCCCTGGTTGCAGTTGTCGAAGAACCTTTCGCCTTCGTGCGTCAGACTGGTCGACCGTGTCGTTCGGAGAAACAGGCGAGTGCTGAGCTGCGTTTCGAGCTTCTGGACATTTCGACAGACTGCAGAGCGCCCCACCCCCAATCGTTGCGCCGCTTTGGCGAAGCTTCCTTCGGTCGCGACCGCCATGAACGCGATGATCCCCGCGTAACTCGTGGCGAAACAGGTAGACAACGCGTCAGCGCTATTTGGCAAGCCGACGCGAAAGTTTCGCTGCGGTATGTCCGATTGATCCATTGATGGCCCCACTGGTGGCACATGAACGTGTGAGCCGTTTTGGGTGCGGCCCAGGGGCGCGCGCGGCGCCGCCCACTGCAAAATACGAGATCCGGTCTTTGGGCAGTGTAGCACTCGACCGTTCAAAGATATCTGGTGTGTGCCGATCGTCTCGTCAGCACGGTTTCATCCGATCATTCGGATTGGCGCGCAATTGGAAACACTATGCGTCCCGGAACGGCTCTATCGTTCGCAAGCTGCGCTGATTTACGATGGAGGCGGGTTTGCCCCGCTGACCGGATCCTGACGGGCCACCAACGGTGGATCACCGCACTCCCCATCCGATCGCTCGTTCCATGTATTTATTCCGTTACTTCTTCTGCCGCGTCACGAAAGCAAAATGCAAGAAAAATGCAAGCCTGTAATGTGCGCGAACGGTCGCTAGCTTAGCTGGAAACGCGCCTCATTGAACTCGAGAATGCCTCATGAACGACAAGAAACTGCAAGCTCCCCCGCTTTCCCTGCTCGATAGGTATCGCGGCCGGGATTTTCAACCGCTCTATACGACGACAGTCACCGTTTCCGGGGGCGAGACGGGTCACGGCCGCGCATCCGGAGTCGCGCGCTCAGATGACGGAAACCTCATCGTGCAATTGCGGCTGCCCACGGAGCTCGGCGGGCCCGGTGGCGGGACCAATCCCGAGCAGTTGTTCGCAGCGGGCTTTGCCTCATGCTTCCACGGGGCGTTGAACTTGCTCGGGAAACGCGCCGCAATGGATATCAGCGATACGGTCGTGGCAGTGCAGGTTTCGTTTGGCCGCGATCCCATGGACGGAGGCTACGCATTGGTCATCGATCTTCGCGTCCAGATGCCGGGCGTCGACCGCTCCGTGGCGGAGGAGATGGTTCGGACTGCCGAGCGCTTGTGCCCGTATGCAAAGATGGCTCGACAAGGGACCGTCAACATCGTGACCGTTGTCGACTGACTAAACACCCCTGCGGCGGCAGCAGCGTGTGATCGTCCGCTGAAGACGTTCATCGCTACCTGCGCCGAACCGGGGTAATTTAGTTCGCCCCGCTCACCGCACAGATCATGCGGGGCAGACAGCCTAGCTGCCGGAAGGCAGCGGGTTACCTGCTGCCAGAGCCTCGGCGCGATTGGGCGCCGGAGGGTAAATCCACTGCGTGTTGATCAGCTGCTTCCGAGCTTTTCCTTCCGCGTGCGTGAGTTTGATCTGCCGGTCCCAGCCTTCGGAGTAAACAGCGCCCCAATCGCCGAGATCGAGGCAAGTCGCGTAGAAGGGCTGCCTATATTCCAGCGTCGGGACGCCGATCAGATCCGCCGCGACGTTGTGGCCGCCGAATTGACCCATCACGATAGCGTGTTGACAGGACATCAATGCGTAGCGCCCGTCATCGTCGCAGCGAGCGCGTGCCACGTCACCCGCCACGAACACATTAGGCGCTTCCGCCACGCGAAGATCAGGTGTCACTTCGATGCGTCCAAGCGGGTCCAGCCGTGAGGAAACTTGCGCCGTCAGCGAGCTGGCGCGCATGCCACCCGCCCAGATCACGGTTCTCGCATTTATCCTGATACCCGACTCGGTGCGGATCCCGTCCGCATCGACGGACACGACCCGAGACCCCAGCACGGCTTCCACACCTAGCGCGTCGAAGGCTTCGGATACATACGGCCGAGGATTGCGACCTAGATCGGGACCGATCTCGTCCTGAGAGCCGATCACGACGACGCGAATCGCGGCGTCGGGGCCGAACAACGTGCGCATTCGCTTCGGCAATTCAGTGGCGACCTCGATACCCGTAAAGCCGCACCCCACCACCGCGACCGTATTGCGCTCCGGTGAATCGGGCAGGTTCGCGAGCGCTGCGAAATGACGATCGAGCGCTGTCGCATCGTCGATGCAATCGACAGAGAAAGCATGCTCCATCAACCCGGGGACCGGCGGCCTGCTCAATTTGCTGCCACTCGTCAATAACAACCGGTCATACGCGAGCGAACGCTCGAGCCCGTCGGTGGACACGACGCGCAGTGTGTTGTCGCGAACCGAGATCGTGTCGACACGGCCCTCGACGAACTTCACGCCAACGGCGTCGAGCAGGGGCTGCAGCGGCGCGGCCATTCGCTGCGGCTCGCTCTCGTACAGCCGCGGCCGGATTTGCAATTCCGGTTTCGGGGAGATCAACGTGATTTCAACGTCACTGTTTCTCACGCCCGCACCATCGAGCACGCGAGCTGCGCCCAATGCGCCCCATACTCCGGCAAAGCCGGCGCCCACTATCAAGATTTTCTGCGACATGATTGTTGCCCTCAGGTGGAAAATGACGAACTCGGCGGCGGGCGCTGGACTCATAGCATCTGGCGCTTCACCCCGATAACCCAACGCGTTGCCGCAAGAGCATGGCTACTTCTCGGGCACGAGCACAGGAGCGCCCTTGTCCTTCAGAAGAAGCACGATGAACTTTGCAGGTTGGGTTTGGCTCGCGTTGCGCCCGACTGTATGCACATCGTTCGGACCTTCATAAAAGGTCTGTCCAGGCGTTAGCGTGACTTCCTTGCCGCCCTTGACCTGCATCACGATCGACCCCTCCAACACATAGATGAAGCCGTGCGCGTGATGCCGATGAACGGGATCGACAGAACCCGGCGGATAGGTCACCGCGATCATCAGCGCTTCCTTGCCGGGATAATCGTCAAGCGGCTTTTTGATCAGCGGAGTCACGACGGCTTCGGGCGCCGCCGCCCGCGCCACGCCACGCCGATCAGTGCACCCGCGACGACGAGCATTGCGCTTGCGGTGTTCTTCAGTCGAAACATGGTGTGCCTTCCAATGGCGCGGCCTGCACGCCAGGGACGAAGATGAAGACGGATGAACTCAATGGCTCAGGCCAGGTTCGCCTTGTCGAGGCCGAATGCTTTATCGGCTGAACCGGGCACGGTCCTGCACGCGATGTTCGCGCGATTCCAGGCGTTGATGGCCATGACTTCGTACGTCAGATCCGACAGTTCCTTCTCCGAGAACTGCGTACGGACATGCTCGTAGATATCATCCGGCACGCCATGCTCGGCGAGTTTGGTCAATGCTTCGGCCCATGCGAGCGCGGCGCGCTCACGCGGCGCGAAGAGAGGCGATTCGCGCCAGATCGCGAGATGATGGAGACGCAGTTCGCGCTCGCCGTGCAAGCGCGCTTCCTTGACGTGCATGTCGACGCAAAATCCGCAGCCATTGATTTGCGAAGCTCGAATCGACACGAGATCGCGGATCGATTCTTCGATGGCGCTCTCCTTCAATTGATTGCTGAAGTCGAGAAGCTTCTTGAAAAGCTGCGGCGATTGCTGAATGTAGTTGAAACGCTGGCTCATGATTTCTCCTGGCTACGACGGTGAACACCCGCGTTCGACGGGTGCCGCTAGCGGCGATGCACCGCACGAAGTCATCGTAGTCCGACGCCGCGAAGCGCGGTAGACGCGCCAACGGGATCACGGTGTTGCCCTTACGACACCAATCGAGAGCACGCGAGCCCGGGCGGGCTGGAGAAATATCGGGTTCTGGTTTGGCCTCTGCTCGCAAGCGTTGCTTCGCGTCTAGCTACCGCGGAGGTCTTCGCGCATCAGACGATAGCGTTCGTATCGCCGGCCGTCGCTGGAATCGTGGCCTACCCAGTTCATTCCGAGCTTTTCCGCCACACGCAGCGAGGCATGGTTGTCAGCGGCAATATCGGCGATAACGCGTGGCAGCCGCACCGTGCCGAACGCGTGGGCCACGAGCGCGCTTGCCGCTTCGACCGCGAGGCCTCGTCCCCACGCCGAACGAACCAGGCGCCAGCCGATCTCGACGTCGGGGCCCCTTCCGTGGTCGGGGATCAACAATACCCATCCGATGAATCGATCGGGATCGGTGCGTTCGCGGATGCTCCAATAGCCGAGGCCGGGCGGGTATCGACGTGTGATGCGGTATTCAACGAATTGCCTGTGCGCGACCGGGTCATGCCAAGGCCCGGCGATATAGCGGGTAACGTCTGGATCGCGATCCATTTCCAGGCAGGCTTCGAGATCGTCGAGCGTGCGCTCGCGGATCAATAGGCGGGCGGTATCGAGTGCTGGCAGCATGGGCAGAAGGCTCGCGCGGCGGAAATGCGATTATGCCGCAGCCAAGGTGGAACGAGGGACCGGCAGGCAGACGCGGACGCTGGTTCAATGTTTCGATGCGTTCATCATCTTCGATGAACAAGCCGCATTCTCGGACACGAAGGCACGGCCAAGCATCGAACGCTTACATGAAATCGGCCTCCGAAAACAACTTCCCGAGCTTTTCATATTCGCGTCCAACCGATTTCACCAGGTGCTTCATTTTGACCGCCGAGCCCTCCTGCGCGGCAAGGAACGTTGCGCTGAGGGCCGCGTTGCGGATGTAGCCCCCCGATAGCGCCGCCTTGTCGGCCAGCACCTCGAGATCGACATCGTCGTGCAATCGCACCCGCTGCGGAAAAATCTGCCGCCACAAGTGCAGCCGCTCCTCGCTCGTCGGCGACGGAAACTCGATTACGAACCCAAAGCGCCGCAAGAAGGCCTTATCGATGTTGCCCATCAAATTCGTCGATAGGATCACGAGGCCCTGATAGGACTCGATTCTTTGCAATAGAAAGCCCACTTGCAAGTTCGCGAAGCGGTCGTGCGAATCCTTCGCATCGGTTCGCTTGCTGAAGAGCCCTTCCGCTTCGTCGAAGTGCAGCACGACGTTCATCAACTGCGCGCGCTCGAACAACTGCGCGATGTTGCGCTCCGTCTCGCCGATATATTTGCTGAGCACCGTGGAGAGGTCGACGCGATACAACGGTAGAGAGAGCTCATTGGCGAGAATCGACGAGGCCATCGTCTTGCCCGTTCCCGGCGATCCATAGAAGAGCACGCATAAATTCTTGACGGCTGGATGTTTAGCCGCGAAACCGAGTTCGTCGATCACGTATGCGCGATGCCGCATTTGACCAAGCACTTCTTGGAGCAATGCGACGGTCTTCGGGGGCGCGACGAGATCGCTTAGCCGATAAGGCGCATCCACGCGTTTGGCCACGCCGATCGGCTGGTCCTGCGCCTCGGTGCGGCAGACGTCCCACAGCATCGGCTCGATCTTTTCGTCGCCGGCTAAGGCATGCCGCCCCGCCAGCGTATCGATCACCGCGGCGATACGCGCTTCCGTGAACGTGTAGGCGTCTGCTACCGCGGTCAACAGACGATCGTCGAGCGGCAGATCGTAGTAATCCGCATGCTTGTCCCAGGCACGCTTGCGCAAATCGGGCGTAGGCGGCGGCACGCACACCTGGAACAACCGCACCCCTTGCTGGCGAGAGCCCGCAACGGTATCGGCGAGCCGCCTGGAGGGGCCGTTGAGGATCACCACATACGTGGCGGCCTGAAGCAGCGACTGAATCGTGCTGTCGAAAAGATCGATGTGTTCGCGCTCTTCGTTGCCAACTAACGCATCGGTATCGCTGAGCATGAGCACCTGCGTGCAGAGCGCGGCGTCTCGACATGCTATGCGTAATTGCTGCTGCAACGTCGAAAGACGGTGATCGGCGCTTTGATAGGCCCATCGAATATGTCGCGCATCCAAGCGCGCCAAGCCGTAGCCCATACTCGAAAATGCCGCGGCAGCAAGCGCACCGGCGAGCGTCGTATCGTCGGCCTCGATTTGAAGCACGACGGCGCCGAATCGCCCATTCGGCGCACAGCACATGTCCACGAAGCGTTGGAGTTGACGCTTGATGTTTTCGCCGACGATGAGTTCCGTGACCGATTCCTCGGCGATCACATCGACCGCCGTGTGATCGCCAATTCGAGGTTGCGGGGCGGCAAGGCCAAGCAAGTACGCGGTGAGCGCGGGTGCTAAACGATACGCGCCTTCTAGCGTCGAGACGTTGACGTCGACGAGCTCGATCAGTTGATGCACACATAGCGGACTATCGGCGAATAGGCAGCCTCGGATGTCGCCCAGGAGACAGGTAACGGTTCTGAGCGAGGCAGGCGCGCCCGCGGCTGTTGTCGAGCGCGTACGATCGTTGATACCGTCGGATTCCTGCAACGCGCGAGCCAGCATCGAGAACGCGTCGTTTATCGAGCGATCGGCCTCGAGCATCAATGCGAGCGACAACAGTTGCACGTCACGCGCATCGAGCTGAAACACGAGCGCGACGTGCGCTAGCGGGACGAAAATCTGGGATTTGACGGTGGCTGCCATGCGGGCGGCGATGGCGCGCCAGGTGTGGGAGGCTTGGTGGGACGCTGTAAGCGGGCAATCCGTCCCGGCGCGATCTGCTGTCGAGAGCAGCGATTCGACGAAGCGGCGTAGGTCGGCGAGCAAATCGGGATTGTCGGCGTAGGGGGCGGCCGACTCGGCAAGTGACGCGCCTGTCGTTGTCATGGTGCGCCTGGATGGAAAGAAGTGGTGAGGAAAGTCTGTTATCTGCCACGAGCAATAGCGGAATCAATACTACTGCCTGCTAAGACAGCGTCAACTCCGCCCTGTGCTTGGTGATTGCATGACATTTCGACTGCTGGCCGAGATCTCAATAGTTAGTCATTGACGCCGGTTCGAGGCTACCGATTGCGATTCCAGCGGATTTGGGCTTTCCGGGCTTTCCCCTGCGGTCGACTGCGAGCCCATCAATCGAACTTCGTCAGGGAGTGCTTGACGCATCTCCGTGATCAACCGCACGCATCGGTCACAGGTAGATGTTGACCATAAGAAGATCGGGTCTTCCGACCCAACAAGGACTCGTGCATGGATTGCCGCCAACGTCAGCGAATACTATAGGCCCTGAGACCATAGCGGCCCATCCGCCATATCTTTTGCTGTCAAAAGTCCCGTACCGGATCAGCCAAGGGACGTTGTAACGATGGTTACCCCCGACCGGAATGTAACGATCGGAAGCTTGCCAACTTATGACCTTGGGGCCTCCGTCGCAATGGCCAACGCCGTCATTGTCCTCCAGCGCGACAAGACGCGTCCCTCCCGCTTGAATGTTGATTGCCCCCGGGCCCCAAGTATTCCAGCAAGAGCAAACGCGCAAAACAGCGGTCTCATTTGGTCTAGTCAGCGTTATCGAATGCTTCGTTTGATTGTGAAACGTTATGAAGTGCTGGATAGACATCGCGATCTCTTCCTGTGCTTTTGATTTCCGAAAAATCGACGTACCCCGCCATACCGTTGCACGCACTACATATTTGGAAATACCCCGGTTCCAAACGGGATCCAAGTGACCGTCACTCCAACCGTGGCAGCGGAACCCGCCTTCAGGACTGCGGTGAACGTGCAATGACTTCCCTTTTGCACCGGAACCGAGGTACTTCCGCCCGCCCGACCGACCGTCGTGGCCACAAACGCACCCGCGTACACCGAGTATGAATCGCCTCGCACGGCTCGAACTTCGACGTTAATGCCGCCAGAGCTGCCAAAGTGCAAGCTTTCTGGATCGACAGACACGACAAAGAATCCATCCGTCCGCGTGGTGCCCTCGAGAAATGGGTTGCTTCCAAAGTTAATGGATGAGTTCGTGAAATTTTTTGTCTCGCCAAATATATTTATCGATCCGTCTGTATTAATCAAAAAATCACCACTCTCCACCGAAAACGCCCCTCCAACAGTAATCGCTCCGTTAGAATTCACGTTTCCCGTCGGCGTAACCGTAAAATTCGGGTTGCCCGTCGGCCCAACGGAAAGCGTTCCAATCATTGAAAGGTTGCCATCGTCCGTTGCCGACCAAACAATATCGCCTTGCGCATTGTGCCGATTAACCGTGATGGCATCGGTAGTCATTGCCCCATTCACATGCAAATTCCCGTGAACAAGAAGATCATTGTCAGCGACCGTATTGCCGTTTGTCACGAAGAGTGGGCCGTCAATCGTAAGCGGCCCTTGAAGAATCGGAATGTTGCCGCCTATCGTCCCGTTAACATGCAAGTTCCCATCTATGGTTGCGTTTGCCGAAACCTCCAGGTTGCCGCCCACTTTTAGCGTCGGCACCAGCCCACCTGGCCCCCCGGGGCTCACTCCTCTGATTGTCTTGTCTATCACCAAGTCGCTCGTCACCTCGACCGGGCCGCCCACGGTGTACGGGCCTATTTTGTCCGTATCGATTTCCGACCCAACCTTGAGCGTCCCCGTCGAGCTGACATTCAAGTCGGAGGTCACCTCCAGGCTCCCTAACCGGCTCGGGCCGCCCACATCGAGCGCATACGAATCAGCGACGGTCGGGACATTGATCGAAACGGTTTGGCGAGGCGTGTGGCCCGACCCGTTATCCGTCACAGTCAGCCCTTGATATGACGGACTCTGCGTACCGCCCACATTTAAGAGTTCGGCCGAGTGGGTCGCATCGAGTGGCCACCGGGAGAGCTGACACGTGCCTCTTACCTCTAACGCGTTGGATCCGTCCAAACTGGCGCCATCGACGTTAATGCCCACGGTGTTGGGCATCTGGCCGCCACTGCCGTTCTCCGCGACTGCTAGCGCCGGCGGTGGCGCGCCAACGGGCGGATCAGGCACGCCCCCCGCGACCAACAGCACCGACTGCGTGCCTGAAAACGCCGACAACTTCGGTCCCCCGAGCACGGCGGCGTCGGCGCCCCCGGTCAACATGTTGACGACCGTCATCTGCGTATCGCTATCGATGCTTTGCACGCGCAGGCACTTGGGGTAGTCCTCCACCGAAGCATCGAGAATAAGGGTGTCGCCCTCCGCTAGACCTTGGAACGTAGCGCCGATGCAAGTCACAGTAGTATCGTTGGCAACGACCTTGCCCGGCCCGGGACTCTTAGCGCCCGCACCACGCTGCGTGCTATATGCACTTGGCCCCAGGTCGATATGAAACCTTTTATCAATCTCCACTTCGGTTGGCGACGTCAAATGCACGATGGTCGCCGTCTGCTCCGGCGCGTAATCGTAAGTGATGACGTCGCCTGCCTTCAGTTCGCTCAGAAACTTCGTTTGATATCCGCGCAACGTATGCCCGTCAGGATCTAGCGATATCAACCCTGTCGCGACCTTAGGATGGACGTTTTCCCTTCTTATCGTCAAAACCGCGGCCGAGGCATTCTGATCACCGATCGCTACATGCCCTGCCTCGTAATAAATATCGTCGCCATTCGGCTGCCAGGCGCTCGTGGTTGGAGGCAGCGTGAGCAGCCTGCCATCGCCCGTGAAGGTGCCGCTGAAATTGCCAATAAAGTTACCGGTCGCCGATGTTACGTTTGGTGCGGTGACAGCGCCGTTCAAGTCGATCTTTGGCGCCGTCAACACAAGCGTTTCTTGATCCAACACGATGCGCCCCGTCGCTCCACCAGGCCCATTGCCCTCGTCGACAAAATCGATCGACCGAAGGGTCGCGCCTATATGACGTCGCGAGTAGTAATCGCCGTTGTTCCGAGGGTCGGTGTAGTTGTACTTAACGCTCGAGATGTTGGTCCCGTCGGAGGACATAACGATCGCCAGCAGAATGTCTCCTCCGTCGGGATCGAACGTCCCCCTGCACGCGATCTTCGGGTTTTGGGTCCAGCGCTTATATCCCTGCCCGTAGGGCTCGTTCTGCTGATCGGTTTGGTCTTCATGAAAGAAGATCGTCAGAAAATTAGCCCCGGTTTGAAGCGGTGGGGTGAAGGGCGTGGTCTGAGTAGCGAGAAAAATCAGACGCCCTTGAATGTCAAGCGCCTTGCCCGCATCCACCGTCAGTTGATTGCCGGTATGCGACCAGCTAACATCGAGCCCTTCCACGATCCCGGGCGAGAACACGCCCTCGTTCAAAAGCTCCCGCGCTTGCGTGTGATAGCTCTGCTCATCCTCGAAATCCGCCGTAAGCAGTGCTTCGCCGCTGAAGTAATTGACGCGCGCAATCGGAGTGTCACTCATTTGGCATCCTCAAAATCGGCCCACGCGTCGGAGCGGTTCAGAAACCCATGACCCGGTGCACTTGACGAAGAGCTACTTGGTGCCTGCACATTCACGGTGAAGTTCACGGCATACGTCGTGAGCGCGGGTCTCGCCGGATCGAGCGCTGAGCGCACCAAACGGAAGTACGCTTGCGCCGCGCGCGCTTGATCGCTCGACGAAACGCTGGCGGTCGCGGATAGCGTTATATCGACCTCAAAGCGCCACGGCACATACGCCACGACGGTCGTATCGTCCACGCCGGCCGGCGTGCCTGTGGTGTCTCTATCGATCGTCGGCCCCACGACATCCGAGATGATGACGGCCCGCGCCGGGTCGGCGGAGTACGAGTCGCAAACACGAAAGGCTGGCGGCGTGCCTGGATCCTCGTCGAACACGACGATCGTGGGCCTGAAGCAATCGTCAACCGTCGCGGTACTAAGCGTCACACCGTCGATCGCCACTGGACGCGCAAGCAAGTGTGCGTTGAGCAGCCACATCATCCCCATCGGTGTGCCCCGAGCACGCGCGAAAGGGAACGCTTGACCGATCAACGTCCGAACAGAGTCGATCGACCAGTTCTTGTCGACCTCTAATCCGATCGTCCCGCCTAGCCACGACAAAAACGACCGCGCCCATGCCTCCACCGGCGAGAGGCCATCCGCTTCGCCCGTGAACTCCGGTAAGCCGAAATAGTTAGCCAGCGCATTGAAGAGCGCCGTTTGGTCGTCGGGGTCGTCATCTCCCGACAAAGGCGGCATGAACACAGACGGATCACTGTTTTGATCACCGCTCGGAAACAGGAAACTCCAACGCGGATAAAACAGATTACCGATAAGGGAAGCGTCGAGCAGCTGCCGTATGCCCGCGCGGTTGGCGACCGAGAGGTCGAGATTAGGGTTGGCGAGCGCCAGGTCCCCGCCGTCTCCGATACCCGACAGCAGCTTCTCGAATACCTTGAGATACAACGCCAAGAACGGCAGATCGCCAGATCCATTCGAATCGGAGTAGATCCCCGGCAGATAGCGCAGATAGCTCGATGGCACAGTATCGAGCGTGCTCGTGCCGTCGCTTTCGCTAGTCATCGTCAGCCTCCAGCGCCGTTACGCAAGCCGAATACAGCCGCGGCAGACCACTCTCGATCACGCTCGGGGGATGGGGGAAGCGAGGCGACGGCATCTGTCCCGCTACCGATGGATGACGGGTGCCAGGCTTCGTCACCTCGCCGCCCATCTGTAGCGCCGGACGGCGAAACAACGAAATCGCGGGACCCACCGTTTGAACAGTCATCGCTTCGATCCGATCAATGCCGGGCACGGCAGCGATCAGCGGCGTCAGTGTCGTCCCGTCGATTCGCGCGCCGTATGCCCACTGACGCCCGCCGTCCAAGCGAAGCGGCTGCACTGCTTGTTCGAGCGCCACCAGGACGGAGCCCGCGACCTCGCCCGCACGCTCGCGGGCAAAGCAGCGCACCTGACAGCGCACGTCGAGATAAACCAGATGAGCGTGGTGGATCGAGAGCATGCCGCCCAGTAGCGTGCGAGCCCCTAAGTACTGCTGGACGCTGTCGAGCAGCGTCGCTTCGGCCGCGGCCGTGTCGTCCTCGAGCGCCGTCGTAAGGGAAACGGCGAACGTTCCATTTCCGTCGCTAGCTGGCGTCGAGTACGTATAGCCCGCGTCATTCACCAGAAAGAGATCGGACGCATCGCCGCGTTGCTTCAAACACAAACGGGCGACGTGCAGCATTGCGTCGCCTGGTTGCGCTTGTGCATCGATGAACGCACTAACTTCCGCGGTCAGCGCCGACAAGTCATTGGGCGTGATCGCGAGATACGGCGCGCGACGATACGTGACAACGGCTTGCTGCAGAGCCGTGTAGCCGAGCTTCGCACCCATTTCCATGTCTACGAGGGTTTCCTTGAGCGCCTCGTAAGCAGGATCTTGCGAATTGTTGTCCGCATAGGCCGCGTAGGGAAAAACCGTCCCGTAATCCTGCGCCTGCGATCCCGGCAACGCCACCGCGCTCGACAAACCCACCACCGAACGCAACATGTTTCGATAGGTCTCCAACGGTACGGCGTTAGCCGTAAAGGCCGTGCCTTCGCAAATCCACACGAGCATCTGCAGCAGTGTAATACCGGGGTCCGACGGGTTGTAATCGGTCCATCCGGGCGAATAACCGGGGATGCGGCGCGTGAGCTGATCCAGCACCTGCTGCGCCTGCATCACGTCCAGATTGGGAAGCTCGAAGGTCATGACGGCTGTGCCTCCGCAAAGCGCAGGTCGATCGTCCCCGCCGAAGGCGCTTCATAGGGCCGTAGCACGACATCGTCCGTCTGTCCGCCCAGCGCCAATGCCAACACTGCGGTCACCGACGATTGACAGTCTTGCAAAAACGAGCGCACTGACTGGTACCTCACCGCCTCGCCGATCGGCCAGCCCATCGAATCCGTCCCGCCTCGAGAGGGATGGAGGAACTGCGTCAATTGAGCTGTAATGGTCGCCTGCAGCGCACGCCATTGCGCTTTCGGTTCGTTGGTTTCCAGCAACACTGCAACGTCGATGCGCTTGAAAGATGGACGTCGCGCGCTTGTTCGAGCGCCTAACGCCGGCGTACTGCGATCGCGCACGTACGCCAAAACATCGTCTAGCATCGACATCGGCGTGAGCGGCTCCGGCTCATTCGATGCCGCTAGAACGACGAGTTCGAGCTGCGGCCAACCTATATCGTCTGGCGACGTGAGCGCCGGCACAGAAGAAAAAACGCCGTGCAGGGTCATCCCGCCCCCCCATGCGCGTTCGATTGCGCGCACTCGACGCACCCCCGCGTTTGCCAACGGCGCGAGGGCCTGTGCATCCGCAGCGCTCACGACACGATCGTTTGCGCGCACGCGTCCTGGGCCGCCAACCGTCAGATCGGTGACAACCTCAGCATCCGCGCCGCCGCGCGCCGCGATCGGGTTCGTCACCCGGGTAATGCCCGGCGTCGAACTGTACAAACTGGTGAGCGTGCCGGCGGCCAGATTCCCTCCCGAACCGCGCGTTATCGCGTAGCGTGTCGCGACAACGTTGCGGGTGCCCGGTGGGGGGATTTTTCCGTTTTTTCCGTCGCCGAAGAGGATCGCTCCAGCAAGGACATCCACGGTGAAGATGCGTTCGTTCGGGCCTCGCCCGACGAAACTATCCACGCGTGTCCACGGATACGTGATCGTTTGTTGCTGCGTTTGATTCACGCCAATCGCAGGAGAAACAGCGTTCGTTGGCTCTACGACCGATATCGCCACCGCGTACTGCGGGTCTTCGCTCATGGCAAGCAGCACCTGATCCGTTCCCGTCGGGGTCGTGGCGATCTGACCCAATACGAACCGCTGGTCTGGTTGACCGTTGCTGGAACCGAGCACTTCGTCGCGATAAGTCTCACGATTGCAACCGGTTACCGTATTCGGGTAAATGCCGCGCAATCGCAGCGCGCCGTTCTGGCGCGGGCATAGCACGCGAAACCAGCAAGCCGTTTGGGAGAAAAGGACACCACTTCGCATCCGCGCCGGCACATCGAAGCTGATGGTCCCGCTGCGTGCTAGCCCTGCTTCGTGCACCTCGATCGTGAGCGGCTTCCACCCAGCGATTGTTGCATCGAACCATTGCCACTGCCCAGCGTCGCTATAGCCGATATGCTCATCGTGCGCATCGACATCGCAGTACAGCGTCAATCGTTGGTCGAGGCCGTATGGAAGTAAACCCGACGCGTCAAAGGCCAAGTACAGCGAAGGACCCTCTTCCGCCAGCGGCTTATACGGTTCGATGCTGGGCGCGGGGAAAAGATCGCTTTTCGAATAAACCAGTTCTAGCTCAAAAGCGTTGTGAGTCCATACCGAGGCCGGCACACCGCCACTTTTGTATTCGATAGTCAGCGAGTACACGAACGGCGGATCGAATCCGTCCGCCGCGTTGCCGTAGTTGCCTTCGGCGATCCTTGCGCGAACCCAACAGCCCAAGCTTCCCGCCACGGTTACCGATGTAACAGGCGGGCAGAGGAAAGAAACCGTGCCGCTCTCGGTCAACCCGTTCGTTCCATCAAGGAACCGGTACGAATCGTCAACGGCTGCCAACGGGTACCAGCCCGCCCCGTTCCAATATTCCCATTCGAGTTGTATCGGGTATCTCTGAGTAATGGGGCGGATGTCGATTTGCATGCTGACCGGCGCACCCTGCGCCGAAAACGCAGCATCGCACCGAATATTGAAGCAGCCGTCTTGCGCCGGAACTTTTCCGAACGCATAAGCGCCGTTATTTAGATCGATAAGATACGCACCGGCGGCCGCTTGCTGAGGTGCAGTCGATAATGTGCCGAAATCACACCAGATCGAATCGATTCGCGGAAGGCCACCGTTCAAAGCGGGCACGATGCGCCGATCGGCACGGGGCGCGCATACGACCCAGTTAAGGGGCGTCGTTGTCCCAGCCTCGATGTACGGGTCCGTCATATCCAACTGACGGCCCGCGAGCGCAGAGATCGAAGCATGCAACGCCGTGACCGATTCGGCCGGCGCGGAGGGCATGACGGCGAATTCGATCCTGCACGTACGCTGATCGCGCGAACTCTCCACCGAGACGAGTAGCGGGTTCATCGCACCGTCATACCAGCGCAGAAAGTATTCTCGCGCGAGCCTCTCCCCGCTGAATATCAGCGTCATTCGACTCGCCCCCCTTGCCGGGTCGAACAGCGTCGGGTCGCCTAGCATCAGACAATGAGCGAAGGAGCGTTCGACCTCGCTCTCGTCTGCGTCGTTATCCGGAAACGCCGGTGCCGAATTGCCGGCTTGCCACAACGATTGAAGGTCCCAATAGCGATCCAACCTCGGCACTACAGTTAGCACAGCGCTAAGGGTCGCGGGCAACACCTGCAGGTCGACATTGGTCTCGAAACGCACGCCCTGTGCGGAAGGCGCGCTGACGGTCGTGCCTTTCGGTAACACGACAGCCGCACGCTTTTGCGCGAGCGAAAATTGAATCGGCGCCGATGCGCACACCGCGGGCCGCAGCGTCATATCCAAAAGGCGATATAAGGCGAGCTGACGCTGCGCTGGTATGGCGTTTAGCACGCTTGCCAAGTCCTGCCCCAATAGCGAAAACAACTCGAGCAAGACCAAACCCGGATCTTGCGCGACGGCGGTGGGTGTCACGCCGTCATCGTCCTCTGGCAGCGCCCATTGCGGGCAATACAGACGCGCAAGCGCCAGTGCATCGCTAAAGAACGTCGCAGCCGTGCGGAGATCGAAAATCGGAACGCTCATGCGCGGCTCATTTCAGTAAGAACGGATAAACGAGATTGCCCGCGTTGTTCGTCTCTCTTACGACGTAGTCGATACTGATCGGCAACGCATTCGGCATCGCGGGATCGATGCCCACCGTGATATCGGAAAGATCGATACGGGGCTCCCACGTCCGCAGCGCCTCGGTCACGTAGGTTTGCGCCAACGCTCTCGTCGTGCCGTTATTCGAAGCAAATACGAGCTCACCAATGCGGCAACCGAAGGTCGGCATCAGCACACGCTCCCCAGGCGCGGTGCGAAGGATGATCAAGATCGATTCCCGAATTTTTTCTTCGCCGGCGCTCCATTGCACCTGGCCGGATGTCGAGATCGCGATCGGAGATGACCAGCCCCTGCCCAGGAAATCCTCATTGACGAGCATCAGACGCCTCCGGGACTGGCTTCGCCGATACGAACCTTGACCTTCTGCCACACCTGCACCTGTGCGTTCTGGGCTCCCTCAGTGCAGGTCGTGCATGAATCTCCATCTCTTGCGACCTTTTTGCCATTGACTTTCACTTTGATCGTGCATGATGAAAGTTGACCGAGGTTCGTCGGCGGATCGGCGAACGCGTACGACGGCGCAGGAATATGCGCAGGCTGATTTTCAGCCTGCGAGTTGATCGTGGCCACCGGCATGTCGTTGACCTTCACTCTAGCCTCAAGCGTTGCTGGATCGAAAGTCCCGGAGAACGGAAACGACTGCGGTTGAGTCACATTAGTGGCTGTGTTGACCACAGTGTGAACATCGGTTCCTTCAATGGCGTCGCCCGACTTGGCTATGAACGGATTCATTGCGGTGCCTTCGGTGGTTGAGGCATTTTCGGTGGCTGAGTTGCCGGTGCGGGTGGTGTCCCCTCCATCTGTGCATTGAGATCGATCTCGCTCGCCTCGATCTTGACGTTTCCCTGGCCCTCCACCTCCACATTCTTCCCTTTCAGGGTTAGCTTTTCGGTCGCCGTGATCGATAAGTTGCCCTGGCTTACGATTGAAATCTCGTTTTTCTTCGTATCGAGCGTTATGACGTTTTGGTTTTCGTCCGCGATCGTGATCGAGGGGGTATCGTCCGAATCGTCGAGTGTGATCGTCTTTCCGTTCTTCGTTTTTACGAGCCACACGCTTTGCCTCTTCTTTTCATCATCGACGATATAGGGCGAGGCGTTTTTATCCCAACGGAAAAGAAAGCCGATAACGTATCCATAGGTCCGATCGTCCATGGCGAACGCAACCAACGCGAGCGTAGGCGCACTTGCCGCCGGCTGCTCTGACTGCGTCGTCTCAGTGGAGGACGTGGCCGTAGTAGACGACGCCGGCGTAGTAGAAGCTGTATTACCGTAGCGCTTCTGCGGAGGCTTTGGATCGGCGGGCGCGGGAGTCTGCGCCCCCAGCGTCGTCTCCAGCGAGAACATCCCGTATCCAGGCCCCGCAAACGGGCTCGCGACCTCAAGCCAATTGGATATCACGCCATCTTCATACTGAACCTGGACGCGGCCAAGCTTTCTCGGATCCGTTGCGTTGACCACCACCCCCAGTTCGAGCTTCAAGCGCGCGCTCACATTCCACTCCTTGTTACGTTCAAGATGGTGAAGTTCCGATTGCGATCGATCCGATGCGTGCTTTTTACGACGTGATACAGGCCGTCAAAACGGCTATTTATTCCCTTGAGCTCGACGTTGACGCCGGGGCATGCTTCGAGGTTGATCTGCCTCAGCGTCACCGCTCCCTCGATAAAGGTATCTTGGAGACGCTGGCGCTGCGCCTTAGCGATGTTATCGAGCGTATCCTCGCCACTCATATCCGGTCGCTTCAGCGTCACCGGCGACTCCCCGAACAGTTTGGATGCATCGAACGCCGTTTGCTTCCCCCGCATTTCGTAGAGCGAGGAATCCTCGCTCTCAGCCGTACTCACAGGCTCGCCGTTTAAAATGTCGTATCCGCGTGTCGTGACCGTCTCTCCCAATGTCGGCGCACGCATATCGAGGTTGATCGCTTCGATGTCGTAGTTGTAAAACAACGGCGGATCGAGCGCGCTGTTCGCGTAGCTCCGAGTGCTCACAACGAGCGTCTCGTTTTCACCTTCCAACTTCACCATGCATTCGTAGTACGCCTGCCGGCATATTCTCAATAGAAAGTCGTATCGCGTTTCGTTATCCTCGAGGAAGAACGGATACTTGAGCGTCGACACGTACCCCATCGCGTAAACCTTCATCCCCACCGTCTTCGCTAACCACTCGAAAATATCCCTGTCGCTCTGATCGACAAAACTCTTGCTGTATTCGCCAAACCGAAGGAAGTGCATCTTGTCGAAGGCAGTGACGGTCAGCGTCGATCGCATGCCCGCCCCCGTGCTCCCATCGAGTGCGACGCCGCTCACGTACATGGGTGGAAGCTGTGCATCCTGTACCGCCTCGTCAGGAATTTCCAGCATGGAGCCAGGCGCAAACTGCTTGAAGTCGTTGTCGGTCCAATTCGTTTCCAGTTCAAAGACGACCTGGCACATCGTCGGCGCGTTGATCTCTTGAACGAGAACGATCGAAACATACGCGGAGCTGGCGACGGCGGTGATCTTCTTGCCGTTGCTCTTGATATCGCGAAATTCGTTTGCGTTTCGCACCACGCCATACGTTAGCGTGCGGCCGTCGTCGGACGTCGGCGCTGCCCCACCTTCCGCGGCGTTGTGTGCAGTCGGGTTCTCGCCGCCGAAGTCAGACATAGTCCGATGCCCCTTTCGGCTCGAACGTGACGTGGTCCGTATCGGGTATGGCGATCTTCCGGCCGGTCCACACGTGCCCCGGAAATGCAATTGGATCGTAGATTCCGTTTGCCTCGGCGATAAGACGCCATTGGCTCAAATCCCCTAACGCGTTATACGCGATCGAACCTAGACGGTCGCTTCCGATAACGGTGTACAACGCCCGGCAGTTATCGAGCCCTTTCGCTTTGATCTCTTCCGTGTCGGTCAAAACCTCCTTGAACGTCACGGTCAGCTCCGCTCTAACAGGCTCCCCCGTGGGCAGAAACATCGTGAACCTTTGCGCGACATGCGTCACGATCCCAGTGAACAGATGATCGGCCCACATGAATCGCACTGTCGGCGGCACCTTCGCCCCCTTCTTCGACGGCCAAGGCTCCGTCAACGCCAGAATGTCATTGGTCTTCTTGCGTACGTCCGAGCCCTTTTCGTACGTATCGAAAAAGAGCGTGACTACCATATCTTCTGGCTGGGTCCGAGAGAACCATACATTGTTACCCTCGCCTTCAACCGCCGCATGTTGCCTCAGCGACAACTCCTCGGGGTTGTACATCACCTCGATGTGCTTGTGCTCGACCTTCATCTGGCTCGCGTTGGAGTTCTCGACATGAATGGTCGCGCGCTGCAACGTGGCCGGAAAGAGCTGGATAAGCGCGCCCCGCGCACTGTTTCGTTCAAGCATCAGCGTCCCCCTGATTTACGGTACCTTTCCACGTTATCGCGCCGATCCGCCTCCGAGACGACGCCATTCGCCAATCGCCCCATGATTCGCTCGGAAAACAGCGTTTCCTGCAAGAGCGGAATCAAAATTCGGCGCACTTCCTCGGCTGCGGGCGGGCGCGGCGATCGATTGTCTGATCGATCACTCTCATGTGATGCGGGCCGCGCGCGCGAATCCTTCGTCGTATGCGCTTGCCGTGCGCCTGTCGTCGCTTGCTCGCGCGAGCTTGTCGATTCGGTACCGTGCTGCACGATCATCGCCGGCCTTGCCGCCAAGTCATACGATGCCAACGCAACGACCGCATGAGCTCGCAACGATATGGACCGTTCAGTCAAGAACCGGCGCGGCGTGGACGCAGCCCGACGAACAGTCCGGCGTACGACAGCGGCAGCGGGCTGCGCATCGCTATGGCGCGGCAAGAAGCGCAGAGCGCTCAGGTCCGTCCGCCCCCATCGATATTGGGGCCGAGCAAGCGCGGCGCGAGGCCCCTGAGTCGCGCATACAATCGGCGCAGCCGAGGCAATCCGATGAATATGGACAGGCCTCAATGTCAAAACACGGTCGTGAAACGGAAGCTGTCTCGCTCGACCCTTTCGGCTGTCGTCGCCCCGGGGCTCGCTATAGCGATGCACGCTCCGTGACGATGAGGCAAACGAATCGACCGTTCGCCGGTTCGTTGACCTATGGGCGCGATACATACTGCGGGCGCTCACGGCCGCCCGGCTACGGGACGCGTCGACGCGCCGTGGAACGGCAGCTTCACGGCTGCGACGATCGGACTGCACCATCACGCGGGCCGCGAGTCGCGGGCTTCGCCACGCGCATGCATCGTTTGTCGTGGCCGGACGCGGCGCCGCCGTCGTAACGAACACCGTTCGCGAGCTTCGCTCTACGAAACGCGTCCCAACCTCGCTCGAAATCCGATCGCGCCCGGGCCAGCGAGTCTTGACGAATTCCCCGGGTGCAGCGGCGGCGCGCTGATACGCAATCGCACGATCAGGCAGAGCAACACGTCCATGTGCGATCGTTCGGCGAGATGTCGTAAGGTACGGGACTCGTCTTTCGACGATCGCCCGGACTGGATTCCCCGGTGCAACGCGAGCGGGCATGCGTAGTGTTTTCGCGATGGACAAGGCTTGCTGCCGTACCGCGCCACGCGTCGAGCGACCGTCGATATACGACACAGCCGATTGTCGCCGGATGGCCTCGCGCCGGGGCTGATTGCTCAGACGGCCCGCGGATTTCGCCCTCTCCTTCGCAGCGTAGTTCGTCAACCAGCGCGCAACCAGAACCGCGAAAACCAATTTGGGTGATCGCTGCGTCGGCCACGGGTAGCCCGGCAGCCCGTACAAACGCAACCGAAACCGCGCGGCGGACCGGCGCCAAAACGCTCGCGCCGCTTGCGCCCGAGTCATCGACACGCGATCGAAGCTTCGCATCATGACAAAAGGCTCCCAGCTACGCCGAGCGCAGCGCCACCCACGGCATCCGCGGCAAGCGCCCCCAAGCCACCACCCGGCAAACCGACTTTCTGAATGCGATCGATCGACACGGTCAGATGTTGAATGGCGATCGCGCTTTGCGAAGCGTCTAGGCGCACGCCCTCGAGCGCCGTCGGGAACGCGTGATAGAAATGCCACGCGGCGAGAGGTACCCCTGTGGAGGGAACCGCGCTAATGCCACCTGTCGGCGTGTGGTAATCCGTCATCAGCAGGATCGTTCCATTCATCCGACTCACGCTGCCGGAAACCGTCGAGTGATACCAGTCCCACATCGGATCGAGTAGCGTCAATCCTTTCGAAAACACGAGTTCATTGCACGTCGTTCGGCCGGGCAGCCTATGTTCGCGATCGTTCACACCTCCTTCTCGGACCGTGTGAACGTCCGTCTTCCAACCGACACCTTCCACGGAGCTGAAGCTACCAAGCGCGACACTCGTCGCGAGCCCCCCGGCGACTTTTTTCATCGCGCCGAGAATGCCGCCCGAGCTACCTGAATCAGGATGCAGGATGACGCGAAAGTTGTAGGTTTTAATCGGCTCCTGCGCCTGGTTCAAGGCAGTTTTCGCCACGCTGTCGAGAGAAAAGCTCATGCATCACCCGTTAAAGACATGTGCCCATTGTCGATCGCGCATTCACCACATCTCGCGAATGTCGACCCCACGCGGCCGGTCGGGCCGTTCCGCCTCCGCATTGATCTTTTCGTTGATCCTGCTGATCTCCTCACACCATCGCCGCCGCTCCGCATGAGCCATCGAACAGATGTCCTCGCGCGACCAATGAAGGTGATAAGCGATGAACGCTATCTCCTCATAAAGTTGGCCCGAAGGGGCAGCGAGTCGACGTTTCCCTGGACGGCCTCCTGCAGCCGGCCGCGGGCTGCCGGTTCATTCGATTCATCGCCGCCACCGTTCTTTTCTTCGTAGAGGCGGATCAGAAATTCGAAATCCGTCAAAAATAGATTGCCGATGAGATCGGGCGTAATGATGTCGAGCGTCCCGAGCTGGGTGACGACCCTCGCGAGCACCATGATTGGGTGGAAAGCCGCGTTTGCTTGTACGCGGGCATCGCGCATAGTCATGATTTCATCGGCTGCGGTAGCCAAACGCATGATGCCTTCTTTGTGCAAGGTGCCGTCGGGCCCAGGGAATCCTATGGGCAGCGTAAATTTAAACTCAGTGCTGATCGGATCTGCCATCGCGGCCTCCAAAATAGTTTGGGTTATGAATGAAACAGTCACTGATCTCGTTCCATCCGTTCAACCACCAGATCGAGCGTCTCGATCATGACCTCGGCGCTGCTCGCGTTCAGGCCGCTCGATTGATAAGTCGTCGGGAACGCGCCATAGAACGACCACTTCGCGGCGATCTTGCTGATGTCGGTGTCGAACAAGATGATCGTGCCATGGCGTCGCGCGTTCTGGCCCGACGTTCCGGTCGATATGATCATCTGGTGCCATTCGTAAAGTTCGAGGGAGGCCGTGATACCGCGTTTCAACGAAACGTTTCCGTACGTGGCCATGCCTGAAAGCCTCCGGCGGCCCGGCGATTTATCCGTACCTTCTCGGTAATCGACGGTATCGATCGTGATGTCCGGTATCGTCACTTCTGAAAACGACGCCGATATCTTTGGGACGATGTCCACATGGAAGCGGAATCCACGAAAGGGATCTGGAACTAAAGTAGCCATGTGATACCTCCATTAGGAACCCGAACTCGGCGATCCGGTCATCTGTGAAATCGTGACCACCACAAATTCGGCGGGAGACAGTACAGCTAAGCCCACCGCGATATTAAGAATGCCCTTCGCGCGCTGGTCGGGCGGGTTGTTGGTATCGTCGCAAGTGACGAAAAATGCTTGATCCACGGTGGCGCCGTAAAGTGCGCCCATGTTCCATAAAGAAGTTAAAAAAGCGGTCGTTTCCCGAACCACGGTGGTATACAAAATATTGCTGATGTTCTGAAAGACCACCCATTGGAGCCCCGCCTTGAGGCTTTGCTCGACGAACGTCAGGAATCGACGAACGGCAACGTACTTGGTTTGCGTTCCTGGATTGAGCGTCCGTGCGCCATATACTGCGATACCGTAGCCTGAGATCGGACGGATCACGTTAATGCCGTGAGGATTGCACCTATCTTGGTCGCTCTCCGATAGCCATCCCGTCATTGCCATCGCCGTCGTCATTCGGCCGTTGACCACGCCCGCCGGAGAAACCCAGACGCCCGCGTTCATGTCGGTGTTTGCGTAGAGACCAAGCACGGCGCCGCTCGGGGGGACGGGTACGCTGTAACCCGAGATCGGATTCAGGACAACCGGGTACGGGTAGTAGATGGCCGCGTGGTCGTTGATCAGCGGCAACTTGTCCGTTCCACCCGTAACAAAATCAACGATATTCTCCGTGTTCGATGGCGTGTCGACGTACGGCGCGTCTATCACGTAAAACATGTTCGGCAGGTGCTTGAAGGCGGTCAATACGGCGTCGATGACGTACTTCAACGGCTGCGCTGTGGTCACGTCGTCCGACATGTCGATGATCGCGGCGTCGGGTGTTGCGATTAAAGTCGCATCCGGGACGGCTGACACTGCGGATAATGCGGCACTGTAGAACGTCGTGTCGTACGTGACCGTATCGCCGCTACCGAGTGCGACAAGCGTAGCGGAGCGGTCCGTCCCGGAGTTCACCGATGTATCAACGGTTTGCACCCGGATGAACATCGACTTCGCATTGACCTGATCCTGGAGGGGGCATGTCGAGGCCCCGGTGGCCGGAATCAGGCTCGCAGCGTTGAACGCACCATACGATTCGAGAATGTAGAAATTGTCCTGTTGACCGGCGGGACCAATAGGGGTCGGCTTAATCGCATTAGTCGTTACGTAGACCTTTAAAAGCTTCGCCCATACCGACGTGGCGGTTGTCAGGGCTGAGACCTCAACCACAACATTGAGCGTGAACGTATTCGCAGCCTGCGCTCCCGCCGGAATGGCCCCCGCGTCCAATGTCACCACTTGCAAGAGGTCGTTGGGCCAATCGCCCATGCTTGCGGCGATGACGTGCAGCTTCGCGAGTGGATCCGGTATATCAACGGACGCCACAATTGGCGCCGGGTCTTCGGCAACGCCGATCACGTAGCAAAACGCCCCGCCCAGCGCAAAGAATTCGAACACCGCAGCGCCGACCTGTGCGCCAAATACGAACGAGCCGTACCGAGCTTGATAATCGGCCCACCCTCGTACCTGCCGGGCAACATTGCGGTCCCCGTCCGCAAGTATCTCGGTCGCGCCGATAAACACCGGGATCGACGTGGACGCGCCCACCATCGACGGCAGCCCCGGCAACTCCTTGACGTATACGCCCGGGTGCAAAAGATTGCTAACGTCCGACATGCTCAGATCTCCTTATGCAAGCGCTGCCAATGGGTTGAACGTAGAAGTCCGGTGAAGGCAACCGGTTCGAACCATGGGTTGCCTGGCGACCGCCCTCGAAGCGAAGTCATCACTCACACCCATGACAGCTGCCCCTTATCGATCATTGCGCGCTCCCCTGGCTCATCGGCGTCGCGCTCACTTGCGTGTCCTTCACCAAGTCGACTGGGATCTCGGTCGGCGAAGGAATGCGCACCGCCGGCACTTTGTATAGACGAGTCAAGTGATAGGTTTTGGGCGAAAATGCCGCCCATAAATCGCGAAGCTGGTGAATGGACGAAGCCCAAGGGATCACTGCGAGCGATTCGTTTCCGCTTTGCTGGAGCGTCGACATGAGGTACTCATCCGGAATCCGGCCACACGTGTCGAGCAAGTTGGCGAGCCCGTTGGCGATGATCTGTTCGTTTTCGCCCGAAGTTCCGTATGCGACTACCATGTATGTCAAATCGAGCGCAAGTGGCGCTGGTTTCAATACAAGAGGGAAAGCGTGATGTATCGAAGCCTCTGTCGAGGCGATACTCGCGGGCGCGTTACGCAGATATGGATCGATTTCTATCTGGTAGAGATAAAGCGATGCGCTGTTTTGTTTCGTACCCTCCCAATCTGCGGGCGAATCGAGCGAGATCGTCGCTTCGGTCAGGAGAGGAACGTTGGCACTGATGAACCGACGCAGTGATTCGCTCACCGAAGGGATAATGGTGGTTCGATCGAGAATGAGGTTCGACATCGCCAGATCAACTAAATATTAGGTCCGTCGTCTTAGGGCCAACACGGAAACCGCGTAACACTAGAAATAGTATGTCTCAGCCTCGGCAGAGCGAACAGTACAAGCGCTTGCAGTCTTGTCCGATCTGACTTCAAGCTCAGCTGTGCGCGGCAGGCTCATCCAATATTTGAAAATAGGAAGAGCGGCGCATCAAACCGCATTGGCGATATTCGATTTATCCTTCACGATGAACTTCCATTCAGAGGCGATCGGGGCACCGTCCGGTTCAGCGTTCTAGCAAATCACTCAAAAATATGCTCCCGCCGTGAATGACGCGTTACCGCCAGGCAACGTATCCACATCTGGTTTCAATCAAAATAAAACTATGCGACCACTCGCTGACGGAAGAAACGAAGAACATCCGACCGAATGCAACACTCAAAGCGAGAATGGCGTAAAGCTATCTACCACGTACTTAGGCAACTGAATTCCGACCTGGGCGATCACGGCAACATCGGAATCTCTCTCCGCCATCAACAACAGCCAATCTGGCTCATTCGGCGAGTCGCTCTGATCTTGGTCTGAGGAATCGCCGAGCTCTAAACCAAGTTCCAGCGTCACCTCACCTGCGCCAGCGGCAATCGCGGTCTTGCCGCATGCCAACGTTATCTCAAACTCGTCCACCGACAGTCCAACCGTCGGCCCCCCTTCAGGCACATTGAGCCTCAGGCCCATGCCGAATACAGGTGGCGCCTCGAAGGACCATCTCACGCTTCGCCCGGAACTCGAGTGTGGCTGAAGTCTTAATACGACAGTCCCTCCTGGCTTCAAGCCACGAAGCTTAAACTTCATTTTCTTGATATGGTCGACCTCATGTGTCATAGCGATGCAAAACGGACCACGTCGCCACTCGACAGGCAGCTGAGACGGAAAGGAAGCCAGTATCTTTGCTTCCATGTTAATGGTGCAGCGCCCTTCAATGCTCTTCACCTCACCTTGAACGCATAAAAATGCGCTAAGCTCGAACGAATCACCGAGATTCTTCTTATTCTTTTCCGCCGCGCCAGTTTTTATGGCAATCACCGATTCTGCGATTTCGACGCTCTCAATGCATGAGGGCAATCCCTCACCGAGCGCTAGGGGATTCAATGCAAACCCTACCTCACCGGATTCGGCCCCACCGAGCGACCAGGTGACGCCAGGTGTATTCAACTCGATATTCACATATTCGTCTCGAGCGACACCGCTGAATTCCAACAGGATTGGCACACGAACCGCTTCGACGCACATCGCAATCCTCCAACCTATCAGCATAAATTCAAACTAAAAGATCCCCTAACATTAACGGCGCGATCGACCAAAGACTCCATCTCCAAGCGCGCACCCGGCGGTAAATCAACGACCCCAACGATACGTGTGCCCGGGTGATGAACATACAATCGAACGCGTATTTCAGCGCAATCAGCATTGTTAGATAACAAAAACGATTTCTTGTTGAGGACGAAGCGATTTACCTGTAAAAATGCCCCCGGAGGCGATGCGGAGAGCACGACCCCTACGCGGCGGTTCCCAGCGAAGGTGTCGCCCCAATAGGCAGGTGTATTTTGCTCCAAACGAACTTGCACCTGCTCGTTCGCTCTGAGGGCATAGAAATACAAGGTAACAGGATGGATCTCTTCGCTCGCCGTGGCTGCTTCAGCCTCCCCCGCAGAGGGATTCTCTTCTACCTCTTGTTGCATAACCGGCTCCTTCGATCCCGTTAACCTAAAACGCTTTAATACGTCGCACTGGAATATCCGGTTTTTGAACACGGCGACCGACGATAATTCATACCTGCGAGGTATAAAAATAAACTATATTGCCATTATTTAACGTCTTACTCCCCCCTTTTCCAAAACTTACCATACCGCTGATATCCGAATCCGGCAAGAAGCCTATCACATTTACGTCATTGGTCCACCAGACATTCAATGAGATTGCAATCGCCTGAGGGTCCTTTATATTCGCCACGTACTCGATCGTGAAGGTATCCCACTCCAGGAGTACCTGGCACGCGTCGAGCGTATATTTGGGGTCAGCGCCATACCCGAAATTGCATCGAGAGTTCGAAGCAAAGGACAATGGAAACAAACCAAACGCGAAATTTCCCGCATCATTGCTCTGGTCTTGATTCACCAGTTTAATCGAAACCTGATCTCCTGCCACAGCCGAATCCGCATGAACAATTATCGAACATGTTGCAGAATTATCATAAGGCAGTTCGGTGAATTTGCTTCTTATAAGATTTTTCGATTCCATGATCACCCCAATTCTGCATCTGTAAATTTCATCACCGCCCGCACGCGACACGCGGCGATAGAAAAATCATTAATCAAATGATCGATCTCGCCTATGACGAAATCGGGTATTCGACGCTCCCAGTTTTCTCACCATTGAAATTCACCGCCGAGCTGGCGTCACCCTGATTATCGACCCACCATGCCAAACAACTGGTGGTCGTCGCGCCACCCCGTCGTTTCATGGTGATATCAGTTACATTGCTCTTATACCAAGCGTAAAACGAAATGCAGTAAACAGCACTGTTCGTCGTTGTAAAATTCGACGCGAGTGTAATTGTTAACGATGTAGGATTGAACAACATTTTGTAAACGGGAACGCTAATATCCTTAGTCGACAAATCGCCAGTCGACGAGCCCCAGAGTTGAAAATTGACAGGCCCGAGGGAGGACGTGTAAGGCCCCTCACCATGGGGCAGGAATGGCCCCAGTGCAATGGCCGTGGAATCCTGGTTACCGGGCGTAGTGTTGGACAGGTCCATTGAAATCTCTTCGCCCTTCTTAAGTCCTTCCAATTTCAAGACAAACCCCACACCGCCCGCCCACGGCGACTTCGACGCCGTCGGAGGATTATCCCCATCAGGATTCCCAATTTCGTTCGACATGATCTTCTCCAAAAAAATAAGGGCGCACTTGCTTCACCGTGTGAGGCCTGGGAATCAACGATGACGTAAGCGGCGATCGTTAGCCGCCTTTTAATGGCAGCGGCACGCCATCTGCACATGCATAAACTCCGGCGGCGACAGATTTCTTGACGGCATTATGGATAAATCGCGACAAAACCGAACTGCATGCCCTTGTAGGGTGTATTGCGACCTGGCGCTCGTTGTTCAGATACTGGAATAGCAGGGTGATTTGCATCCGCATCGACTCTGTTCGCCGCGCAAAACGAGCAGGCTCGGACCTCTTCTGGTAAGGCAGCGCGATCGACCATCGAACCGAACTTCACGCCCGATCACGCTCGATCCCTCGTTCGTCCCTGATCTCGCGCATGCTCCGCGAGGCCTGGCGACGATCAACACCGGCTCCCCATGCAGCACTTTCGACCTCGGCTCGCAACCAGGTGCTCACGATGACGCGTGGACCGCCCTTCAGGGACCCGTAAAGACGAAAGCGTCAGCAATCCCTGACTCTCCAATATCTGGGTAGAACTGTTCAAATCGAGAAACGACCCGTTTGCGACCACGCTGCCCTGACTCGATAGTGAGTATGCTGTGGCATATCACCGCATCGAACGACAAGCGAGGCGGATGATCGTTACACGTGGCGTAGAGAGCGCATCATTCCCGCTAGGAGGCCACATGACATTTCTGTCTTTCGCGATGGAATTGCACATGAACAACACTCGATTGGTTGATCCATCGCTTAGCGAGCTGTATTTATCGGATCTCTCGAACGAACAAATGCGAGCATTGATCCAGTCACGCAACAATCCGGTTGAATTTTTCATTACCGCAATGATCAACATCGTCAGACAGCGCTCGACTCTGCCCAGCAAATGATCGTGCTCGCCGCGAATGAATACACAAACGTCATCAATTATCAAATTTCCTCATCAATCTCGGGAATTTAAAACGATAACTAGCTAGATAGATCAGAGGGCCATCGTGACCATGAACATAGTGCATGCGCACTCGACGTCTGCCAGCTTACCTACCGAGTGGATATTGAAAATAAGCGATTGCAGAAGCGAGGAAGAGCTAATGTGCGCGATCGAAGTCGCCGCCCGGTCATTAGGTGTCGATTATTTTCAATATGTGGGCGATTTTCTGGTCGACAGACACAAATGTATCCGCAAAACGTTTTCCAATTTCCCAGTCAATTGGATCGAACGATATACCGCCCGCGAATATGAAAAGGTCGACCCAGCTTTCCGCCATGCACACACGCATGTCACACCAGTCATTTGGTCGAACCTCTGCACCCGAGACACTCCGGCAGAACAACGCCAGTATTTGTGCGACGCCCGCGACCACAATATAGGAAACGGCGTCAGTTTTCCGATTCAAACCAAGAACGGCGATAACGCCATCCTCAGCTTCGCTAATAGTGTTGATAGGCCGGATACCGACGGGACCATCCTCCGAATGCTTGCCGAGGGTAGCCTCATCGCAACATTCGTTCATGACTCGACGAGACGGATTGTCGATAAGCAACGCAACGTCTTGCAGGCGCCTCTCACACACCGTGAACTCGAATGCCTGCGCTGGATCGCCATCGGTAAATCCAACTGGGAGATAGCGATGATCTTCGGCATGACCGAGCACGGCGTGATCTACTATGTGCGCAAGTTGCTGTGGAAGCTCGGCGTTAGCAGTCGCCATCAAGCGGTAGATCGCGCGACGGCATGTGGTCTGCTCTGAAATGAAGGAACGCTTTGCTAGTCCCGCCATGCAACCTGCTATTCGTGTTTGGTCGGTTGCCAGGACAATGCGGCCGGAACGGCATATGCTCATAGCTTTCAATTAACCGACAATCGATACGAGTTGTCCGCTCGGGCCCGTCCCTCCCTAGGTATTACCCCTCATCCCCCCATTCGCAACCCTGCGTCCGCTTAAAGAGCGCGTACACTTCACTCAGCCAGGGTCGATGCTTGCCGCTACCCAACACACGAGAAAGAAGGACAAAACACCGAGCATCCGAATGGAATCAACCAGTACGCAAAATCTGGAGCCCAAAGGAGAACCAACAAATGACATGGACCAAGGAACAGCGCAACGTAACGATCGCCGCTTATCTAGGCTGGACGCTAGACGCATTCGACTTCTTTCTCATGGTGTTCGTGCTCAAAGACATCGCAGCCGAATTCCATACGAAAATCCCCGAAGTCGCTTTCGCGATCACGTTGACGCTCGCCATGCGCCCCATCGGCGCCCTGATATTCGGTCGTCTCGCCGATAAGTTCGGCCGCCGTCCCACGCTGATGGTCAACGTCGCCTGCTACTCCCTGCTCGAACTGGTCTCCGGCTTCTCGCCCAACCTGGCCACGCTGCTCGTCCTGCGCGCACTGTTCGGCATCGCCATGGGCGGCGAATGGGGCGTCGGCTCGGCCTTGACGATGGAAACCATCCCGCCCCGCTCGCGCGGCGTCGTCTCCGGCCTCTTGCAAGCCGGCTACCCGAGCGGCTATCTGATCGCTTCGATCGTGTTCGGCGTGCTCTATCAATACGTGGGCTGGCGCGGCATGTTCTTCGTTGGCGTGGTGCCGGCGCTGCTCGTGCTCTACATCCGCGGCAACGTGCAAGAATCGCCGGCATGGAAAGCGCTCGACACGAAACGCGTTCGCCCGGGCATGCTCGCCACATTCAAAAAGAATTGGACGCTCGCGCTGTATTCGATCATTCTCATGACGGCGTTCAACTTCTTCTCGCACGGCACCCAGGATCTCTATCCCACCTTCCTGCGCGAGCAGCATCATTTCGATCCGCATACCGTTTCGATCATCGCCATCGTCCTGAACATCGGCGCGATCTGCGGCGGCCTGTTCTTCGGTACGCTCTCCGAAAAAATCGGCCGTCGCCGCGCGATCTGCATCGCTGCTTTGATCGCTCTGCCTGTGCTGCCCTTGTGGGCCTTCTCGAGCGGTGCCGTCATGCTCGCGGTCGGAGCGTTCCTGATGCAGATTTCGGTGCAAGGCGCATGGGGCGTCATCCCCGTCTACCTGAACGAGATTTCGCCTGATGAGGTGCGCGCCACATTCCCCGGCTTGGTCTATCAACTCGGCAACCTGATCGCGTCGGTCAACGCCACCATGCAAGCGTCGGTGGCCGTGAGCAACGGCAATAATTATGCATTCGCGCTCGCCGTCGTGGCCGGTATCGCCTCCGTCGTCATCGCCATATTCATCCTGTTCGGCCCCGAAAAACGAGGTATCGATATGACGCGGTCGGCGCAGGAAGTCGCAGCGTCTCCCACCGTCTGACATCACGGGTTTCAGCATGCGGGAAAGCGCTAAACGCGCCTTCCCGCTTTGCTTGCGCCTGGTCTCCCCCACGCACTGCTGCACCGCAACACAAGTTGGATTCCCCCGTCCACTAGAGGACTCCCCCCACAAAGAACGCTTGCCGCGATTTCACAGCGTTTTTATCGTGCTAAAAATAACAAGATTCAATCGGAGACTTGAATCGCTCGTTCGCGGCCGGTCACCGGCATGGCTATGCATGGGGAGCAGGGTCGAGCGCCAAAGCGTTTGCCCTGATCGACAGGGAGGCATACATGGCAGTTCGAACACCGAGCCGGAGCACCGGCGATACCAAAGCGCGCATTCTCGACGCCGCCGAAGACATCTTCATCGAATGCGGCTATGAAGCCATGTCGCTGCGGCAAATCACGTCGCGCGCCGACGTGAACCTCGCCGCGGTCAACTATCACTTCGGCAGTAAGGAAGCGCTCATTCATGCAATGCTCGCGCGCCGCCTCGACACGCTCAACGTCGAGCGATTGAAACTGCTCGATCGTTTCGAGGCTCGGCTCGCCGATCGCCTGACATGCGAGCATGTGCTCGGCGCAATGTTCATTCCCGCATTGCGCCTCTCGCGCGATCCGCGCGCCGGCGGCCCGGCCTTTCTGCGTTTGCTCGGTCGCGCCTATACCGACCCTTCCGCCTTCATTCACGATTTCCTGAACGGCCATTACGCCGATGTCGCCGAGCGCTTCTTCGATGCGTTTCAGCGCGCATTGCCGCATCTGCCGCGCGAGGAACTCGGGTGGCGATTGCATTTCGCGATCGGCGCGCTATCGGGCGTTTTGGCCGGCGCCGATACCGACAACCTGATCGCCGAATTCTCCAAAGGGCAAGCGATCAGCGATTTGCATCTGATCGCGCGGCTCGCATCGCTGATGGTCGCCGCGCTCAAAGCGCCGTTGCCCGATGGCACTCAGCTTGCTGCATTCGCCGCCGTGCTTGGCGATGCGAGCGACAGTGGCGATGCGGCCGCCGCGATCGGCGAATCGGGCCCGCTCGATGCGCCTGCGCCGCACGCCGAGGCGCATGGCGAGGAGCAGGCCGCGGAGCACGCCGCGTCATCGGCTGCAGGCGCTCACGCCCGGCAAGCGGCCGGCGCACACGCGGGACAGAAGCAAGAAGGCGTGCGTCCCACGAGTTGGGGCGCTCCCCTCTAATTGCGCACGGCGCGCATGCGCGCCGCACGGAGAAACGCTCATGGCATCGCTCGTCGTGGCGCTCGTCGTCGCGGGTGCAATCTTGGTCTTCAACGAAGCGGCCGCACTATGGTGGCTGGTCACGCTTGGCGCATGGCTCGCGATCGTGGTTGCGATGAAAGCGGCCGGCCCCGCCGCTTGCATCGCGCTTGCCATCGTGCTCGTGCTGCCCGCCTTGATCATTACGCTCAAGCCGCTGCGGCGCGCGCTCGTCAGCACGCGCGTGCTGTCGATGTTTCGCCGCGCGCTGCCGGAGATGTCGGCTACCGAACGCGATGCGATCGAAGCAGGCACCGTCTGGTGGGACGCCGAGCTATTCACGGGCCGTCCCGACTGGGACGCGCTGCTTGCGCACGGCCCGCCCGTGCTGACCGACGAGGAGCACGCGTTCGTCGACAAGGAGTGCTCGGCCCTGGCCGATAGCGCGAACGATTGGGAAACCACCGCGCGCTGGCAAGACCTCTCGCCGCAATCCTGGGCGTACATCAAGCAGCATGGCTTCCTCGGCTTGATCATCGACAAGCGCCACGGCGGCAAGGGCTTCAGCGCCTATGCCCATTCGCAGGTGATCATGAAGCTCGCTTCTCGCTGTTCGGCGGCAACCGTCTCGGTCATGGTGCCCAACTCGCTGGGGCCGGCCGAGTTGCTGTCGCATTACGGCACCGAGGAGCAAAAGGCCTATTACCTGCCCCGCCTCGCTCGTGGGGAAGAAATTCCGTGCTTCGCCCTCACGAATCCCTATGCAGGATCCGACGCCGCGGCCATTCCGGATCTCGGGATCGTCTGCAAAGGAACGCATCGAGGCCGCGAAACGCTGGGCTTTCGCGTGACCTGGGATAAGCGCTACATCACGCTCGGCCCGATCGCCACGGTGCTCGGCCTCGCGTTTCGCGTCCGAGATCCCGAGCATCTGCTCGGCTCCGACGACGAACCGGGAATCACCTGCGCACTGATTCCTACGTCGCACCCCGGCGTATCGATCGGCCGGCGTCATTGGCCGCTCAATGCGGTCTTTCAAAACGGGCCGAACTCGGGCAAGGACGTCTTCATTCCCATCGATTGGGTCATCGGCGGCCCCGCACAAGTGGGCAACGGCTGGCGCATGTTGATGGAATGCCTCGCGGCCGGCCGCGCGATTTCATTGCCTTCCGGGGGCGTTGGCACGGCCAAGCTCGCCGTGCGCGGCACGAGCGCTTATGCGGCGCTACGCCGGCAGTTCAGAACGCCGATAGGCAAGTTCGAAGGCATTCATGAAGCGCTCGGCCGCATGGGCGGCAATCTCTACGTCATCGACGCGATGCGGCGCTTTTGCGCGCAAGCGGTCGACCTGGGAGAAAGGCCCGCGGTGCTTTCCGCCATCGCCAAATATCACGTGACCGAGCGCACCCGCAAGATCGTGAACGATGCGATGGACATCGCCGGCGGCAAGGGCATTTGTCTCGGGCCCTCCAACTTTCTCGCACGCGCCTATCAGCAGATGCCGATCTCGATCACCGTCGAAGGCGCCAATATCCTCACACGCTCGCTCATCATCTTCGGCCAGGGCTCGATTCGCTGCCATCCGTACCTGCTCAAGGAAATGACGGCTGCGCGCGACGACGATGCGCAGCGCGCGTTGATCGCCTTCGACAATGCGTTCTTCCGTCACGCGGCTTTTCTCGCATCGAATGCGTTGCGCAGTCTCGTGCATGGTTTGACATGCGGCGTGTTCTTGAAGGCGCCGCGCGGCGCGACGGCAACGCTGGCCAAGTACTACCGCGCGGTCACGCGGCTTTGCATTGCCTTCGCATTCGTCGCCGATATGTCGATGCTCGTGCTCGGCGGCAAACTGAAGCGGCGGGAGCGATTGTCGGCACGTCTTGGCGATGTGCTCTCGGCGCTCGTGCTGATGTCGGCCACGCTAAAGCGCTTCGAAGACGAGGGGGCGCACGCGGAAGATTTGCCGTTCGTGCGCTGGGGACTCAAAGACGGGCTACTGGCGGCCGATCAAGCGCTCGAGGGCCTCTTCGCGAACTTCCCCAATCGCTTCGCCGCCGCAATCATGCGCACGCTCGCATTTCCCTACGGCTTGCGGCAACGCCCTCCTTCCGATGGACTGACCAGCACCATCGCGCTGCTGCTTCAAACACCGTGCGATGCACGCGAGCGCTTGTTGGCCGGCTCGCACGTGCCGAGCGAGCCGGATCCGCGTGATCCGATTGCGTGCGGTGAGCGATTGCTCGCGCTCGGCCAGGAAGTCGCGGAAATCGACGCGAAGCTGCACGACGCGGTTCGTGAGGGCCGCGTAAAGCCTATGCCGCAGAACTTGGCCGATGTGCCCGGCTGGGCGCGTGCGCTCGAAGCAAGCGGGATGATCGAAGCAGGCGAGCGCGAGGCGTTGATCCGCTATGCCCACGACGGCGCCGCGTTGATCCGCGTGGACGACTTCCCGGCCGATCTGGACCGGACCGAAGCCCAGCCCGACGGCGCCGACCAGTCCGCGCCTGCGCCCGAACCCAAAACATCGACGCCGATGCGACCGGATAAGCCGGCCGACCTATCGGTCGATGTGGACGGGCATTGACCGATTCGCTCGAACTCGATGCGGCGGCGAACGCCGGCCGCGCCGATCGATCGCCGCAGCGTCCGCCAAGATGACGACAACAGGGAGACGACGACATGAATCAGCCTTTCGCGCAGCAAGCTACCCCCGATACCACCAGAGCCGGCCCCGGCGCCGACACCGCTAGCGCATCGCCGCAAAGCGCGGCCGATCCGCCGGACACCGACGGTATCTGGTACGCCTCCTACCCGCCCGGCGTACCGCATGAGATCGACGTGACGCAATACCAATCGGTCGCGCACTTCTTCGACGAATGCACCGGGCAGTTCCGCGGTCGAACGGCCTACGTCAGCGTCGGCTCCGCCATGACATACGACACGCTGGCCCGCAAAGCGAAGGCATTCGCCGCATATTTGCAACGCGTGGGCATCCGCCGCGGCGATCGCGTCGCGATCATGCTTCCCAACACGTTCCAATACCCCGTGACACTGTTCGGCGTGCTCAAGGCCGGTGCCGTCGTCGTCAACGTCAATCCGCTCTACACGCCCCGGGAACTGGCGCACCAATTGAAAGACAGCGGCGCCAAGGCGATCGTCGTTTTCGAGAACTTCGCGAAAACGCTTCAAGAGGCTCTGCCGGGGACGGCCGTGGAGCACATCGTCGTGACTGCGCTCGGCGATCTGCTCGGAGATGGGCTCAATCTGAAGGGGCGCTTGCTGAACTTCGCGATCAAGCACGTGCAAAAGATGGTGCCGGCCTACCGCTTGCCCAGTGCCGTGCGCATGCGCCGCGCACTCGCACTCGGCGCGAAATCGCCGTTCTCACCGACGATCGTCTCGCACGACGAACTGGCGTTCCTGCAATACACGGGCGGCACGACCGGCGTCGCGAAGGGCGCGATGCTCACGCACCGGAACATCGTCGCCAATCTGCTTCAAGCGAAGGCGTGGGCCGAGCGCCAATTGACGAGCGAGATCGAGACGATACTGACACCGTTGCCGCTCTATCACATCCTCTCGCTCACGGTGAGCGCGCTCATCTTCCTCGGCCTGGGCGGGCGCAACATCTTGATCGCCAATCCGCGCGACACGAACCGCGTCATGCGGATTTTGCGCAAACAGACGTTCACGGGCATTCTCGCAATCAACACACTTTACAAGGCGTTCCTCGACAACGAAGCATTCTGCAACCGCGACTTCTCGAACCTGAAGCTCGCGATGGCTGGCGGCATGGCCACGCAACGCGCCGTCGCCGAACGCTTCAAAGCGGTCACGGGCAAACCGATCGTCGAAGGCTACGGACTCACGGAATGCTCGCCCATCGTCGCACTCAATCCCGTGGAGCTTGAACATCTACGCGAGTTCGACGGATCGGTCGGCTTGCCCGCCCCTTCGACGCTCGTGCGGTTCCGAAAAGACGACGGCACGTGGGCCAACGTCGGGGAAGCCGGCGAACTATGCGTCAAAGGCCCGCAAGTCATGAAGGGATACTGGATGCGGCCGGACGAGACGGCGAAGGTACTCGACGACGAAGGCTGGCTTGCCACGGGCGATGTCGGCCTCATGGATCGCGCAGGCTTCATCAAGCTCATCGATCGCAAGAAGGACATGATCCTCGTATCCGGTTTCAACGTCTATCCGAGCGAAATCGAGGACGTGATCGCAATGCACCCGGGCGTCAAGGAGGTTGCGGCCATCGGCATTCCCGACGAGGTGCAAGGCGAGCGCACCAAGGTATTCATCGTTGCGCGCACGCCCGGGCTCACCCGCGAAGAAATCCTCGAGCACTGCCGCAAGAATCTCACGGGCTACAAGGTACCGAGGTTGATCGAGTTTCGCGACGAGCTGCCGCAGACCAACGTCGGCAAGATTATGCGCCGCGCGTTGCGGGACGAAGAACTCGCCAAGCTGGAAAAATTGCGCGATGGCTCCCGCACGCCGCGATCGTCGTGACGATCGCAACGACGACCATGGCGCGACTGCCGACCTCGATTAGCCTAAGGAACGCAGCCGCGCCCCGCCCCGCCCGAGAATTTTCCGCAATTTGCTCGTGCGGCGCATGGGTCGCAAAGTCGTAAGAAAACGTTACCAATTTGCGCCCCGGTTTGGGCTGCACACGCGCCAACGCGGCGCTAGGCGGTCGAGCGGCGCGCCAACGTCGTGCAAAGCACCGACCGGAATCCCTTGGGGGGCCATCGCGACCGCGCGATCTTCGCCAAATCGACACACGCGTTGCGCACACGGGGTAAAATCCCCGCCAATCGTGCGTGTATCGTCGCGCAGCCGCCAACCAACCCTGGAGCAGCCCCCGCTGCAGTCCTAGCAATGCCGAACCCTTCCGAATCGCATCCGCAGAACGACTTCATGAACGCCGCGCGCAAGGAGCGCAAGCGCGTCGAGATCTATCTCGTCAACGGCATTCGCCTGACGGGGTGCATCGAGTCGTTCGACCAATACCTCGTCATGCTGCGCACCCCCGTCGGCCTGCAAGGCATTTACAAACGCGCCATCTCGACCATTCAACTCGATACCGGCACCCGCCCCGGCCCGCGCGGGCCGCGCACGGGCGGCTACGGCGACCGCCATGGTTCACGCGAGGGCTCAGGGCCCCGCGAAGGCCGCGAGGGGCGGGAACCACGCGAACACCGTGAACCGCGCGAACCCCGCGAGCATTACGGCGCTCCTGCGGGCCCGGATAATCGTTCGTCGGATGCGCCGGTGGTCGTCACGCGCCGGCGCCGCCCGTTCAGCACGCTGCCGGGCAGCCCCGGTAGCGCCGGCAATGACAACAACGGCACCAGCACCGGCGGCGGCGATTCGGGCAGTCAAGACGAATAGTCGGGTGCGGGCAGCGAGCCACCCGCAGTCGCTGCCCCCCGCCATGCGCGTTCGGCTCACGCCTTCTTGAACGAATAATCGCGTTCGACCTTGCAGATGCGCGTGACATATTCTTCATACCAGTTTTCGCGACCCCGCTTTTGTGCGACGAGATGCGTCGCGTCGGCCTTCCAAGCGGCAATCGATTCGAGATCGCGCCAATAGGAAACGGTTATGCCGATTCCGTCGCGCGCCGACTCGGCCCCGAGGTAACCCGGTTGTTTTTCGGCCGCCTCACATAAAATCCGATCCGTTTCCGCGTAGCCCTCGTCGACCTGCGTGCGAATCGACGTAAAAATCACGGCGTAATACGGCGTTGCACCTGTTTTCGCGAACGACATTCGAGCCTCCTGGCCGTTGGTAGTTTGGTATACCATTATGCCAAACATTGCGGGAATGAATATGCAAAACAAGATCGACTCCACCGCCGACACGATCGCGGCATCGCTGCGCACGTCGATAGCAATGGGTCAATTGAGCGACGGCACGCGGCTAGTCGAGCGCGAGTTGGCCGATCGTTTCGCGGTCAGCCGCATTCCGCTGCGCGAAGCGCTGCAGAAGCTGGAAGCCGAGGGGCTCGTAGAAATTTTCCCGAATCGCGGTGCCATCGTGCGCGCATTGACCCCTAGCGACGTCGATGAGATCTACGGGCTACGCACATTGCTGGAAGGCGATGCGATCTTTCGCGCCGTCAAGCGCATGACCGAGGAGACGCTGGCGCGCGCCGAACTCGTGCATCGGCTATTGGGCAAAGCGCCGACGGCGGACAAGCAAGGCGAGCTGAATCGCGAATTTCACGAGCTGCTGTATGCGCCGTGCGGCAACGCGCGGCAGTTGAAGGCGATCCGCGACTTGCGCGGGCAGGTCGAGCGCTACGAGCGATTGCAGAGCACGCTGCTCGCCGATACGGCCGCGTTTCAGCATGAGCACGCGGCTATCTTGAAAGCATGCCGCCTGCACGACGCGCGCGGCGCGCGGGCGCTGACGGTTGCGCATCTGGCGAGCGCAAAACGAATCGTCGAGCAGGTGCTCGCGCAAATGCAGCGTCAAGCCGATGCGGATATCAGCGCGCTTGGCGAACGGCGGCGCAGATAGCGGCAAGCGCCGTGGCGCGACCGGCTAGCCGGGCTCCAGGCGGCTCGACGCACGCAGCTCGAGGCATCTTGCGATGCCCCGGGCATGGCGCCGTCAATGCTTGCGATGACGCGACGAATGCGTGTGCGGCAAGCCCTGATTGGTCTCACGCTGCAGCGTGTGAATCTGTTGCTGCACCGCGTTCAGTTGCTCTTGAGCCGCCAGTTTTTGCGTCTGCAACGAGGCCGCTTCTTCGCGCGCCTGCTTCTGGCGGCTCGCGGCCAATTCCTGCTGCTTGTGCGCAACATCGAGATCGGCCTGCAAGCGACCGGCGCGCGCTTGCGCCGCCGCAATCTGCGCTTCGGTGTACGCTTTTTGTGCCGCGAGCTTCGTGCGTTTGATTTCGACGTCGGCAAGCTGCGCGCTGCGGCGCGTGAAGTCGGCGTAGACGGCCTCGGCGTAATCCGCGTTCGTCGTCTTGATCACCCGCCAGAAATTTTTCTGCTGGAACAGAGCGACGTAGTACGTCATCTCCTTCCCATACAGAAGCAGGCTCGCGCCGTACGTGCCGTTGTAGGCCGTGCGCAGCTCGGAAAGCTCGGTGCCGTGCGTCAGCCGTTGTAATTCCGCAACATTTCCTTGGCTATCGCCCGTCTCGTCGGCGGGGGTCGCCGATGCCGGTTGGTCTGCCGACATCATGGGCGAGGACATCTGCGTCGATGCCGCAGACGAAGCGGCCAAGACCGGCGTAGGCGCACCGCCAGCGGGCAGTGCAACGTTTGCGGCGCCGTCCGTGCTGGACTGCGCCGTGGCACAACCATTTATCCCCATTCCCCCGATTGCGATCAGCGCGGCAAGCGCCGTCCCCCGTAAACACGAATAGTGGCTCATGTGTGGTTTCCTGCGCGAATAGTTCTACTTTTTGAGACAGCTTTCACTCAAGCGCGCCATTATCCCTCACTTTCTCGCGTTTCGGGCTCCTCATCGAAGATCTGGTACTTGCGCATTTTTTCCCAAAGAACCTTGCGGCTGATCCCGAGGTATTGAGCCGTGTCCTGCCGCCGCCACGCATTCGCGGCAAGCGCCGCGAGCACCCGCGTGCGTTCGGCCATGTCCCACTTGCTGCGGTCGACGACAGCCTCGTTTGCGCTGTCGGCCGGTGCGGGTTGCGCATTGCGCGCATGCGCGATGAGCCGGCGCAACCGCGGCGCATCCCACGCGCCGATCTGCCGCACCGTCACCCCGATGCGCTCCGCCAAATTGCGCAGCTCGCGCACATTGCCGGGGAAATAAGTGTCGGCAACGGCGTCGGCCAGCCAGTACGGGATCTCGGGCAAGCTCGCAAGCCGTTCGCCGCCCACCACCGACGCGATGAACGCCTTGAAGATCGCGATCTTGTCGGCGGCGCCGCGTTCTTCGAGCGACGGAATGCGCAGTTCGATCACCGCCAGCCGGTAATAAAGGTCGGCGCGAAACGTCCCGTCCTTGACGAGTTGCGGCAAGTCTTTATTGGTGGCGGCTACCAGGCGAAAGTCGACTTTGACCGGCGTGGCCGAACCCACGCGCGTGACGGCGCCGTCCTCGAGCACCCGCAGCAGTTTCACTTGTTGATAGAGCGGCAAGTCGCCGATCTCGTCCAGAAACAACGTGCCGCCGTCGGCTTGCTCGAAGTAGCCCTTGTGAGCGCCCACGGCGCCCGTGAATGCGCCCTTGGCATGACCGAAGAAAAGCGACTCGAACAGGCCGTCGGGTATCGCGCCGCAATTGACGGGTACGAACGGCCCGCTGCGGTAGCGGCGGTGCTTTTCGTGCAACAGTTGCGCAATGCGCTCTTTGCCCACGCCGGTCTCGCCGCGGATCAGGACGCTCGTATCGCAATCGGCGAACGTATCGACCTCATGCAGCAACGCTTGCATGCAATCCGAATGCGCCACGAGCGCCGTCGGCTCGAGCGTCTGGGCCGTATGGGCGCGCAACTGCGTCAACAGCTTGGTCACCATGCCGCGTAGCTCCGCGCAGGTGAAATCGAGCGGCAGCACGTGCGAATATTCGGGCGGATAGGTGGCCGGATCGCGTTCGCGCGGCAACGCGCCGACCCAGATGACGGGCATGCCCGTATGCGCCTGCCAATCGCGCAATCGGCCGCCGCCCCCGCTGCTATCGATGACGCTCACGCTGATCACGGCCAGCGATGCGCGCGCAGCGTTGCGCTCGGGCGCGTTCGTCATGTCATCGGCGCGGATCACGTCGACGTCGAAGCTCGACATGCAGCGCACGACGCGCTCGACGATGTCGGCCTTGCCCTCCCAGACATAAATGTCCAGTTCCTCGATCGTATGGGCAGTTCTCATCGTTATTAGGTGTCCTAAGCAACGGTACGGCGATACGTCAATAAACGAGCTGCGCGGCTCCGCATGTCAGCGATAGATCGTGGATCGTCGCAACGCCGAGTTGCACGCCGAGCAACTGCAATAGAGGATCGATGGCCAGGTCGATCCCGGAGAGCAGCACGTCCAGCGCGGGCAACAAAGCAGCCAGCAGTGCGCTGTCGAGTAAATCGAGCGGCAGCGAGAGTCCGCCGAACAACGTCACCGCGAGCCCGCCCGGCTGCGCTAACGAGGCGGCCGCGCCGGAAAGTGCGTTGGCTAGCACGCTGCCGACCGCGTTGGCGTTCGCGCTTTTATAGGCGTCGCTCGGCGTGGCGCCGTCGAAAGTCAATGTCGCCGCCGACGATTGCGGCACGACCGCGGGCAACGAAACGCTCGCCGTCACCCTCACCATGTTGGGTACGTTGATCAGCGTCGCAGGCGTCGCGCAACTGAACGGCTGCGACGCCGACAGATTGGTCGGCGCATCGCCCAGACACACATTCGCGAGCCCGGGCTGCACGCCGATCGTCGAAGTGCTCGCCGCCTTCGTCGGAGCGCAATGCGTAGCTTGCAGCCATGCCGCGCCAGGCGCGGCTTCGAGCGAAACCGGCAGGTTCATGCCGATGCTGCCGATCACGGGCAGCGTCGGCGTGGCAAGCGCCACGTTCAAGTACAAGCGAACCTGGGCCGTGCGCGCTTGCGTGCGCCACTGCTGCGTGGCCGGGTCGATGCCCGCCTCGCCGATCGCCAGGACGGGCGGCTCGATGATTTGCACCTTCAACGTCGTGCCGAGACCACCAATCGCGAGCCCCGCCGCGAGCTGAATCGGCGGCTGTCCCGCCTTGGCGATTTCGGCCGCGACGAGCAACGCGTCGAGCGGGCTCACCGTCGCATCGAGCGCGCTCTGCCGGTCGGCCAAGTCCAGCGCGAATACGCCGTGTCCGCTTGCGCCGTCGCCCAGCGCGAACTGCACCGTATTGGAGATGCCGCCCTGTACGATCGCTTGCAGCGTGGCGATGTCGGTTTGCAGGTTGGCGTCGGCGATCGATGTGGACGAAAGCGCCGTTAGCATCAGCTCGGCCAGTCGCGCGGCATCGACCTGCATCGACAACAGTTGATCGATCGAGCCGACGCCCGCGGCCGCCACCACGTCGCGCATCCGCACGCGTGCATTCGCCAGCGATTGGTACGATGCGACCGATAGGCTCAGGTTGGCCCCGAGGAGCGCGTCCAGCAGCGAGTTCACGAGGCCGTTCTGCAACTGTGCGAGGGTCGTGCCGACGGTAAACGCACCCAGGTTCGTGGCCTTGGCCGTCGCGGTGGCGCTCATCTGCCGTGCGGGTCCTAGGAAGAAATAGGGCACCTTGCGTTGCGCCGTCACATGGACGGCATTCAGCGGCGCGTCGGCGTTGCCGGCGGCGAAGTAACTTGGCGCCGCGTTGTTCTTCGTATCCCAGCGTCCGCACACCACGGCCAGCGTCTGCCCCGCCGCGTCGGGATCGAACCCGTTGGCTGAGGCATTCGCGCGCGCCGTTGCCAAAGGTTGCGCGCAGGCGTCATCCATCGTTTGCGCCGCCGCCAATGCGGCGAGATCGGCCGTTCGCTGCAGCGAGCGGCGTGCGAAAAAGACATTGCCGACGTCGAGCGCCCCGAGTGCGGCGACGACGATCGTCATGAACAGCGCGACGATGGGCGCGATCGCGCCCCGCTGCCGCAACCGATGCGAGTGCGCACGGCGGCGCGGCGAGCGCGCGCGCACGGCCTGCGCCATGCGCTCGTCCAGTTTTGCTGTCGATGTCGCCACACACGGCACGATCGGCGACGCCTCAGTTCGCCGCGTCCGTGGGTTGCGCGCTCCCCACGTTCGAGTAGTCGATCCGGCCGGCACTGCCCACGCCCGAGAGGGTCGATCCGAACGATGCTGGAATCTTGGTACGGAACGAGTTCATATAACGCTCGTACGCCAAGCGCGCCTGCGCGCCGGGCGTAGGCAACGCAGGCGCCGCCGCGGCGTTCGTTCGCTGCAAGTCGAGCCATGCCGTCGTGGCCGATCCCACGTCGCTCCCGCCGGTTCGTTGCATCGCCCCCGCTTCGGCAGTCGCGCGCGTCGCCGCGATGGGGCGCTCTTGCGCCCGCGCCCCGCATGCCACGGCCAGCAAACCCATTGCCGCCAGCCCCATCCCTAGTGCCATCGCCGCGCGCCTAGCGTGTTTCTTCATCCAGTTTTGCTTCATCGCTTTTCTCCGCCGAGACCGCTCCGCCCCGCAGCACCGCTTCAATTCATCGGCAAACGCTTTGCATTCCTGATCATTCAATTGCGCGCCGGCGCACTCCCGGCACGATAGCTGCGCGCCGCAGCAGCCACCTTCGATGCGTCCTCGTGAATCGCCGAGCGCACCGCCTGCGAGTATCGTTGATCGTCCATCCAGGCCCTCGCCTCTTTCGCACGGCCCTGCGCAAGCAGCAACAGGGCTAGGTTCGATTTGATCCGCCCGCTGTGCGAGTCCAGTTCCGCCGCCTGCATCAACGGCACGCGAGCGTCGCCGACGTCGCCTTCGCGCAGCAGCGCATAGCCCAAATCGGACAGTGTCGCGGCATCGGTCGGCGCGAGCGCGGCGGCGTGCGCCAACTCACGCGCCGCCTCGTGGAAGTCGCTCGCGGCTCCCGCGAGCAATCCAAGGCCGCGATAGCCCCGCGCCGCGAGCGGCGTGGAGAGCAACGCGCGGTACGCCGTCGCGCTCGCGGCGGGTTGCGCGGTCTCGCGTAGGGCATCGGCGCGCAGCAAGGTCGACTCCGGCGTGGCGCCATACTCTTTCTCGTAGGCATCGATGTGCGCCAGCGAGGCGTAATAGAGCCCCTGCCGCTGCATGCGATCGATCAACGCGAGATACATCCCCGGCGTATCGGGCACGGGCTGCTCCGCGGCGGCCGCCTGCGCCGCGGCCCGCTCCGCTTGCGCGCCGACGCCGTAGCCCGATTCCTTGAAGGCGCAGGCGCCACAGCCGAGCGCGAGCACGACGGCAAGCAGAATGCGAAACGGACTATCGCTCGAATACAGTTGCTTCATCGAAATCTCTTTCGTCGAATGGTCATTCATGATCCGATAGGCAAGCATCACAATTGCAGCGCTTTCGGTAGCCGCTCATCGATGAACCGTCGCCAGAGATCGCACGATCGCGAGCAAGCCGGGGCCGGCGGTGACGATCAACAGCGCAGGCAACAAGGTCAGGATCATGACGCCCGTCATCTTGACCGTTAGGTGACCTATCTTTTCCCGCAAACGCGCCCGCCGCGTCTCGCGCAGCCGATCGCCGAATTGCTTGAGCGGCTCTTGCACCGCGCCGCCATGACGATCGACCTGAATCATCAATCTGACGATCGCCCGCAAGTCCTCATTGTCGAAGCTCGTGCCCAGACGCTGCAGCGATTGCTCGCGCGTGCGTCCCGCCGCGAACTGGCGCTGCGCGTGCTCCAGTTCCCCGCCCAGGACGGGCAGCATCGATCGGAAATCGTTGACGATGACTTGCAAGCTCTGATCGAGCGATAGGCCGACACCTTGCAACAAGCGCAGCAGATCGACGAGCACAGGCATTTCATCGGCGACCGCACTGCGGCGCATCGCGGCGCGCCGCCCGAGCGCGAACTTCGGCAGCATGAAGCCGGCGACGAATCCTGCCACCACGAAAGCCACGCGGTAACCGGCAGGGACATAAGCGCTCCACAACCAGCTCGCGAGCGGGGGCATCGCGAGTGCGCAAGCGAGCCGCGACAGCAGAAAGAAGCCGCGCGCGTCGGCGTCGACGAACCCGCATTGCTCGATCAACCGCCGGTCTTCCCCGGCGACGATGTGCTTGCCGAGGGGCGTGCCGAGCCAGCGCGCGCCCGTATGCCCCAAGCGCGCTCGCCATACCGCCGCGCGTGCGGCAAGCGTCGTTGGCCGGGCACCCGAGGCGGGGGTCCAAGCGGCAGGCGGCGCACGACGTTGCCCTGGCGCGGGCAACGCACCGCCCGGCGTTTGCACGCGCGTCTCGCCAGCGCTCGCCGGTGCGGCAGCCGCCGCGGCAGAGCGGCGCTCGAGCGCATTGGCAAGCGTGCGCGCGCCGCGTCTTGCCGCCGCCATGCGCGCGAGCTCGACATAGGCCAGCAGCAAACATCCCAGCGCGCCCAATGCGAGCGCCAGTTCGACGAGCCGATCGCTTTGCATCGTCATGTCCTCAAACGCGTCATTCGATACAGCACGTAGCCGCCGAGCGCCTGCAGCGCGAAGGCGACGTAGACGAGACGACGCCCCTCGACATCACCCCACATCGCGCTGAAATACTCGGGGTTCGTCGCGACGAGAAAGCCCCCTATCGCGAGCGGCAACGCAACGAGCACCCAAGCGGAAAGTCGAGTTTCGGCCGACATCGCGGCGAGCTCGCGCTCGGCCTGCTCGAGATCGCGCATGAAGGCGGACATCCGCTCGAGCATCACGTCCGCGCGGCCGCCGTATTTGACCGATAACCGCAGCACCGCGCCGACGAATTCGAATTCCCGCGTCCGATACACCGCGGCCACGTGAGCCAACGCCCGATCGATTTCGACGCCTGCGCGCATCATCCTCGAGACGTGATCGAGGCATTCGCGCAACGGCGCTTCGGTCGTTTGCAACGCCGCTTGAAACGCGGCTGGCACGCTATTGCCGAGCGTCACGAGGCGCACGATGCCGTCGAGGAACGTGGGCAATTGCACGACGATGGCCAAGCGGCGCCGCTGTGCACGCGCGGTAACCACGAGCGCGACCGCCGCAATCGATGCGATCGCGGCAGCGGCGGCCGCGGTCGGGCCCGCACGCAGGCCGATCCAGACGATGCCGAGCGCCCCGGCGGCGCACGCGATCGCTGCAGGCGCACCCGCACTCGAGAGTCCCGCCCGTACGAGAAAATGCTCGATGGCGGAGGGCAGACGGCGACGCCGTTCGGGTGAACCGCGCTCGGCGCCGCGAGGCCCCGCACCCGCGCCGCTCGCACGCTGCGCGCCCGCAGCCCCCGCGGCCAGCGATCCAGGCGCGGAACGCGCACTTGCGGCCGGCGTCGCACTCTGCCCCTCCAGGACCCTGCCGCCCCCGCTGTTCAGCCCTGCCGCGCCGACTGTTCCGATGGTAGCCTGTGGACCGCCTGGGCGATGCGAGCCGCTCATGCCGGCTGCAACGACGCGTCTGTCGAGATAGCGTTGCGCATTCACGTCGCGCTGGGTCCGCGCACCGCGCTGCCAAAGCAACAGCGCCAATGCTGCGCACAGCAAGGCGAACCCCACGACACCGGCGATGCCGCTAGACACGGAAGCCCCCTTGCGAGAACCCATCGTCGAAGCCCGAGCCCAACATGTTCTTGAAGCGAGCCAGTTTCGGCGAATGCGGGTGAATGCCGAGCGAGGTCCAGTTGTCGACTTCCTCGCCGCCGGCATCGAGAATCGGTTCGTAACGATAAAGCTCTTGCGTCGCAATGATCGTGTCCGACAAGCCCGTGACTTCCGTGATCGACAAGATGCGACGCCGCCCGTTGGAGAGCCGGCCGATCTGCACGATGAAGTCGATCGCGTTCGCGATCTGCCGCCTCAAGCTCGACTCGGTTCCTTGAAAGCCGGCGAAGCCCGCCAGCATTTCCAGCCGGTACAGGCACTCGCGCGGCGAACTCGCGTGGACGGTGCCCATCGAGCCGTCGTGACCGGTATTCATGGCTTGCAGCATCTCCAACACTTCGCCGCCGCGCACTTCGCCGACGATGATCCGGTCGGGCCGCATCCGCAGCGTATTGCGCAGCAGATCGCGGATCGTCACGAGCCCCGAGCCGTCGAAGCCGCCGGGCCGGCTCTCCAACCGCACCACATGAGGGTGATTCAGCGACAACTCGGCCGTGTCCTCGATCGTCACCACGCGTTCGGGTTCGGGGATATGAAAGGCGAGCGCATTCAGCAAAGACGTCTTGCCCGAACTCGTGCCGCCCGACACGAGCACATTGCAGCGCGCCGCCACGGCGGCTTCGAGCAACGCGCCGATTTCCGCGTTGTAGGTGCCGTTCGCCAGCAGATCGGCTGGCCGAAGCGGATCCTTGCGAAACTTTCGGATCGACACGACCGGGCCGTCGATCGATAACGGCTCGATGACGACGTTGACGCGTCCGCCATCGGGCAAGCGCGCATCGACCATGGGATTGGATTCGTCGAGCCTGCGCCCGATCGGCGCGAGAATACGCCGCACGATGCGCAGCAAATGCGCGTTGTCCGCAAAGCGCACGGGCATCTTCGTCAAGATCCCGTGGCGCGAGACATAGACATCCCGGTAGCCGTTCACGAGAATGTCTTCGACGGACGGATCGCCCAGCAAATCCTCGATCGGGCCGAAGCCGGCCAGCTCTTTCGTCAGCGCTTCGGCAATGAGCCGCACCTCGCTTTCGTTGATCGGGATATGGCGCAAGCGCACGAAGCTATCCATTTCCAGATCGACGAACTGATTGATCGCGGCGCGCGACCACCGGCCGAACTCCGCGCCGAGTTCTTCGATGCGCGTGAGCAAATGCTCGTGCGCGGCGTTCTTGATGTCCTGAAACTGCTGCGTATGCGCGAACGAGGAGGCGTCGTCGGCAAATTCGATTTCGTTTGCCATCGTCTATGACCGCTTCGGTGGAAGGTGAATGGATCGCATGAATCGCGCAATCCGCGAGATGAGCGCTGCCTCGCCGCCCGAAGGGTCGAGCCCGGCCGCATGCGCGTCATGCCGCGGCGCGATTCGATCGGCGAGGGCCTCGACGGCACGCACGTAAGGATCGCGCTCGGCCGTATCGAGCAGCAGCTTGCCTTGATTGGCCGCCTGCGTAAGCGGCACGCGCCGCGAGGGCAACGTCGCGACGAGCGGCAATCCGAGCCGCGTCGCGATCTGCTCGGCCGTCAATCCGAGCCGAGCGTCGAATCGCGTCACGACCACGCCGATGCGCCCCGTATCGAATTGAGCGGCGGCCAGTTCGCGCAGCAAATCGACGGCCGACACCACCGAGGCGATCGCGGGTTCGCACACGAGCCAGACCTCGTCGGCCGCCTGTGCGACCTGCGCGACGAAATCGTGATTCGAGAAACCGCCGAGGTCGACGATCTGCTGGTCGAAGAATGCGCGCAGCCGCGTGAGTAGCGCGACCGCCGAAGCGTACGACACCGTCCGCAAGGCGGACAGATCGGGCGAAAGCGACGTCAGCGCAAGACCGCTTGCATGGCGGGCCAGCGCCGTATGGACGAACGTTTCGTCGAAGCGCCGGAGATTGCGCACGGCCTCCACGAAATCGAACTCGCTGCGCGTGTCCAGATAGAGCATGCCGTCGCCCGCGGGCAGGCCGAGGTCGATCAAGGCCACATGCCGTCCCGCGGCCGTGCCCCTGCGCTGCAACGACACGCCCAGGTGGGCCGCGAGCGTCGATACGCCCACGCCGGCACGTGCGCCGAGCAGCACGGTGAGACGGCCATGGCGCGCCGGCGTCTGCGCGACGTTCTCGAGCACCTCTCGGGTGACGCTAACCGCCTCTTGCACGGCGCCCGCTAGATCGACGAAGTCGCGTACGCCCGCACGCAAAGCAGCTATCGCGCTTTCGGGCTCGGCGAGCTTGCCGACGGCGACCACGGGCACCTGGGGCGACAGCGTGCGCACCGCTTGCACGGCGCGCGTCGCCGCGTCGGTACGCCCGCCGCAGAAATCGACGAAGACCAGCGATGGCCGCAACGCAATCACGCGCTGACCGAGCGCGTCCGGCTCGGGCAACGCCGCTTCCACTACGGCCATTGCCGCGAGCGCTTCGCTGAGCCAGCGCACGTGCGCCTCATCGCTCGACGCGAACACGAAGCAATCCGCGGCCACACGCGCTCGCTCAATCACCGACTGCGCTCGTGCATTCATACTGGTCCCCTTGCAGCGCGATACGCGCCCGCCATCCCCGTGCCGGGTTCATCGTGAGAATCCCGGTCCGGCGTCGCTCGAAAGCGCACCGCCCAAGTACGAGCGCCAGACCGGGCCGCCGCGCTGCTCCGCTTGCTCGCCGGGCGTAGCGGGCAGCCGCGCGTTTTTCGCGAGCGGCGACACGAGGTGGGGCGTGACGATGATGACGAGCTCCTTATCGTTTTGCTGGTAGTTCAGTTGCTTGAAAAACGCGCCGATGACCGGCAGGTCGCCCAGCAGCGGCACCTTGCTGACGTTCGACAGCGTTTGCCGATCGATGAGACCGCCGATGACGAAACTCTCGCCGTCGCCGAGCTCGACCGTCGTATCGGCGCGGCGCGTCGTGATCGCCGGCACCGATACGCCGTTGATCGTGACGGCGTTCTGAAAATCGAGCTGGCTGGCTTCCGGCGCTATCTTCAATGCGATGCGCTGCGCGCTGAGCACCGTGGGCGTCAGCGTGAGGCCCACGCCGTAGGGCTTGTATTGAATCGACGTGGTGCCGAGCGCTTCGGGCACGGGCACCGGAATCTCTCCTCCCGCCAAGAAATTCGCGCTTTGACCCGACAGCGCAACCAGCGTAGGCTCCGCCAGCACGCGAGCGAGGTTGTTGCTCTCCATCAAGCTGAGGTCGGCAAAGAGTCCTCGGCCTGCCGAATTGAGCACCAGGTTGAACGCCGAAGCGATCGGCACGTTGCCCACGGCCTGAAAGGCGCTCGTGCCGCCTCCGGTGACGGTGTTCAGACCCGAGGGGCCGAACGAACCGAACGAAAACCCATTGCTCTGCTTGAACAAGTTCAAGCCCGCCGCCTTCAGGACCGTACGGCTGAATTCGACTACACGCACGTCCACTTGCACCACGCTGCGCGTTGCGACCGTCGATTCGTCGACGATGGTTCCCGCATCGTCGCTCCCGCGCGTCCCCTCTCGTTTGCTGGCTAAAGCGCTGCGCTCGGCGCCGCGTGACGCCTTCGAGCGCGCGTGCTCGTTCGCGGCGAGCGTCGCGAGATCGACGCCGCGCTGATGCGCTTCGAGCGTCGGCGTGCGGCCGGAAAGGACGACGTCGCCGTCGTAGGCGTCGACGTGCGGCGCGGCGCCGTCCGCCAGCGCGGCCGCAGCCGCGGGCTTGACCGTCAGCGCAACCGTTTGCGGCGCGGCGCGGCCTCGCTCCCACAACATGAGGCTCGTCGTCCCCGGCGACTTGCCGACGACGAGCACGCCGCCGCGCCCGTCTCCCTCGCGAATCACCAGGACGTCGGCGACATCGGGATTGCCGACCGCCACGCGCACCAGCGCTCGCCCAGCGCCGATCTGACGCTGCTCGCCGGCGGTCATGACGAGCGGGGAAGCCGCCGCGGCCGGCGATGCAAGGGCCGCCTCGCCCTGCGCATAGGCGGCGCACCCTAGAGCCGCGCACACGAACGCCGCGCAGCCTGCAATGCACAGGCTGGCTATCCGCTTCCATTTCGCTGCCGTCGCTTTCTTCGCCATGTCTCGAACGGCCCTCGCATAGGCCCTTTTTTACTGATCGATTTTGACTCCGCCCCATCCGGCGCGTGTCGCGTTGCCGCTCATTTCGGCATGGCCTTCACCGGCAAAGCGCCTAGCGAGACCATGCTCCGGTCAATTCGCCGATGCTTGCATCTGCCCAGCACGGATGACCTCGATACCGGCTACAGAGCGGATGGGCGCCCCTACCGGTCTCGGAACCGCGCGCATGGGCGCGCTGCCTCCCGAGAGTTCGTTCAGGGAGATCCCTGCCGCCGCCTGCGCCGACGCTTCGGCCCCATCGCCGCGGCGTACGAACGCGCTCGTATGAACGACGCTAGCCGCGCGGACGCTCGCTGCCGGTGCGAGCACCTCGGGATCGCGCGGATTGCGCAGCGCCAAGAGCACGTGCCCGGCGCTATCGGCCAATTCGAGCCGATCCACGTCCGCCGTCGGCACCGCCAGCACGGCGGTATGCACACCCACGCCGTACTGAACCGGGTTGCCGGCGCCCGACGCGGTACTGCCGAAAGCCAACACGCGCACACGCGAGAGCAACAAGCGCGTCTGCGACCGCGTGATCTCCGCATTGGGCCCGAGACTCGCACCGTCGCGCTTGAGCGTAAAAAACACGTCCACGAAATTGCCCGGCCGAACGCGATTGCCGACTGCGCTGGCTTCGTCGATATGCACGGCCACGGCCCGTTCGCCCGGCGCCACTTGTTCCGCGAATCCCGACGACAGTTGCGCCTCGAGCACGGGCACGTCGGCACCGATGTCCGATAGCGGCACCCGCTGCGTCACGAGCGACGCATCGGAAAACGCCCCGCTGGGCCGCATCGGCAGCATCACGACGCGTAGGCCATCGCCCGCGATCGGCGCACCCGCCGGCAACGGGCGGGTAGCTACGACTACCGGAAAAGCAGCCTCGGGCGCAGCGCGCTTGACGACCGGCGCCGGCGGCGCCGCATGACGGCTCAACGCCCACGCGTAGAGCCCGAGCAGCAGCGCCACGGCGATCAGCGCCCCGGCTGCGATTTTCGTCAGATTGAGATGGGTCATGCTCGATTCCTCGCGGACGATTCACGGTCAGGCCGCCGGCGCGCGCAGCCGCGGGCCGCACGAACGAATGCGGCGAGCCGCCTCACAGCAGGTTCTCCGGATCGAGTTGCACGGTCGCCACGCTCGACAACGTACTGGGCAGCGCAAAACCCAAGAGCGGCAATGTCGGCACGATCGGATGATTCGCATAGTCATAGGTGAGCGTGACCTGCACGCAGTCCATGGCACTGTCGTAGCTGCAGCTTTGGCTTTGCGCCGCGCAGCGCGCGTAGGCGCCCAGCCAAGCTGCCGCCTGGCTCGCCACGGTGCAGGCGTTGCTGCCGCGGGCCGAGAGCGCATCGGCCGCGCTTGCCGCGTTTTGATAGTTCAGCGCCGCGCGTGCGCCCTCTTCGGCAGCCAACGTGAGGCTTTGCTCCGCGACGAACAACACGCTATAAGTCACGATGCCGTACAACACCGAGAACAACAGCGGAAATACGAGAGCGAATTCGACGGCCGCACTACCGGCGGCACGCGGGCGCAATGCACCGCCGGGTATGCGCCTCATGTCGCCGCACCTTGCGCGAAGGCGCCGAGCCAGTGCACCATCGCCGCGCCGCAGAGCAACGCCGCATACGGCGTCGCCCGGCGGCCCGCCACCGAGAACGCCGGCTGAGCGCTGCGCCAAGGCGACCACGCCGCAGCCGAAGCTGCGCGCGAGCTCGCTCGCGCGGCCACGATCAGCGCAACGGCATGCACGCCTGCCGCGATGCTCGCCAACACCCACAGGTCGAGCAGCGCCGAGACGCCGCACCATGCGCCCAACACCGCAAATACCTTGACGTCGGCCGCCCCCATGACGCCCAGCAAGAAGAACGGCAACAACGCGAAGCAGCCGGCGGCCGCCCCATAGGCGGCCTGCGAGGCCGCGATAGCGAAGGGCGACGCATGCAGGGCGGCGCATGCTAGCGCCGCCGTCAAGCCCGCCACGACGAGCCGATTCGGAACCCGGCGATTGCGTATGTCGCACCCCACCACGGTTGCTGCCCACGCGATAAAAAAGGCGCTCGCGAACGTCATGCTCATTGAACGAATAGCCCGAAAAGACCGAGTGAATCCCTGCCGATTGCGAAAGCAATCAGCACATCCCCGCGATTTAAAGCAAGCCGTAAATCGCCTTAAAAATTTGTTACAAATCGGCTATGAAGGTTTGATTGCAGCGGCGACCGCGGCGAGCACCGAGTTGATATTCGTTCCTATGTTGCCGACCACCGTGGCGATGGCAGCCGCAATGAGTCCCGCGATGAGCGCGTATTCGATGGCGGTCACGCCGCGATCGTCGCGCAAGAAACGCTTGATGAGCTGGTTCATATTGCTCCTCGTATAGTCGGTGAACGTCGTGCGGATTTCGCTCGCAAGCACACAACGAAAGGCCGGGAGCAAGCCTCGTTGCCCGACCTTTTGTGCTTCGTGTATTGCTTCGTTGGCGTGGCGTTAGCCCGCGACGCGACTGTGACTGCGCGATTCTAGTGATGACCTGCGGAGAATGGGTCGATACACACCTCCCTTTCGATCGGCGTTGTTTTCGTTATGGCCGAAGCTAGTTGAACGAGCAATGGCGCTACAGGGCGACTCTACCCTTATCAAGGATGCTTTGTGAGCCGCGCTCCCCTAGGGGTTACGATAGTTTAGATTGATTCCACTAGACCAGACCGATGCACGGCAATGCGCATGTTACGGCGCGGCCGGTAACGGAATGCCTTGCTCGTTACGTTACGTTCGGTTTGATCGATCCCGCCGCGCACCCAATTCCTCCTGTTTATCCACCTTCTCGTAAACCGGATTCAAAGCCGCGAAACCCATACCCAGTTGGGCAATCGCGTCGTTTCCGATGGTCCGCCAGCCAATTGCGCAATGAACTGGCATGCCCATTGCAGTGCTTGCGCCCGCAACTGATTCGATAAACCCAATACGAGGAGCAGCAATGAATCCAAATAAACGTTACGGGGTATTGCGCGATACGTGGATAACCGCAGCGGTCGCCACGCTGCTTTCGCTCACGGCCTGCGGCGGCTCGGGAACGCTGAGCCAGGGTCTCGGCTCAGGTCCGGGCAGCGGAGGCGGTGGCTCGCTCGCGGCGGGAAGCGGCGGCTCGACGGGCGGTGGATCGTCTTCGGCCGGCGGCACGGGGACGAGCGGCAGCGGTACCGGCGGCGCCACCGGTACAACTGGCGGCACGACCACGCCGACTGCCAATGCGACGGGCCAAGTCATCGGCAGCACGGGCGGCATCGTCAGCGCCATCGGCTCGACGGTGTCCAGCACGGGAACCGCGATCGCACGACAAACGTGGCCGGGAGTCAGCCCCCAGACGACTCAGGCCGCCGGGGGCATCTTGCAGAACGTGGGCGGCGCGGTCTCCACGCTCGGCAACGGCGTATCGCAAGGCCTCGGAGAAATCGGCGCGACGAGCAACCCGGGTGGGACGACGCTCGCTAGCGCCGGACCGGCCGTCGGGCAGCTTGGCAATGCCGTCACGAGTGCCGGCAACTTGGTGACGAGCCTCGGCGCCAGCGGCTCGCTTTCGCCGCTCGCTCCGGTGACCGGCCCGCTGGGCGGCGCCCTCGCTACCGCCGGCGGCGCGATCTCCAGCGCTGGCGCTTCGCTCGGCGGTGCGCTCACGAGCGGCGCGGTGCAGCAGGTCACGCAACCGCTGAGCACCGCCATCACGCCTATTACGTCGGTTCTCGGTTCGATGACACAAAGCGTCGGCACGTCCACTGGAATCGGCCCGCAACTGGCGGGCGTGCTGGGCACGATCAGCGGCGGCTTGAACCGGGCCGGCGGCGCGATCGCATCGACCGGCGGCAATCCTGTCACGAGCGCCGTCGCCGGCGTACTTGCTTCGACCGGCGCCGCCGCGACATCGGTCGGAGGCCTCGTGACGGGCGGCAACGCGGGCACCCCGCTCGCGCCGCTCACCGGCGCCCTTTCGAGCCTCGCGGGCGCAGCAGGCGGCGGCTCGGCGGGCAATCCGCTAGCGCCGCTTAGCGGGCTCGTATCGACCGTCACCGGAACGCTCGGTGCGTCGACGACGACTTCTCCCGCCAGTGCGCTCGGCCCAGTCACCGGCCTCGTATCGACCGTCACCGGGGCGGTTGGCGCACCGACCGGCGGCACGTCGGCCGGCGCCAACCCGCTCGCCCCCGTAACAGGCTTGCTCTCCACGGTCACAGGCGCGTTGACGGGCGGCAGCGGCACCACCACCGGCAGCGCGAACCCGCTGTCAGGCCTTTCTTCGATCACGAGCGGACTCGCGGGATCGCTCGCGAAGAAATGAAGCAATCCATCACGAGGAGCACAACCATGTCGAAGAAGAAGCAAACCCGTTCGATCGTCGCCGCCGCCCGCACCAATGCAACGACGCTGCGCGCACCGTTGACGGCGTTCGCCGTCGCCTACCTGCTGTCGGCCTGCGGCGGGAGCGAATTGTCCGCGCCGCCCGCGGCAAACGCCGGCGGCTCGGTGACGCCTCAACCGCAGCCCGGCCCAACGCCCGCACCGACGGCGGCCGCAACTTCGGGTGCCCTGACCACGCTCGGCGCCACGGCCTCGGATTTGGGCAATACCATTTCCTCGACCGCCATCCCCGGCGTCAGCCCGGCTCTGACGCAAGGCGTGGGCGGCACCGTAGCCGCTACGGGAGGCGTGCTCGACGCGGCCGCCAACGCAGTCAGCAGCGGCCTGGGCCAGATCGGCTCGACCTCCGACCCGGTAGGCACGACGGTCGCGGGCATGGGTTCGACGATCGGCGCCACCGGGGGAGTGGTTGCGGGCGTCGCATCGACGGTCAACGCCCTGGGCCAGGGGCCGCTTGCCCCGCTAGCCCAGGTGACGACCCCGGTCGCCGGGGCGTTGACCACGGCCGCGAACGGCATTAGCGCCGGTGGCCAAGTGCTCGGCAATACGCTTGCTTCATCGGCCGTGCAGCAGGTCACGCAGCCGCTCAGCTCGGCTATCACGCCGCTCGTGGTCACGCTCGGCCAGCAAACCCAAAGCGTCGGCACGACGACGGGCATCGGCCAGCCGGTCTCGGGCCTGCTCGGCCAGATCGGCGGCGCGGTCCAGAGCGCCGGCGCTCAAGTGGCAGGCGCATCGGGCAACCCGCTCGCAGCGGACGTCGGCCGTTTGATATCGGGCCTGGGCAATACCGTCACGAACGCGGGCGGCCTCGTCAATCCGAACGGACCCAACGGCGCCGCGCCGATCCCGGGCCTCATCACGAGCCTCGTCGGCAGCTCGACGAACAGCGTGCAACCGGGCACGCCCTCGACCGGTGGCGGGAGCGCAAGCCCGGGAGGACCGCTGTCGTCGCTCACGGGGCTGCTGTCCGGCGCCGGCGCCACCAGCCCGCTGGCGCCGCTCACCAGCGCGCTCGGCTCGGCAGGCACCGCGAGCACCGGAACGAGTTCGCCCATAGGCGGCCTGAACTCGCTGCTTGGAGGAGCCTCGCCGCTGGCCGGCAAACTGCCTTGAGGGCCTTCGGGCCTTCGGGCCTTCGGGCCTTCGGGCCTTGGCGCCTTAGCGCCTTAATCGCGGCAACCGACGCGCGAGCCCCCATCGCCCGCGCGTCGGAGAAACATTGCGTTCGAGCGCGCTCCGCGACGAACGAACGAACGAACGAACGAACCAAGCAGAGTCCCATAGGGCTCGCTCAAAAAAAATGGGCCGACGAGGATGACAAATGATTAGGACACCGAACCAATGGATTTGGCTCTGCGTCGCCGTCGCGAGCACGGCAAGCTCGGCATTCGGGCAAGCAAGGCCGGCCGCGAGCGGCAACCCGCTCGATGCATTGCCGCAAATCCGAACGCCCAACCGCGAACCTCGCATCAGCGTGCAGATCGAGCCGAACACTCGGCAACTGGAGCAGTTGCTCGGCACCCATCTGACGCCGAGCAAGGTGCAGATCGACGGCGTAAAGGCGATCGCGTTCGCCGATGTCGCTCGGCATTTCAGCGCGCTGGTCGGCAAAGACATCACGATCGGCACGCTCGTCGAAGCCGCCAATGCCGTAACGCGCCTTTATCAAACGCGAGGCTACGCGCTTTCGTTCGCATTCATCCCCGCGCAGACGTTCGAAAACGGCGTCGTGCATGTCACGGTGGTCGAGGGCTATGTAGCGAGCGTCGAGATCACGGGCAACCCGGGCGGCACGGAGCGCAAGATCCGCGACATCGCCGCACACATTCGCAACGAACGCCCGCTGCGCCGCGCCACGTTCGAGCGTTACGTCAATGCCTTGGGGCTGCTGCCCGGCGTCAAAATCGCCGCCTCGGTGCAGCCGCCGCAGACAACCAACGGTGCGACCACGCTCGCGCTGAACGTCGAGCGCAAGCCCTTGAACGTCGCCACCGGAATCGACTTTCATCACCCGGGTATACAAGGCCTCGTGACCGTCACGGAAAACGGCTTAGCTTCGCTCGGCGAAGTGCTGAGCGCCTCTACTCTGGTACCGAAAGGCCGCGACAACCAAAGTTTCTATGCTTTCCAGGGCGCACTCCCGCTTGGCGACGAGGGGCTCGTCGCCAAGCTCAACGGCTCGCACTATCGCGGCCATCCCGTCGACAATCCGGGCCTGCCGTCGTACATCAGGCGCACCGTGGTGAACGAGAAACTCGGGCTGGCGGCCGCCTACCCAATCTATTTGAGCAATACGCGCAGCCTCATGGGCACCGTGTCCGCCTATGCCTCCCATGACGAGAACGGTTATCTGAACACGCTCACGGGAGCGACGCTATCCTTGCGGTCGCAAGTGCGCGTCGTGCAAGCGCAGCTCGACTATGCCGATACCCGCCGGGGGCAAACGCGCCGCGCAAGCCTGAACGTCGCCAAGGCGTTCGACGTGCTGGGCGCATCGAAGGCGGCCGCCACGAACCTTCCGGGCGTGACCGAAACGAACCCCGTCTCCCTGACCTTCGTTCGCACCGCGGCAAGCTTTTCGCAGACCAACGAATGGCCGTTCAAGATCGGAACGGCTATAGCGCTCACGGGGCAATACAGTCCGGATGCGCTGCCGACTTCCGAGCAAATCGCCTTCGGTGCGCAACGCTTCGCACTCGGTTACGAGCCGGGCGAAGCCGCGGGCGACTCGGGATTCGGCGCATCGTTCGAAGTCAACCGCGCGATTGCGGTGACGTCCCGCTATTTGCAGACGCTCACGCCCTACCTCTCGTTCGACATGGCGCGCGTCTACCTGCATAACGGGCCCACTGCGCCGAGCAAGCTGGCGTCGGTGGCACTCGGGTTCCGCATCAGCGACAACAAGCACTACAACCTCGATCTGTCTATCGCCAAGGCCATTGGGGACGCGCCGATCGAAAGCGCATCGCGCAGCCCGAGGCTCAACGCGACCTTTTCGTATCAGCTTTATTGAGGCCTATGGGATGCCATGGAAGGCTGCCCGAGCACCCCGCCGATGCCCGGGCGTCTCGTTCCGATTAGAGGTACCACTATTAAACGAGCGGAATTTTTCACGCGTATCCTGGGCGGATTCATAGAAGACGCGACGCGACTCGATTCGCCGCCGCGCACTGGAAGACGACAGACGGTTCACAAACAGGAGGAAACATGACGCACTTCTCGCATCACGCCAAGACAACCGCGTGGAACACCGTGAAACGCGCAGCCATCGCGGGGGCTTTGCTTTTCGGCGCCGCTGCCGCGTTCGCGCAGGCGAGCCAAACGCCGGTGGGCGTCTGGCAAACCATCGACGACAACACACATCAACCGAAGGCGCTCGTTCAGATTTCGCAAAGCGAGGACGGCACGCTGAGCGGCAAAGTCATCAAGGGCCTCAATCCGGCCGATAAACCCGGCAAGCGCTGCACCGCCTGCACGGATGAGCGCAAAGACCAGCTCATTCTCGGCATGACGATCATCAAGAACATGAAGCAGGACGGCGACAAGTGGGACGGCGGCAATATCCTCGACCCCGAAAACGGCAAGGTCTACAAGTGCAACATGCACCTCGAGGACGGCGGTCAAAAACTCGTCGTGCGCGGCTACATCGGCTTTTCTCTGATTGGCCGGTCACAGACGTGGATTCGGCAAGACTCGGCCGCGCAAGCGCAGAACTAACTCGCCCCGCCGCTTAGCGCAGCATTCGCTTTCGCAAGCGCACAGCCGGCCACTGATCGGTGGCCGGTGCTAACGTCGCGGCATCGTCATGCCGCGCGGCGCAGTGAGGCAAGGTAGGTCAGCTTCGGCAGGTTCACGGTGACGAACGGCGTCGCCGGCACGCGCGGCTGCTTCGTAACGCTTTTCACCCGCATGCGGGCTTTGATGGCTTCGCACAGATCCAAGCCCGCGTCGCCGTATAGCCGAGTGAGGATTTGCTGGAAGACACCCGCCGCGTGCCATGCCTTGAAACGCCGATGGCACGTTTGATATGCCGGATAACGCTTGGGCAAGGATGCCCAGGCCGCGTTGCTATAGATCACCCATAGCACGCCATTGAGCACCGCCCGGGTATCGGTCAACGGGCGGCCTCGACCCCGGCCGCGAGAATTGAACTCCGGAAAGAGCGGCACGACGCTCCGCCATTGGTCATCCGTCATGTCGCTGTATGGGGTCATAGGCGCCTCCTTCTCAGAACAAGGAAATGCACGATATGCCCGGGCTGGCGCGATGACTATCGGAATACTCCGAAAATGCCGTTCATGCCGGCAAGCGCCCCGCGCGATCGTTTACGTGAGCGACGTATCGGCCACTCGACGCGGCGTTTCGAGGTATTCCTTGGACTGCATCTCGACGAGACGCGAAACGGTACGGGCGAACTCGTTCGCCATCGGCCCTTCGACATAGAGCGCTTCCGCACGCACCGCCGCCGACATCAACAGCTTGACCTTATGGTCGTAAAACACGTCGACGAGCCAAGTGAAGCGGCGTGCCTCCGACGCCATGCGCGGCGACATCTGCGGAACGTCAGAAAGAATGACGGTATGAAAACGCGTCGCCAGTTCGAGGTAATCGTTCTGCGAGCGCGGACCTCCGCAAAGCGTTGCGAAGTCGAACCACACTACGCCGTCGGCGCGGCGCAGCGCCTTGATTTCACGCTTTTCGATATGCAGAATCGGGCTTTCGTCGGGCACCGCCGCCAATTGAGCATAAGCCTCGCGCAAGGCACGATCGGCCTGTGCGCCGAGCGGCGTATGGTAGACGCTCACTTGCGCAAGCGTACGCTGGCGATAATCGATGCCCGCGTCCACGTTGAGCACGTCGAGCTGCGATTTGACGAGCTCGATCGCGGGCAGTACACGGTCGCGGTGCAATCCATCGGGATACAGCGTGTCCGGATCGTAATTGGACGTCATCACGAACTGCACGCCGTTCATGAACAGCCGGTCGAGCAACCGATACAGGATCATCGCATCGGCGATATCGGAGACGTGGAACTCGTCGAAGCAAATCAAGCGATACCGTTTCGCCGTGCGCCGCGCGAGTTCATCGAGCGGATCGGCCTGTCCTTTCAGCTCTTCGAGCACGCGATGCACTTCACGCATGAATTCATGGAAGTGAATCCGCGTCTTGCGTTGCACCGGCACGACCGCATAGAAACTGTCCATGAGAAAGCTCTTGCCGCGCCCGACACCGCCCCACATATAGACGCCCCGTGGCAGTTGCGGATGGACGATCAGCTTGCGCAGCGCATTGGACCGACGCGCCTTATAGGCAACCCACTCTTCGTAGCAGCGCTGCAAACGCTCGACCGCCGCCAATTGCGCCGCATCGGGCCCGTAACCCCGCGTCTTGAGCTCGTTCTCGTAGTATTCGATGACGTTCATCGTGGAAACACAAAAAACGAAGGCGGGAGGGATTTGCCCGCCCGCCTTCGTCGTGGCCTCGGCGCACCGGCCGCAACGCCGGGCGCAAGCCGTTACTTGTTCAGCGCGCGCTTGTCGACGTCGAGCGCCGCCTCGCGCATCACTTCGGACAAGGACGGATGCGGGTGGCAGATACGGCCGATGTCTTCCGACGCGGCCTTGAACTCCATCGCAACCACGGCTTCGGCGATCAAATCGGAAGCGTTCGCCGCGATGATATGCACGCCGAGCAATTCGTCCGTTTTCGCATCGGCGATCATCTTCACGAAACCGTCCGGCTTCGCGATACCGAGCGCACGGCCGTTGATCGAGAACGGGAATTGCCCCTTCTTGATCTCGCGGCCTTCCGCCTTCAACTGCTGCTCCGTCTTACCGACCCATGCAATCTCGGGCTCGGTGTAGATCACCCACGGAATGCAGTTGTAGTCGATGTGCGGCTTCTGACCGTCGATGACTTCGGCAACCAGCGAGCCTTCGTCTTCGGCCTTGTGCGCCAGCATCGGCCCGCGCACGACGTCGCCGATGGCATAGACGTTCGGCACGCTCGTGCGGCAGTGCTCGTCCACGTCGATGAAGCCGCGCTCGTTCGTCTTCAGGCCGATCGATTCGAGACCGAGGTTATCGGTGTTGGGCACACGGCCGACCGATACGATCAAGCGATCGGCTTCTAGCGTTTGCGCGTTGCCGTCCTTGTCCGCATAGGCGATCGTCACGCCGTTCTTGGACGTCTTCACCTCGTCGATCTTCACGCCGAGGTGAATTTCGAGGCCCTGCTTCTTGAACAGCTTCGCCGCTTCCTTGGCGAGCGCTTCGTCCGCCGCGCCGAGGAACTGGGGCAGCGCCTCGAGCACCGTCACTTCGGCGCCCAGACGGCGCCATACCGAGCCGAGTTCGAGGCCGATCACGCCGGCGCCGATGACGGCGAGCTTCTTGGGCACCGAGTCGAACGCGAGCGCGCCTTCGTTATCGGCAACGATCTTGTTGTCCACGGGCACGTTCGGCAAGTGGCGTGCCTTCGAGCCGGTCGCGATGATGACGTTCTTGGCCGTCACGACCTCGGTCGCACCTTCGCCGCTGACTTCGATCTGCATGCCGCCGTCGTTCTTCCCGACGAGCTTGCCGTGACCCTTGAGCCACGTGACCTTGTTCTTCTTGAACAGATACTCGATGCCGCCCGTCATCTTCTCGACGATGCCGTCCTTGCGCGCCATCATCTTGGCGATGTCGATCTTCACGCCGCTCGTGCTGATGCCATGCACGTCGAGGTGGTGCGACGCGTTTTCGAACTCTTCCGAGGAAGCGAGCAAAGCCTTCGACGGAATACAGCCAACGTTCAAGCATGTGCCGCCCAGCTTGAGCGCGCCGGCTGGGTTCTTCCATTTTTCGATACAGGCGACCGTCTTGCCGAGCTGCGCAGCTCGGACCGCGGCGATATAGCCGCCCGGGCCGGCGCCGATCACGACGACGTCAAATTCTTGGGACATGACAATCCTTTTGCTGGCACATCGTGGCGCGACGGATGACGCGCCGCGATGTGGTTTCGTTCGGTGCGATGGAATGTGCTCGCCGGCATGCGGCGAGCACGAGCATTACAGATCGAGCAGCAAGCGAGCCGGGTCCTCGAGCGCATCTTTCATCGCCACGAGCGACAGCACGGCTTCGCGGCCGTCGATGATCCGGTGGTCGTACGAGAGTGCGAGATAGTTCATCGGGCGGATGACGATCTGACCGTTTTCGACCACGGCGCGCTCCTTCGTGGCATGCACGCCGAGGATGGCCGATTGCGGCGGGTTGATGATCGGCGTCGAGAGCATCGAGCCGAACACGCCGCCGTTCGAGATCGAGAACGTGCCGCCCGTCATTTCTTCGATCGAGAGCTTGCCGTCCTTCGCCTTTTGGCCGAACTCGGCAATCTTCTTTTCGATGTCGGCGAGCGACATTTGATCGGCGTTGCGCAGGATCGGCACGACGAGGCCGCGCGGCGACCCGACGGCGATACCGATATCGAAATAGCCGTGATAGACGATGTCGTTACCGTCGATCGACGCGTTCACGAGCGGGAACTTCTTCAGCGCATGCACCGCGGCCTTCACGAAGAACGACATGAAGCCGAGTTTGACGCCGTGCTCCTTCTCGAACTTGTCCTTGTACTTGTTGCGCAGGTCCATCACGGGCGCCATGTTCACTTCGTTGAACGTCGTGAGAATGGCGTTCGTTTGCTGGGACTCGAGCAAACGCTCGGCGATACGCGCACGCAAACGCGACATCGGCACGCGCTGCTCGGGGCGATTTTGCAGCCAAGCTTCGGCCGAAGCCGGCGCCTTCACGTCCGGCAGCGACGGCTTGGCCGGCTTTGCCGCGGGCGCGGCAGCCGGCGCGCGTGCGGCGGGCGCACCCGCTGCCAGCACGTCGCCCTTCGTGATGCGGCCGTCGCGGCCCGTGCCTGCTACCTGGTCGGCCGTGAGGTTCTTCTCGGCCATCAATTTGCCAGCCGCAGGCGAAGGCGCACCGCCTGCCGTGACGGCAGCGGGTGCGGCTGCAACAGCGGCAGGCGCTGCGGCGGCCGCCGGCGCTGCGGCCGCAGCCGGAGCCGCCGCTGCGCCGGCCTTGCCTTCGGTGTCGATCTTCGCAAGCAACTGCTCCGATTCCACGATCGCGCCGTCGGCGACGAGCACCTCGGCCAGCACGCCCGAATCGGGGGCCGGGACTTCCAGCACGACCTTGTCGGTTTCGATCTCGACGAGGATCTCGTCGCGCGTCACCGCCTCGCCGGGCTTCTTCTTCCACTGCAGCATCGTACCTTCCGAAACCGACTCCGAAAACTGCGGAACCTTGACCTCAACAATAGCCATTTGAACTTTCCTAAACTCTTGATCTGGTGTGGGAGGCGAACCGGCCTCGCGTCGTCGCGCGCGCATCGCGCTTCGAAGCGACGCGGGAAAGCGCCTCGCGCCTTCCCGGTTCGCAATCGTCTAGTTATTTAGCGATCGATGCGCTTTTGAGCCGGCCGAACGCGCCTTCGATCAGCGCCTTCTGCTGCTCGTAGTGCTTGGCGTAGTAGCCGACCGCGGGCGAGGCCGAAGCCGGGCGACCGCTGTAAGCCAGCTTCTGCCCTTCCCTCATGCCTTCCTTCAGGTGGTGCTCGATGTAGAACCACGGCCCTTGGTTTTGCGGCTCGTCCTGCACCCACACCACTTCCGTCACGTTGTCGTACTTCTTCAACTCCGCTTCGAACTGCTTGTGCGCGAACGGGTACAACTGCTCGATACGGAAAATCGCGACGTCGTTCGACTTCACCTCGCGGCGATGCGCGATCAGGTCGTAGTAGACGCGGCCCGAACAGACGACCACGCGCTTGACCTTCTTCGCATCGATCGCCCTGTCCATTTCGCCCAAAACCGGCTGGAACGAACCGTTCGCCAGCTCCGACAGGTCCGACACCGCCTCTTTGTGGCGCAACAGCGACTTCGGCGTGGCCACGATCAGCGGCTTGCGGAACAGACGAATCATCTGCCGGCGCAGCAGGTGGAAGATCTGCGCGGGCGTCGTGGGCTGCACGACCTGCATGTTGTGCTCCGCGCACAGCTGCAGGTAGCGCTCGATACGCGCCGACGAATGCTCGGGACCCTGCCCTTCGTAGCCGTGCGGCAGCAGCATCGTCAGGCCCGAGACGCGGCCCCACTTCACTTCGCCCGACGAGATGAATTGGTCGATCACGACTTGAGCGCCGTTGGCGAAATCGCCGAACTGCGCTTCCCACGCGACGAGCGTGTTCGGCTCGGCCGTCGAATAGCCGTACTCGAAGCCCAGCACGGCTTCCTCGGACAGCACCGAGTCGATGACCGTGAACTTCGCTTGGCCGTCGGCCACGTTTTGCAGCGGAATGTAAGTACCGTCGTTCCAACGCTCGCGGTTTTGGTCATGCAGCACGGCGTGCCGGTGCGTGAACGTCCCGCGGCCGGAATCCTGACCCGTCAAGCGCACGGCGTAACCCGATGCGACGAGCGAAGCGTAGGCCAGATGCTCGCCCATGCCCCAATCGAGCGGCGCCTCGCCGCGGCCCATCGCACGGCGGTCGTTGATGACGCGCTCGACGAGCGGATGCACTTTGAAGTTCGCAGGGACGGTCGTGACACGTTCGGCCAAACGCTTGAGCTCGGCCAGCGGCACCGCCGTATCGGCCGCGTCCGTCCACTTGCGGTTCAGGAACGGCACCCAGTCGACTGCGTACTTGCTCTTGTAGTTCGAGAGCACCGGGTCGATCGTGTGATGGCCTTCGTCCATCGCTTGACGGAACGCCTTGATGAACGTCTCGGCGTCTTCCGCCGTGATCACGCCTTGCTGCACGAGCTTGTCGGCGTAGAGTGCGCGCGTGCCGGGGTGCTGAGCGATCTTCTTGTACATCAGCGGCTGCGTGACCGCCGGCGTATCCTGCTCGTTGTGGCCGAGCTTGCGGAAGCAGACGATGTCGAGCACGACATCCTTCTGGAACTGCATGCGGAAATCGATCGCGATCTGCGTGGCCAGCACGACCGCTTCCGGATCGTCGCCGTTCACGTGCAGCACCGGCGCTTCGATCATCTTGACGACGTCCGAGCAATACAGCGTCGAGCGCGCGTCGCGCGGGTCGGACGTCGTGAAGCCGATCTGGTTGTTGATGACGATGTGCAACGTGCCATGCGTGCCGTAACCGCGTGTTTGCGCGAGGTTCAGCGTTTCCATCACGACGCCTTGGCCCGCGAAGGCGGCATCGCCGTGAATCTGCACCGGCAGCACTTGCGCGCCGCGTTCGTCGCCGCGGCGATCCATCCGCGCCTTCGCCGAACCCTCGACGACCGGGTTGACGATTTCGAGGTGCGACGGGTTGAATGCGAGCGACAGATGCACCGGACCGCCTTCGGTCGAGACATCCGACGAGAACCCTTTGTGGTACTTGACGTCGCCGGCCGGCAGATCGTCGACATGCTTGCCTTCGAATTCGGCGAACAGATCCGACGGCATTTTGCCGAGCGTATTGACGAGCACGTTCAGACGACCGCGGTGGGCCATACCGATGACGATTTCCTGCACGCCGTTCGCACCCGCATGGCGAACGACTTCGTCCATCGCCGCGATGAAGCTCTCGCCGCCTTCGAGCGAGAAACGCTTCTGGCCGACGTATTTCGTGTGCAGATAGCGCTCGAGGCCTTCGGCGGCCGTCAAGCGGTTGAGAATGTGCTTCTTTTTATCGGCCGAGAAGTTCGGCGTGGCGCGAATCGACTCGAGCTTCTCTTGCCACCAGCGCTTTTGCTCGGGATCGCTGATGTACATGAATTCGGCGCCGATCGTGCCGCAGTAGGTGTCGCGCAGGCCCTTGACGATATCGCGCAGCGACGCTTGCTCGAACCCGAAATACAGGTTGCTCGCGCTGAACGTCTGGTCCATGTCGGCTTCGGTGAAGTCGTAGAAGCCAGGCTCCAGCTCGGGAATGGCGGGACGTTCGCGGCGCTTGAGCGGATCGAGATTGGCCCATTGCGAGCCGAGGAATCGATAAGCGCTGATGAGGGACTGAACGTGGACTTGCTTGCGTGCAGTGCCCAGATTCTCGCCGGCTTCGCGCGGAATGAACGCGTTGGCCTTCGCGCGCTGGGCGAACGATTCGACGATAGGGCCATGGGCCACGTCGCTGGCCGCGCTGCCGTCCGAGGCAGGCACGTTCTGCAACGCGTCGAAGTATTCGCGCCAGTTGTCGGGAACGGACGCCGGGTTATCAAGGTATTGCTCGTACAGTTCTTCAACGTACGGAGCATTGCCGCCGAACAAGTACGAGTTCAGCTGGAATTGCTTCATCATGTTTACGCTCACCTTTCTTCGAGCTTCTCGAGAAATAGCGGGTTACTCAACCTTCCGCGACACGGCCTGACCGTTTAGCGGATTGCGCGAATCAAGTCTTGCTTGGAAGGACCTAAAACTAGCTCGGCGCAGCATATCACAAATCGAATATTCGAGATGGGCCGTAGCCACTGCAATCGCCCGTCCAGCAAGCAAAAAGCCGCCCCGAAAAGGGACGGCTTTCGAATGTACGCCAGGGAATACGGCAGAGCTGCCGGCGGCGCTATGCGCGCCCCGCCACGTCAGTCGGCGGCGCCTTCGCGGCTCGCGCGGCGGCGCTCGTGCTCCTTCAAATAGCGCTTGCGCAGGCGAATCGACTGCGGCGTGACTTCGACGAGTTCGTCGTCGTCGATGAATTCCACTGCGTATTCGAGCGACATTTGGATCGGCGGCACGAGGCGAACCGCTTCGTCGGTGCCCGAGGCGCGCACGTTGGTCAATTGCTTGCCCTTGATCGGATTCACGACGAGATCGTTGTCGCGGCTGTGAATGCCGATGATCATGCCTTCGTACAACGCGTCGCCGGGCTTGACGAACATCCGGCCGCGGTCTTGCAGCTTCCACAGCGCATACGCCACGGCCGCGCCGTCGTCCTGCGAGATCAGCACACCGTTGCGGCGCTCGCCCAGCGTGCCTTCCTTCACGGGGGCATACTCGTCGAACACGTGGCTCATCAAGCCGGTGCCGCGCGTGAGGGTCATGAATTCCCCCTGAAAGCCGATCAGGCCACGCGCCGGGATCTTGTACTCGAGACGCGTGCGACCGCGCCCGTCCGACGCCATGTCGAGCAATTCGCCCTTGCGGCGTCCCAATTCTTCCATCACGCCGCCCTGATGGCCGTCTTCGACGTCGACGGTCAACTGCTCGTACGGCTCGTGCTTGACGCCGTCGATTTCATGCAAGACGACGCGCGGACGCGATACGGCAAGCTCATAGCCCTCGCGCCGCATGTTCTCGATCAGAATCGTCAGATGCAGCTCGCCGCGGCCCGACACTTCGAAAACCGTTTCGTCGCCGGTGTCGCGCACACGCAACGCAACGTTGTGGTTGAGCTCGCGCGTCAGGCGATCGCGAATCTGGCGGCTCGTGACGAACTTGCCTTCCTTGCCCGCGAGCGGCGACGAATTCACGAGGAAGTTCATCGTGAGCGTGGGTTCGTCCACGGTGATCATCGGCAGCGCTTCAGGCGTATCGGGCGCGCAGATCGTTGCGCCGATACCGATATCTTCGATGCCGTTGATGAGGACGATGTCGCCCGCCTGCGCCTCCTCGACCAGCACGCGATCGAGCCCCTGGAACGAGAGCACCTGGTTGATCTTGCGGTTGAGCACTGCGCCCTCGGGCCCGAAACGCAGCGCGACGGCTTGGCCCGGCTTGATGCGCCCGCGCGCAACGCGCCCGACGCCGATCCGGCCCACGTAAGTCGAATAATCGAGCGAGGTGATCTGCAACTGCAGCGGCGCGTCGGGGTCGGCCGCGCGCACGGGCACATGCTCGAGGATCGCCTCGAACAGCGGGCGCATATCGCCTTCGCGAGCGGCCGGATCGAGCGAGGCGTAGCCGTTCAGGCCCGACGCGTAGACGATCGGAAAGTCGAGCTGCTCCTCGGTGGCGCCCAGCTTGTCGAACAAATCGAAGGTCTGATTGATGACCCAGTCGATGCGCGCGCCGGGCCGGTCGATCTTGTTGACGACGACGATCGGCTTCAGGCCCAGGGCGAGCGCCTTCTTCGTCACGAAGCGCGTTTGCGGCATCGGCCCTTCGACGGCGTCGACCAGCAACAGCACCGAGTCGACCATCGACAAGACGCGCTCGACTTCTCCACCGAAATCGGCATGCCCCGGCGTATCGACGATATTGATGTGCGTACCCTCGTACTCGACGGCGCAGTTTTTCGCCAAGATGGTGATGCCACGCTCTTTTTCGATGTCGTTCGAGTCCATCACGCGTTCCGCGATTTGCTGGTTTTCTCGGAACGTGCCCGACTGGCGAAGCAGTTGGTCGACGAGCGTGGTCTTGCCGTGGTCGACGTGGGCAATGATGGCGATGTTGCGAAGGGCGCGAGTCATAGAAGTAAGAGACGGTTGCGTACGCGAAACGGAAACTGGATGCCGACGCCGCGATGCCGTTGGGAGACATTAGGCGACGGGAAGACGACCTCGAAAAACTGGCGCGCGTACTTTTTGGGTAACTTGAGATTCTACCACGCGCGCGTGACGCCAGCCCCGCAAACTCGCGAAGCCGCTCGAAAGCGGCGGCCGTCCCCGCCACATCCTTGCCTGCTCGGTTGCAAGCAACGTTCCGCATCCGGCGGCATAATGGGCGTTTGCTTTAAGAGGTTGCTTAAAAAAGACAGGCATGACGGGAGCGATGCTTGTCGGGTCGCCGCGACCGTGCGTATAATCATGCCTAGTCAACTATTGCAATCGCACGGAAATCGCCATGTCGGATTCCTCCACGCCGCTTCCGCCGGAGCTATGCGGCTACCAGATCGATGAGAGCGTCGGCTATCTGCTTGCCCGGGTGAAGTCGAGCCTCTCGAACCTCGTGACGCAGCGCACGCTCAGCGAACTGGGCATCACCAGCACCCAAGCGAGCATGCTGTTCATGATCGCGAGCGGCCGGTGCTCGCTGGCGGCGGAGCTCGCGCGCGACTACGGGATCGACGCAAGCGCGGTCACTCGGCTGATCGATCGGCTGGAAAAGCGTAATCTGCTTTCCCGTGTGCGCAGTTCGGAGGATCGGCGCGCGGTTCGTCTGGCGGTGACGCCCGAGGGGCGACGCCTCGCGGCGCACATGCCCGAGATCTTCGGCGGCGTGGTCGAGAAAGCGCTCGCCGGGTTCACGCCCGAGGAAGTGGGTTTTCTAAAAAGCATGTTGCGCCGGATTCTCGCCAACACGGTCGATCCGGCTGCGGATTAGTGCGCGGCGCAGGTTGTCCGCGCGTTTTGGCTGACACGGCAACGAGTTTCGACCTTCAATCGCCCAAAATAAGTTGCAAAGTCCATGATTACACTCTCTTCGAAAGGCAGTGCGCCAGCGTCGCGGCCCGCATCGATCCGGGTGCGCCGCGGGGCGATAGCCACGGCCATCGCCGCGCTCGTGCTGGCGGGGTGCGCCAATTACGCGGGCATTCACAGCGACAAGTCGATCAACGACCCGGCCACGCTCGAGTCGAGCCGGAGCCTGCCGGCCGAAGGCGGCGCGTGGCCGTCGCTGGACTGGGCGCGCGAGTTCGGCGATCCGCAGTTGCCCAAGCTCATCGACGAAGCTTTGGCCGGTAGCCCCTCGATCGCTCAAGCGCAAGCGCGCATCGCCAAGGCGCAGTCGTATATCGAGAGCACGCGCTCCGATTTGCTCCCCAAGGTCAATGGGAGCTACACAATCACGCGTGAGCTGCTCTCGGGCAACGGCCTCTATCCGCCGCCGTTCGGCGGCAACTGGTTCACCGAGCACAGCGCACTCGCGAGCGCCTCGTGGGACCTCGATCTTTGGGGCAAGAACCGCGAGCGCGTGAAAGCCTCCGTCTCGCAGGAAAAGGCCGCACAAGCCGACATGCAGGAGGCGCGCATCACGCTCGCCGCGTCGGTCGCGCGGACCTATAACCAATTGGCGCAGCTTTACGCGCTGCGCGATATCGCCCACCGCGAGATCCGCAACCGGCAGGACGTCGGCTCGATCACGAATGGCCGCGTCACCGCCGGGCTCGACACCAATGTCGAAAAGCAAACGGCGCTCGGCAACGTTGCGAGCAGCCAGACCACGCTCGCCGATTTGGACGGCCAGATCAAGTCGGTGCGCTTTCAGTTGGCCGCCCTGCTCGGCAAGGGCCCCGACCGCGGGCTAGCGATCGACGAGCCCGTGCTCGGGCCGGGCGGCGCGGTCGCGTTGCCCTCGAACTTGCCGGCCGATCTCGTCTCGCGCCGCCCCGACATCGTCGCGGCGCGCTGGCAAATCGAGGCCGCGCTTGCCAACGTGAAGGAAGCGAAAGCGGAGTTCTTCCCCGACATCAACCTCGCCGCCGCGATCGGCTTCGACGCATTCGGCTGGAGCCGCTTTCTGACCGCGGCGAGCCGTACCGTCCAAGCCGGGCCGGCAATCCACCTGCCGATCTTCGACGCCGGTGCGCTGCGCGCGCAACTGAAGGGGCGCTATGCCGATTTCGAGCTCGACGTGGCGAACTACAACCAAGCGCTCGTCAATGCGATGTCCGATGTCGCGACGCAAGTCTCATCGATTCGCTCGATCGATGCTCAGATGAACGATGCGCAGCGCGCCCTCGACGCGTCGACAGAGGCTTACCGGCTGGCGGTGATTCGCTACAAGGCCGGCCTCTCGCCCCAGTTGCAAGTGCTGACGGCGGACAGCAACCGGCTCGCGGCCGAGCAAACGCTGACCACCCTGAAGATGAAGCGTCGCGATTTGCAGTTCGCGCTGATTCGCGCACTCGGCGGCGGCTTCGATGCACAAGCGGCAGGCGTCGCCGCCCCCGCGCCGAACGGCGTTGCGGCGACATCGCCGTCCGCGGGCTGAACGGCACGCACCGCCCCTTGAACGACAACGCAAGATTCAACGATTGAGCTTCGAACGATCGAGACTCGAGAAACGGAGAGCATTTCCATGAGCGACACTCAACAATCCGCCGCGAGCGCGCAGTCGCAAAGCAACAACGGCAAGCGAAAGCGCCTGATGACGCTGCTCGTGGGCGTCATTCTCATCGCCGCGATCGCCTACGGCTTGTACTACTTTCTCGTCGCGCGCTTTCACGAGGATACCGACGATGCCTACGTCAACGGCAACGTCGTGCAAATCACGCCGCAAGTGACGGGCACGGTCATCGCCGTCAACGCCGACGATACCCAGACGGTCAAAGCGGGCGACCCGCTCGTCGTGCTCGATGGCGCCGACGCGCGCGTCTCGCTGCAGCAGGCCGAGGCCAATCTCGCGCAGACTGTGCGGCAAGTGCGAGGGATGTTCGTCAACAACGATCAGTACCAAGCGCAAATCGCCCAGCGCCAAGCGGATCTGTCGCGCGCGCAAGACGACCTGCGCCGCCGCCTGACGATCGCGCAAACGGGCGCCGTCTCGCAAGAAGAAATCTCTCACGCGCGCGACACCGTGAAGGCCGCGCAAGCCGCGCTCGATGGCGCCGTGCAGCAACTTGCCTCGAGCCGCGCGCTCACGTCCAATACCACGGTCGCAACCCATCCCAATGTGCTGGCCGCCGCAGCCAAGGTGCGCGACGCGTATCTGAACAACGCGCGCAACACCCTGCCCGCGCCGGTGACGGGCTACGTCGCCAAACGCTCGGTGCAGGTAGGCCAGCGCGTCGCCCCGGGCACGCCGCTGATGGCGATCGTGCCGCTCGGCTCGGTGTGGGTGGACGCCAACTTCAAGGAAGTGCAGCTCAAGCACATGCGGATCGGCCAACCCGTCGAACTGACGGCCGACGTGTACGGCTCGTCCGTCGTCTATCACGGCAAGGTCGTGGGCTTTTCGGCCGGCACCGGCTCCGCCTTCTCGCTGCTGCCCGCGCAAAACGCGACCGGCAACTGGATCAAGGTCGTGCAGCGCTTGCCCGTGCGGATCGAACTCGATCAGAAGGAGCTCACCGCGCACCCGCTGCGCATCGGCCTGTCGATGCAAGCGGACGTCGACGTCAAGAACGACAACGGCACGCAACTGAGCACCGCGCAAAACACCGTCTATCAGACGAACGTGTTCGACAAGTACGGCGCCGAGGCCGATGCCGAGATCGCTCGCATCATCGCCGAGAACGCCGGCTCGAACACAGGCTCGAATGCGGGGCTCGCACAGCAAAAGCAGAGCGCGCCCAACGCGCGTTCGCATTCGACCCGCACCGCAAAGGTCGCGAGCGGCAGCTCGCTGATGTAAGCGGCGCAGCGCTCATCGACACTACAACGAAGGAACCGAGGTCACTCGCCCAATGGCTCAGCCCCAAGTCCCGCACCCGCCGCTCGCCGGCGCCCAGCTCGTGATCGGCACGATCGCGGTGTCGCTCGCCGTGTTCATGAACGTGCTCGATACGTCGATCGCCAACGTTTCGATTCCGACGATCTCGGGCGATCTGGGCGTGTCCTCCGATCAGGGCACGTGGGTCATCACATCCTTCGCCGTCGCCAATGCGATCTCGGTGCCGCTGACGGGCTGGCTCACGGAACGGCTCGGCCAAGTGCGACTGTTCCTCGCGTCGATCGTGCTGTTCGTGATTTCGTCGTGGATGTGCGGGCTCTCGCCGACGCTGCCGTTTTTGCTCGTGTCGCGGGTGATCCAAGGCGCCGTGGCCGGCCCGATGATCCCGCTGTCGCAAACGCTGTTGCTTGCGAGCTACCCGCGCGCCAAAGCGCCTCTGGCGTTGTCGATGTGGTCGATGACGACGCTGATCGCCCCCGTCGCCGGGCCGATTCTGGGCGGGTGGATCTCGGACAACATCTCGTGGCCGTGGATTTTCTACGTCAACATTCCCGTTGGGATCGTCGCGGCGCTCGCCACCTGGGCCATCTTCCGCACGCGCGACTCCGCGATCAAGAAAGCGCCGATCGATTCGGTGGGCCTCGCTTTGCTCGTCATTTGGGTTGGGTCGCTGCAGGTGATGCTCGATAAGGGCAAGGACCTCGATTGGTTCTCGTCGACGACGATCGTCGCGCTCGCGCTCACTGCACTGATCGGCTTCGCGTTTTTCGTCGTATGGGAATTGACGGCCGATCATCCCGTCGTCGATTTGTCGCTATTCAAGAAGCGCAACTTCACGGGGGGCACCGTCGCCCTATCGGTGGGCTACGGGCTCTACTTCGGCAATCTCGTGCTGCTCCCGCTGTGGCTGCAAACGTATATCGGTTACACGGCAACCGACGCGGGCCTGGTGATGGCGCCAGTCGGGGTCTTCGCGATTTTGCTCTCCCCCGTGACGGGCAAGTTCTTGCCGCGCACCGATCCGCGCAAGATCGCCACGGCGGCGTTCGTCGTGTTCGCGCTGTGTTTTTGGATGCGCTCGCGCTACACGACGGGGGTCGACACCTGGTCGCTCGCGATGCCCACCCTCGTGCAAGGGATCGCGATGGCAGGCTTCTTCATTCCGCTCGTCTCGATCACGTTGTCGGGTCTGCCGGGTAACCGGATTGCGGCGGCGTCTGGCCTGTCGAATTTCGTGCGTATCATGTGCGGCGGGATCGGCACCTCGATTTTCACGACCGCATGGGATCACCGCACGAGCTTTCACCACGCCCAACTGACAGAGCGTGCGAACGTCTTCGATCCCACCTTCGGACAATCGATGACGCAACTCGGCTCGCTTGGCCTCGACACCTCGCAGCGCTACGGCATGTTCGATCGACTCGTGACGCAACAGGCGGCCCAGCTCGGAGTGAACGACTTGTTCTATATCTCGGCCGTCATCTTCATCGCACTGATCGGACTCATTTGGATTACGCGGCCGGAGCGCGCGGGCGGAGGGGATTCGAGCGCCGCGGCGTCGGCTGCGCATTGAAGGCCGGAATCATGTCTTCGCCGTAGTCGTTTTCGTCGTAACGGCCCCGCTGATTCGCTTGCGAGCAGGAAAAAAAAGAGCGCTCTGGCATCCGCCGAGCGCTCTTTTTTCGTATCCATGCGGTCGATGACGAACGCGCATCGGCTGCCGCCGGCGGCAGCCGTGGCGCTATGCCGGCTTCGGTGCACTGACGATCAAACGTTCCGGGGCAAGCACCCCGTCCGCCGCACGCGCCACGCCGAGCAGTGCGCCGTCTTCGTCGCGGTAGACCCGCACACGAGCGTCGCCGGCTACATCGCCGCGAGCGCCTTCGTCGGCACGGATCGGCGGCAACTCGGACAATCGAAGCCGCTGCCCCTGAAGCAAGCGCCTCGCATCGTTCGCGCCCAACCGCACCGCCGGGAACGTCGACAACAATGCATCGACCGGACGCAAGCAGGCATCGCGCGCAGCCTCATCCATCCGTTCGAGCGCATCGAGCGTCACGGCATGCTCGAGCGTAAGCGCGCCCACGCCCGTGCGCCGCAACGCAACGAGATGCGCACCGCACCCCAACGCCGCGCCGATATCCTCGGCAAGCGTTCGCACATACGTGCCCTTGCTGCAAGTGACACGAAACGTGACGTCAGGCAATGCCATTGCGAGCAGATCCAGCGCGTGGATGGTCACCGCTCGGGCTGCTCGCTCGACGACTTCGCCGGCGCGCGCATATTCGTAAAGCGGCTTGCCGTCTCGCTTGAGCGCCGAATACATGGGGGGCACCTGCAAGATCGGCCCGCGAAAAGCCGCGAGCGCCGCTTCGATGTCTACCGCGGCGGCTTGTACGGCGCGTGTTTCCACAACTTCGCCTTCCGCGTCTCCCGTACTCGTGCGGATACCCAAGCGCATCGTCGCCTCATAGGTCTTATCGGCTTCGAGCAAATCCTGCGAGAACTTGGTCGCTTCGCCAAAGCAAAGCGGCAACAGACCCGATGCAAGCGGGTCGAGCGTGCCCGTATGCCCAGCCTTCTGCGCGAGGAAAAGGCGCTTCGCCCGAACCAGGGCGTCGTTGCTCGAGAGGCCGATACCTTTATCGAGCAGTAAGACGCCGTCGAGCGCGCGACGCGGCACACGAGGACGTTGGGGTTGTTTCATCAACGAATCACTTAAAGAGCAGGGAGCCAGGCGCGACCGAGCGCTCGACCGTTTGCGGTCAATCTTCTTTCGCGCGCGTGGCGTTCGCTTCGTCGATCAGGCGCGACATTTCCACGCCCTTCTCGATCGATTTGTCGTAGTGGAAATGCAGTGTCGGCACGGTATGAATGTGCAGGCGCTTGAATAGCAAATTATGCAGGTGACCGGCGGCGTGATTGAGCGCCGCCTGCGTGACCTGCGCATCGCCCGTCAGCGTCGTGAAATAGACCTTGGCGTGCGCGTAGTCGGGCGTGAGCTCGACGCTTTGAATCGTGACGAGCCCAATACGGGGATCTTTCACTTCGCGCATGATGAGTTCGGACAGATCGCGCTGAATTTGATCGGCGATCTGGACGTTTCGATTGGGAGAACTGCGTTTCTTCGACATGATGAACCCGCCTAGCGGTGAGGCCGCGCCTGCATGCGGCCCGGGGCGCATCGCACGAGCGAACGTGCCATGCACGCGCGCGCCGATGGGCCGCCACAAAAACAACGGGGCGGAGCAGGCTTGCCGCCCGCTCCGCCCCGAGCCGCGCGCTCGCGTTTTAGAGCGTACGCGCGACTTCCGTGACTTCGAATACTTCGAACTGATCGCCTTCGACGATATCGTTGAAGTTCTTGATCGACATACCGCACTCGAAGCCTTGCTTCACTTCCTTCACGTCGTCCTTGAAGCGCTTGAGCGAATCGAGCTCGCCCGTAAAGATGACGACGTTGTTGCGCAGCACGCGCACCGACGACGAGCGCTTGACCACACCGTCGGTGACCATACAGCCGGCCACCGCGCCGATCTTCGGAACCTTGAAGACCTGGCGCACTTCGACCATGCCCGTGACGATCTCGCGCTTTTCGGGCGCGAGCATGCCCGACATCGCCGCCTTCACCTCATCCACGGCGTCATAGATGATGTTGTAGTAGCGGATGTCGATGCCGTTCGTCTCGGCCAGTTTGCGCGCCTGTGCATCCGCACGCGTATTGAAGCCGATGATGACGGCCTTCGAGGCCGTTGCCAAGTTGACGTCCGACTCGCTGATGCCGCCGACGGCGCCATGCACGATCTGAACGCGCACTTCGTCGGTCGAAAGCTTTTGCAGCGCCTGTACCAACGCTTCCTGCGAACCTTGCACGTCGGCCTTGACGATGAGCGGGAGCGACTGGACTTCGCCTTCGCCCATTTGTTCCAGCATGCTTTCGAGCTTCGCCGCTTGCTGCTTCGCGAGCTTGACGTCGCGGAACTTGCCCTGACGGAACAACGCGATTTCACGCGCTTTGCGCTCGTCTGGCAGCACGATGACTTCCTCACCCGCACCGGGCACTTCGGACAAGCCCTGGATCTCGACCGGAATCGAGGGGCCCGCTTCCTTCGTTGCCTTACCGGTTTCGTCCAGCATTGCACGCACGCGGCCATAGGCGCTACCGGCAAGCACGACGTCGCCGCGCGAAAGCGTGCCGGACTGGACGAGAATCGTTGCCACCGGACCCTTACCCTTGTCGAGCTTCGCTTCGATCACGAGACCCTTCGCCGGCGCCGCCACGGGCGCCTTCAACTCCAGCACTTCCGCTTGCAGCAGCACGTTCTCGAGCAGATCGTCGATCCCCGCGCCCGTCTTGGCCGACACCGGGACGAACGGCGAATCGCCGCCGTACTCTTCCGGCACCACGCCTTCGGTCACCAGTTCTTGCTTCACGCGCTCGGGATTCGCTTCCGGCTTATCGATCTTGTTGATCGCCACGACGATGGGCACGCCGCCCGCTTTCGCGTGGGCGATCGCTTCCTTCGTTTGCGGCATCACGCCGTCGTCCGCGGCCACCACGAGAATGACGATGTCCGTGGCTTTCGCGCCGCGGGCCCGCATGGCCGTGAAGGCCTCGTGGCCCGGCGTATCGAGGAACGTGATGACGCCGCGCGGCGTCTCGACGTGGTAGGCGCCGATATGCTGCGTGATACCGCCCGCTTCGCCGGCCGCAACCTTCGCGCGGCGAATGTAGTCGAGCAGCGAGGTCTTGCCGTGGTCGACGTGACCCATGACGGTCACGACCGGAGGACGCGGCATTTGCTCGGCATCGGTCGCCTCGCCTTCGACGAGCAACGCTTCGGGATCGTCGAGCTTGGCGGCGACCGCACGGTGACCGAGCTCCTCGACGACGATCATCGCCGTTTCCTGATCGAGCATCTGGTTGATCGTGACCATCTGGCCGAGCTTCATCATCACCTTGATGACTTCCGACGCCTTCACGGACATCTTGTGGGCGAGGTCGGCCACGGTGATCGTCTCGGGCACATGCACTTCGCGCACGATCGGCTCGATGGGCGCTTGGAACGACGTGGCGGCATCCTGATGCTTGCCGCGCCCCTTCGGGCCGCCGCGCCAACCGCGGTCCACGCCGCCGCTCGAATCGCCGCGCGTCTTGATCCCGCGGCGCTTCGCGGCGTCATCCTGCCAACCGCCCTTGCCGGCTTGCTTCTTCTTATCCGCACCCGGGGCCGTGGAAGGCTGAGTGGTCGCCGGCGTGGTCGTTCCGGGCGTGGTCTTGCGCGCGGCTGCGGGACGCGGCGCTTCGCCCGCCGGGCGCACGGGCTTGTGCAGGGTGCCCTTCGCTTCGGCAGCCTTCGCAACCTCGGCCGGCTTCGCGACGGGCGCGGGCTCGGGGGCCTTCACCTGCGCCTTGCGCGGCGTGTTCATCATCTCGCGGATGGCGCGCGCCTCGGCCTCGGCCGCTTCGCGACGCTTGCGAATCTCTTCTTGCTCGGCGCGTGCCTTTTCAGCTGCTTCGCGCGCCGCATCCTCGGCCTTCTTGGCCGCTTCGCGTTGGGCGGCGCGCTCGGCGGCCGCACGCTCGTCCTCGACGGCCGTGCGCTCCGCTTCGACGCGAGCCGCAGTTTCGGCATGCTTGCTCGCCGCCTCTTGCTCGGCCCGCAGACGCTCGGCTTCGGCCGCGCGTTCGCGCGCCTGGCGCTCCGCTTCCTCGCGCTCGAGCCGCTCTTGGCGCTCGCGCAATTCTTGCGCTTGCTTCTCGAGCAGCTCCGCCTCGCGTCGCGCTTCTTCCTCGCGACGCTGCAGTTCGGCGCTCTCGTCGGCGGCCGGTGCGGCTTCGGCGGCCGCTTCGGCGGCGCCTTCGGTTGCCTCGTCGCGCTTCACGAACACACGTTTCTTGCGAACTTCGACCTGAATGGTGCGAGCCTTGCCCGTCGCGTCGGATTGCTTGATCTCCGACGTGTGCCGGCGAGTCAGCGTGATCTTGCGCTTATCGGTATCGGCCGAGCCGTGCGACTTACGCAAGTGGTCGAGCAGACGCGCCTTGTCCGATTCGGACAAAGCATCGTCCTCACTCGCTTTCTGGACACCCGCCGCCTGAAGCTGCTCGAGCAGCACTCCGGCTGGCATTTTGAGTTCCGCGGCAAATTGGGCTACGTTGTTACTCGCCATTCATTCCTCTTAATGCAAGGACTCATTCCTTGCGGTTAGCATCGGGTCATGCGATCGCAAGATCGCTGTCTAATCAGTGCGCCATGGTCATTCACTCACTGGAACCAATGTTCACGTGCTTTCATGATCAACGCCTTAGCGGCATCCTCTTCCATTCCGGTCATTTCAACCAATTCGTCGACGGCCAATTCCGCTAGGTCGTCGCGCGTTTGGATTTGGTGCTCGGCCAGCTTCGCGAGCAAGTCGGCATCCATTCCCTCGAGGCTCTTCAGATCGAGCGCAACGCCCTCGACCTTCTCCTCGTTCGCGATCGCCATCGTCAGCAATGCGTCGCGCGAGCGATTGCGCAACTCATGGACGGTGTCTTCGTCGAACGCCTCGATTTCGAGCATCTCGTTGAGCGGCACGTAGGCGATCTCTTCGAGGCTCGTGAAGCCTTCGTCGATGAGGATGTCGGCGACTTCTTCATCGACGTCGAGTCGCGCCATGAACAAGTCCCGCAAAACGCCGCGCTCCTGGTTCTGCTTCTGCGCCGACTCGTCGGGCGTCATGATGTTGATCTGCCAGCCGGTCAATTCGCTGGCCAGACGCACGTTTTGGCCGCTGCGGCCGATAGCGACCGCAAGCTCGTTTTCGTCCACGACGACGTCCATCGCGTGCTTCTCTTCATCGACGACGATCGACTGAACGGCGGCCGGCGCGAGGGCGCCGATCACGAACTGGGCGGGATCCTCGGACCATAGCACGATGTCGACGTTCTCGCCACCGAGCTCGTTGCGCACCGCCTGCACGCGCGAGCCGCGGATGCCGACGCAGGTGCCGATCGGGTCGATCCGCTTGTCGTACGCCACGACCCCGATTTTCGCACGCACGCCCGGGTCGCGAGCCGCCGCCTTGATTTCGAGCAGGCCCTGCTCGATCTCGGGCACTTCCATTTCGAACAGCTTCATCAGGAACTCGGGCGCCGTGCGCGAAAGCTCGATCTGCGGCCCACGGGCCGTGCGATCGACTTTGGCGATGTAGGCGCGCACGCGGTCGCCCACGCGCAGATTTTCCTTCGGAATCAGTTGGTCGCGACGCAGCAGCGCTTCGACGCGCCCCGATTCGACGATGAAATTGCCCTTATCGAGACGCTTGACCGCGCCCGTCATGATCTTTTCGCCGCGCTCGAGGAAATCGTTCAGGATCTGCTCGCGCTCGGCGTCGCGCACCTTCTGCAAGATCACCTGCTTGGCCGCTTGCGCGCCAATGCGACCGAACTCGATCGACGGAATCGGCTCTTCGATGTATTCGTCGATTTCGATATCGGGCTTTTGCTCGCGCGCTTCGAACAGCAGAATTTCCTGATCCGGCTCTTGCAAACCGGCTTCGTCCGGCACGACGCGCCAGCGCCGATACGTTTCGTGCTCGCCCGATTCCCGATCGATGTGCACGCGAATGTCCACGTCTTCTTCGAAGAGCTTCTTGGTGGCCGACGCAAGAGCGGCTTCGAGCGCAGCGAACACGACATCTTTATTGACGTTTTTTTCGCGCGCCAGCGCATCGACCAGCATCAGTACTTCGCGACTCATTGTTTGCGGCTCCTAAAGTCAACCTGCGGGACAAGGCGTGCTCGGTCCATGTCCGCGAGCGTGAAATCGAGCATCGCGGCGCCCTCCTTCCCTTCGAATTCCAAACCGACCGTTTCCCCGTTCGGCGCATGCAGGATGCCCCGGTACGTCTTGCGTCCGTTCAACGGTTTTTTCAATGTCACGACCGCTTCGCTGCCCGCGAAGCGCAAGAAATCCGCCAACTTCTTGAGCGGGCGATCCAGTCCCGGCGACGACACTTCGAGCCGTTCGTAGTCGATGTTCTCAACCGTCAGAACGTGCTGGAGCTGACGCGTGACTTTTTCGCAATCCTCGATCGCAATACCGGCGGGCTGGTCGATATAAACACACAACATGCCGCGCCCGGTGCGCTCGAGGTCCACGAGCTCATAGCCCATGCCAGAGACCGTGGTTTCTATCAGTTCCGTCAGTTGCACAGTACCCTCTAAGGTGTTCGCGCGGACGCACAAGCACCCAACGGGCCGCGCGCCGCGCCATGCCGGCGCGCGAAAAGGTATAGCTTGCGGAGATGCCGAACCGTTACCGCCAAAAAAAAATGGGCTTCACGCCCATCATCTTCTTCACCGCGGTGGTCGCATCTGAGCCGCACAGAAAGCCGCACGCCCAGCGACTTTGTGAGTTTAGCATTTTTCGTCGCGCGTTGCAAAGTAGAGCAGCCAATTGCGCTGCTCCGGCTCGCGATGGCGCCGCAATTAGCGCGCGTTTCGAATAAGGCGCCGGTTCCGCACCGGAAAACGCATCGGCGCGATCCGCACACGCGCGCGTGCGACCGCGCGAAGCCCCGGCTGCACAGGGCCCTCGCGCGGCATGCTGGAGCAATGCGTCAACGGCTGCGCGAACGGCCGCGCGGCCCGGCAGGCCTCGGGCCTGCGCCGCCGCTGCGGTTGCCGCCGCCGGCTCGATTGCCACCGCCCGTGCGGTTGCCGCCCGGGCCGCCCGGGCCACGATTGCCGTCGGCATTGCCGCCGCCGAAAGCGCGCTTGCCGCCGCTTGCCGGGGCACGGTTGCCGCCACCCGACGGTGCGCGGTTGCCGTCCACCTCGCCGCGCGATGGCCGGCCCTTTTGCCCGCCACCGCGGTTGGCGCCGCCCCGATTGCCGAAGCCTCCGCCCGCGCTATCGCCGAACCCGCCCAGGCCGGCTCCGCCGAAACCACCGGCGCCGCGGCGCCCTTGGCCGCGCCCGGGCTGATCGAAGCGCCCATGCGCCGTCAGTACCGGCTCGCGGCTGATGAAGCCCATCGACGTCTCCATCGGATCGGGTTGACGCCGCTCCTGCCCTTGGCGCCGCGCGCCCTTGTCCTCGACCGGCGCCTTCAGGCCGACAGCCGCCATCAGACTTCGCACCTGGCTGTCCTCGAGCTCCTCCCAACGGCCACGCCGCAGACCGCGCGGAAGCGAGATCGGGCCGTGACGGGTGCGAATGAGCCGGCTCACCATGAGCCCGACGGCTTCGAACATGCGCCGCACTTCGCGATTGCGCCCTTCCGCCAGCGCGACGTGGTACCAATGATTCGTGCCCTCGCCGCCGCCGTCGCGAATGCGCAGGAAATTGGCTGGCCCGTCTTCGAGTTCCACGCCGTGCAGCAGCTTTTGCCGCGAGGCCTCGGACAACTCGCCCACGACGCGAACCGCGTATTCGCGCTCCACGCTGTAGCGCGGATGCATGAAGCGGTTCGCCAAATCGCCGGACGTCGTCAACATCAGCAAACCTTCGGTGTTGAAGTCGAGGCGGCCCACGGCAAGCCACTTGGCCGTTTTCATGGGCGGCAGCTTGTCGAAGACCGACGGACGACCTTCCGGATCGGCATGGCTGACGATCTCGCCGGTGGGCTTGTGATAGAGCAGCACGCGCGGCGGCTTGGTCTGCACGCGGCGCTTGACGGGTTTGCCGTTGATCCGCACCTGATCGGTCGGCATGATGCGCTGGCCGATGTGGGCCGGCTCGCCGTTCACCGATACGCGCCCGGCCACGATGAGTTCTTCCATCTCGCGACGCGAGCCCATTCCCGCTTCGGCCAAGACCTTGTGCAACTTCGGCGCGTCGTCGTCCGGCGCCAGCACGCGCTTTTGCGGTGCGGCCCGCCCGCGCCGCACCATGGGCGCGTGCGCGCCGTCGGTCGCTCCGTTGTCTGCGTCGAAGGCCGGCGAGGTCACGTACGCGAACAGATCTTCCTGCCCGACAGCGGGCGGCTCGCCACGCTTGCTCGGCTTGTCCTTGTCCTCGCCGCCCGCCGCTTCGCGGCGATTGGCAGTGGGCTTGCGACCCGTCTTCGGTGCGCCTTTGCGCGGCGCGCGTGCCCCAGGAGGCGCGCTCTCTTGCGCTGAAGCGGCTGTGGCGGATGCGACTTCGTCCTCGCCGCCTTCCGCGCCGGGCTGCGCCGGCGCGCCGGCGTCGCCCTTGGTCTTGGCGGCAGCGCGCCGCCGCGCAATCAGACTGCGCGGACCGCGTCGCAAACCGCGGCGCGGGCGCTCTTGGTCGCTCCCCTGCTCGACAGGCGCGCCCGGTTCGGATGCGCCCGCCGGCTGCGGGGACGGTGCCTCGTCGCGGCCCGCGGCTTGTACGGCATGCCCGGGTGCGGACAAATCGGTGTCGTGGGTATTTGTCAAAACAACCTCAAATGTCTATCGCGCGCGCCCATTGCGGGCACTACGTGCGTTCGGTTACGTCAGGCTCTTCGCGACGCGGGTTCGTCGTCGGTGAATGTGTCCGCATCATCGGCGGGTTCGTCACGATGCGCGGAGTGCTCGTGCAGCGCTTTCATCGAGCGCCGATCGTCGGCGGACATGGCGCCGTCGTCCGGCTCATGCTCTTGCCGCTCGATGTCGATCTCGTTCGACGCAATTTCGTCCGAGGCAGGCGCCCCGTCGCGATCGGCGTTCGCGGCATGAATCGTGCCGCCTTCGACAGGCATGGCAACGTTTGCCTGCGCGTCGGACGACGCACTCGCGCCGCCATGTTCGGGTTCGGGCTCGCCGACGATCGGCGCCGCACCATCGCCCAACGCTGCGTCATCCGGGAATTCGATGGCGTGCTGCGCGAGCAGATCTGCCGCGTTCTGGGCGGAGGGATCCTCGAGCGGCGGCAACTCGTCGAGCGCTTTCAAACCGAGATCGTCGAGGAACTGCTTCGTGGTCGCATACAAGGCTGGCCGCCCCGGCACATCGCGATGGCCGATCACCTCGACCCAACTACGATCCTCGAGTTGCTTGATCACTTGCGTGTTGACGGTGACGCCGCGAATTTCTTCGATATCGCCGCGCGTGACCGGTTGGCGATAAGCAATGATCGCAAGCGTTTCCAGTACCGCACGCGAGTACTTCGGCGGCTTTTCAGGATGCAGCCGGTCGAGGTAAGCGCGCATAGCCGGCCTGCTCTGAAAGCGCCAGCCGGTCGCCAGTGCGACGAGCTCGACGCCCCGCCCCGACCATTCGTTTTTCAGATCCTCAAGTAACGCACGGACTGTATCCGCCGATACGCCGTCGGCGAAAAGCTTACGCAAGTCTCCGACCTTGAGCGGTTCTTGTGCGCAAATCAAAGCAGTCTCGAGGACGATTTTCGCCTCTTGGGTATTCATGCAGCTAGGTCAGACCCTGTGGTCAACGAACCGGATCAAACAGACGATATGGAACTGAAGACGCGCTCGCCCGATTCTGATCGGTCATATTGATGGGAGCACGGACCGGGGGGTGGCGATTCGAAACAGCTATCGAGCCAAGCCCAGCCGGACAAAGCAGCGGTTTTCCGGAGAAGGCGCCGCGTGACTGAACGCCATCTTACGCAAAAAGCCGGAGGCCGTAAACAACGAAACGAAACCCGGCCCGCGACGTAAAGCGCAGCGTCTTGCCAAATAATGGGCATGCCTGCAAGACGTTCCCACGCTAAACGAATTGCAATGCTTGCTGCGGTCGCAAAGTCGTCTCGGCAACCGCATGCCCCCCGCCGCAAGGCGATTGCGCATTCGCAAGTCAGCGGATGCGCCACTCGTTTATCGCACCGCAATAAGTGAGCAAGCGCGCACATGTCGGGCGCGAAGCTGCACAAGATTGGTGATTGCCCTGATTTCCGGCCCAGGCGTTTTGGCGTCTCATACGCCCCTAGCTAACGGCCCCGCAAGCCCGGTGCGGCGGGGCTGGCAAGCATACGCCACGCAGATGGCACGCTTCATGCATTTGCTCGGCGCTGCGGGGGGCGTGGCGCGATTCGATGATCCGTTCGCGGCGCCAACCGGCTCGCTCGACACTCGAACCGGGTGTCTTAAGAGTGCGCGGCACGGGGCAGCGCACCGGAGTCAGTTTCGCAGAGGTGAGGACATATGGTGTTCGACGATTTAAGAGATAACGAGTGGGCGCTGGTCGAAACGCTGTTCGGTGCGGAGCCCGCACGGAGCGAGCGACGCGGACGCCCGCGCGTCGAGGCGCGCGCCGTCGTCAATGCCGTGCTGTGGGTGCTTTCGACGGGCGAAGGCTGGTCGAAGCTGCCAGGCCGCTATCCGTCGCCGCCGACATGCCGGCGTCGTTTCGATGAATGGCAAGCGGACGGCACACTGGTCGAGATCGTCAAACGTCTGGGCGCCTGCGGCCGGCAGATCTCGCTGCGAGGACGTATCGGCACGAGCACGATCAAGCCGCCCGCACCGCGAACCCAAGACCGGTTGCGCGGCGCATTCTGGACCAACCCGGAGTCGTGGCGCGCACCGGCCAAGATGGCGTAACGGTTGGCGCGAGCCGGTCGCCCTGACCGGTGTCGCAATGGCGCGAGCGTCTAGGCGATGCTCGCGCGAACCACGTGCATCTCGCCGCGCGCAAGGTGTTCGTTAAACGGCAAAGCCGCCGCATGCGCGGCATTGCACGCCGGCAGTAAGCCTGCTTCTGAGCGCGTTTCATTCGTGAACCCGACGCGCTAGCGCATTGCGCTTTCCCCATTCCGAAACATCCATTTACTAAAATTTACAGCGTCCTTTCGTTCGCGCGCCTATCGTGTGGCAATACGCACATGCCGCCGGCTGGCCGTGCCGGGAGTTCATCGAATGAAGGCTGCGAATTTTGCAACGCGTTGGGTCGTGTGCAGCGCCGTGCTCGTCTGCGCCGCGCTCGCTCGCGCCCAGCCTCCGCATGCGCCGCCGCGCGCGCCGGAGTTGCCGGCAGGCTGGCGCGCCCCACCGCCGAGTGCACCGTCAGAAGCATCGGCGCCGCGCGGCAACCTGCGCGGCGACATCGAAAACAACGCACGCTGGAACGACAGCGCCACCCACCCGCATCCCCCCCCTCCCCGCTGATCCGCGCGTAGCGCGCGACTCAATCCATTCGCATTCCAACCAAATAAAGGGAACCACTAGCCGCGCAGCTAGTCGGAGTAAATGCCATGAGCACTGCGTGGCAGCAGAAATATCCGGTACCCGTATCCTCGCGATACGGGTTTTTTTTGAACTGCCTTGGCGATGAAGCCGCTGCAGCGACTGTCGAAACAGCGCCGCTACTGCCTCAAATCGACTGCGGCGGGCGCTTCGCTGGGGGAGTATTCGTTCAGGCGCGAGGTAGTCCAGGCGAGCATCCGCTCGTCACGCGCGAGGCGATTGAATTCGGCGCGGCCTTTGTCGGTGAGAACGGCGATATCGACAGGCGCATGGAAGCCGGCCCCAGGTGCCACCGTGCGCTGGCGAACCGTCTCCATCAAGCCGAGCCCGCGCAGATATTCGAATACTCCCGGGCGCTTGGCCCACGGAACCTGACGATATTGCACTCGCCTGAGCGCTTCGAGCACCGCTTCGTTGGAATACGTGGTCATCTCGACTCTTTCTTAAAGTGCCGCCGTCATTGTGACGGCGCTTGCCGTACGGCAGCCGGCGCGGTCAGCGCCGAGCCGCCGAGCCGGAGCGGCATCCGGGTGTACCCGGCGCCATCGTGTCGTGGGTACTGCCTATAATCGGGCGATTTGTCGCGCGTGGAAATAGGCGCCCCGCCCATGGTCCCATTTTTTGAATGCATCGCCAGCTAAGAGCGATGCGATCCCCGAAACGATACGTTACCCCATCTCAATTGATCATATTCACTTTATTCGTGCTTTTTTCGGCAGTTTTCGTGCTGTGGCGCCGCGCACGCAAGGCGATTGCCGTCGCGGCCGCCGCGCTGTTTTGGCTCCTTTCGGCGGGGTGGTTGACGGCCCCGTTGCTCGCAGCGGTCCAGCACGATGTCGCGCCTGCTGGACCACTGCGCTTCGGCGAACGCTCCATCATCGTCGTGCTCGGTGACGGCACCCGATACGACCAGCACGGCACCCTAGTGCCGAAAGCCGATGCGCTACGACGCATCGCCACGGCCGCTTCGCTGTACAGCCAATGCAAGCAGCGAGCAAAGCGATGCCAAGTCATCATGAGCGGCGGCAACCCGCAGGGCCATTCGGCTGCGGAGGCCGACAACTATGCGCCATATCTATTGCGCGCGAATGTCGCGCGTGAAGACCTCGTGCTCGAAAACACGAGCCGCACGACTTATGAGAACGCCAAACATGTCGCACGTATTTTGCGCAATGATCATTACGATTCGTTGATGCTCGTGACGTCGGCTTACCATATGCGGCGGGCGCTCTTGGATTTTCATCGATTCGCGCTCGAGCCCGAGCCGGTAGCGGCGGGTGGGCGAATCGCCAAGCGCGGGCTTTTGCCGCGTTGGTCGAACCTCGTCGCCGCCAACATCGCGGCGCATGAACTGATCGGTATGGTCCAGTTCCGCGTCTATTGCGCGTTGGGCTGGTTTTGATGGAGCGAATCCCGACATGTAACGAGACGTAACGAATCGTCGCATTTGCTCCACACGAATCTCGTACTTGGGCTTATGCTGGCTAGAATTTGCAATGTCCAGCCGGACGGGCAAGCATCTGGACCACCACCTATCCATTTTTCGCACGGAGGCAATAATGAAGAAAGCGTCCCTGACTGTCTTGGTTTCCTTGTCGATGCTGGCCGGCGCCGCATATGCGCAATCGGAAGGCGTGACAATGAGCACCGATCCCGCCAAAGCGGCCGATGTGGAGCAACGCGCTCAAATGTTGCAGCAGCAACAGGAATCGATGCCGTCGCACGAGGCCATGCCGATGAAGAAGACGCCTCACCACAAGATGATGAAAAAGCACGCCATGAAGCATAAAGCCGCAGGCGCGTCAGCCGCGGCGCCCGCCAGCGGCGCCAGCCAATAACCGCGAAGCACGTGCGGCGGCAGGCCGCCGGTGCATGACGAGCCGAAGCCGGTTTGCCGGCTTCGGCTTTCTTTTTTGTTCCGCGGTGAGCCGCAACCGGTGTGCTAAAGTCGCGCACCGAATCGTTTTACGATCGTTATACAACCCGCGCGCATGAGGATGCGGAGAGGACAGCATGAGCAACATCCAGTTGGATATCGAATGGACCGAAGCGGCGTCGCGCAAGATCGAAAAGTTGATGCCGCGCGGCTCGCAAGAAGCCTATCTCGCTTTGCCGCCGGTCGAATGCCTGCCAATGGAAGGGGATGTCTTATTCCTCGGTCCCGCCGGTAAACAGCAGCCATTCATCGTGGTCGAACGCCAGTACCACCATGAAGGCGACGCAGATTGGACCATCATCTTGATTCTGGACGTGCCGCAGGCGAGCCACTAAGCCGCGTCGCATTCGTTCGTTGTCCTAACGAGTCCGGCGCCATCGAAACGCTGACCGTTGTGCCATAGCGGCCGGCACAAAAAAGTACCCGCGTTCCGTGGAACGCGGGTAAAACCGTCGTCTTACGAGGATAGACGACGGGGCCACCGGCGCTCGCGCGCAAGACGCGAGCCGTGTCTTGTATGAGGCAGCGCTTCCTATGATTTCGGCCTGCTTCCATCGCCATTGCGAAAGCACCGAAACGCTTCGCAAACAGCTTCGGCAGATCACTAGTAGTGAAAGTGAAGCGCCCGCCTCGCCCCCCCCTGCATTTTTGCCGTACCGGCTGATAAAAGCAGTTTGCGTGCCATTGCAAATCGCGCGCGCAGCGCATTGATTTGAATAGGAAATCCGGAAATCTGCCAAGAGAAGCAGCGCAAGCACCGCAACGTTACGCCGTAACGTCACGTGACATGCGAGGCTATGGGGGAACACGGCGCGTGCGGTAATCCGCAAAAAGAAACCCGCCAGGCGGCGGGTTCTCATCGCTGCTTCGCAGCTTAAAACTGCAATTGCTCGATTCAGCGCAATTGATCGACGAGGAGCGACATGATCTCCTTGGCGGGCACCGTATTCAGCAGGTTGCCTTTATCGTCGACGACAGCGACACGCGTTTGATTTTCGGTCACGGCCTTCACATTGACGCGGTATTGCTTCGCGACCTTCTCCTTGCGCCCGTGGAACACTTGGCTCCAGAAGCCCTGTTCCTCGGAACTCTTGTCCTTTGGATCGACGTACCTGACGAAGTAAAGCCCCGCATCGCGATCGCGATCGTCGACGGTGAAGTTCGAACGATCGAGCGCAACGCCCACGCGTATCCACGCCTGGTCGTAGGGTTCGCCGAGCGTAAGCTCGCTAGATGTGTATTGCGCATTCGTCGATGCGTTTCGGACGGCTTGCGATTGAGCGGAAATCGCAGCGTTGCGAGCTGCGACGGCTGCCGCGTTCGCGTCCGGTTTGCCGGACTTCGTCGCGGCGGCCGCACTCGCCGGCTCCGGCGCGATGTCTGCCGCGACGGGGCCGGCCGTGTCGCCACGCGCATCGGCCAACGCGAGCCCCGCCATGAGCCGCTTCAGGTATTCGAGTTCGAGCGCGGGATCGTTAGGCTTGGCTTCCCATTTGGTCGTGTCGTTATTGACGCCGTCCAGCGCTTCGCGCATGCCCTTCTGGCTAATGAAGACGTAGGTCCCGCCATTCGGCGCGGACTCGAGACGCGTGCGGAATTTGTTGCGCTCGGCCGCGACGTACGAATTGCCCATTGCTTTGGAAAGCGTGTTGCGGATGAGCCCTTGGTTGATCTGCGCACGCGTTTCGTTCCAATCCGTTTCGAGCACGTGCTTGTCACGCTGATCGACGACCAGCAAAAAGCCCTGCTCTTGCCAGAAGCGACGGATGCGCGGCCATACATCGTCCGGCGCGCGGTTGTCGATCACGAGCCAGCTTTCGGTGCCGTCGCGTTGAATGTGCATGCCCTTGACTGGCGGCATGACTGCATTCTCGGGCGGCGCAACCTTTTGCACCTGCTGAAGCCCGGAGAGCGAGGCTTCGCCGCCCTGAGGCGGCAGAGAACGCTGATCGGCCGCTTCGTCGAGGAAATTGGGCGGCACCGCCAAAGACGCTTGCTTCGACTTCGAATCGCTCTTGTAGTCGATTTTCGTGGGCGAGGACGTACTGCAACCGGCGACGAGGCCGCCGGCCAAAACCAAAGCGGCGAACCGCGAGGTAAAACGAAGATCGGTCATGTTCGGGAAATCCTTGCGCTTTCGCCGCCAGTGGTGAATGGATCAGCCGAGCATTTTACCGGGCTGGGCGACGCCTGTGCAAAAACACATCCCCGGCACGATCCGATAAGCGTGCCGATGCGTCCAGCGCTGGCCTGCGAAGGGGTCAATGGGGCGGCGAGCCACGCTCGAGAATATGTTCGAGCGCTGCGGATTTCGCCGCTTCCTCGGCCTGCAGCGCAGTGGCGAATGGGCCGTTGGCGACGTGGACGACGGGCCAGTCGGCCTCGTCGCCCGCTTCCCCCGATACCCTGAAGCGGGCGGCGAAACCGCCTCGCGCCGCAGGTACGACCTGGATATCCACCGAGACGCCTTCCATTTGGTGCCGGACGAAGCCATCCATGGCCGCCTCCTTGTGCGTTGGCCGCGTACCGCGAACGCTTCGAAACGGTCGCTTCGGTTCGAGCGCCGCGCCCGCGGGTATGAGTGCAGGTTGCGTCGCACGTTATGCTAGCACCGCGGCGGACGAGCCGACGCGGCGGGTGCATCGGACAGGTTCATCGAACCGCCGATTCGTCGCTGCGCGCGTCGCGACCAGTGGTAGAATCGCGTCCGCCCTGCCCGGGTGATGAAATTGGTAAACATAGCGGACTTAAGCGATTGAGTGCCCGGCCGGAAACGGTCGGTGCAGAACCCTTCAAATTCGGCGAACCCCCTGGCGCGCCGGCGCTCGCGATACAACGACAGCGAGCAAGCCGATTGCGCCGAGGCAACGCCGAGCCAAGCCCGAAAATACGGCCTGCGCAGCCAGGCCGTTTCGCGGAAGGTGTAGAGACTAGACGGGGGGCGCCTAATGCGACGCGCACGAGCATGCTCGTGTTCGAACGCGATGGCGAAGGCATAGTCCAGCGCACGAACGATGATGCGCGCATCGTCGGCATCGAAAGATGCAGTGTGACGAAAATCCGCCGCCTCACGGCTTGCCGGTTCGAGTCCGGTCCCGGGCACCATGGATATGTTCCGGCTCGTGCCGCGTTGTTCCGAGAATCCCCGCTACGGCAGTCAAGGGCGAACGGACGCGATGGACGGCAAGAGCTGCTGGCGCAACAACATGTGTGTCGAGCGCGTCTGGCGCAGCATGACGTACGAAGAGATTCTTCGGCGAACGCCCGCCGAAAAAAGCCGTTGGATTGCCTCACTCCCGCGCACAAACAAAACTACCCGCCCGATCGACCTCCCCTTTCCCGACATACCTCGGAAACGCCGGATACCTGCACAACGGCCGTGTGCGCCCATTGGTGGCCTGCGCGATATCGGTCACAAGCAGCGTCTCCGGCGCAACCCCGTGCGTGACCCAATCGTCGAGCGCGCCGAGCAAGTCCACCGACGGAATAAAAACCCCATTCCCGTGCTGAAACCCCGGCACCATATATAGCCGCATGAATCCGTCCACGCGTGCTTGCCCATACCGCGCAACGAGGCCGTTGTAATACGCGATCGTCTGATTCGGACTCACCACCTCGTCGGCAAGCCCCTGCAACGTGATGAGCTTGCCGCCCCGCACGATATAGCGCGAGATATCGGGGTTCATCGCACCGATCGTCTCCGACAGCCTTACCAATTGTTGACGGTAACGTCCCGGCCGCATGACATCGAATTGCGCCGAATCGAACGTCGGGTCATGGGTGACGAAATACTTGATGTAAGCATCGCCCTGAGAAAACAAGTACCCGTTCGGCACGAATGCGGGCCGGGGAAGGGGCTGCGGAGAATGCGCAAGACCGAGCATGCTGGTCCAGCGCGTCCCCTGAAATACGTTGTACCCGCGATAGCCGTCGACGTGCCACGCAAGCTCGTACGGCAGTTGCAAACCGTCGCGCAGCCGCTCCAATGTGTGCAGTTGCGCAGGCGCAAGGCAATCGTCGTCAGGCGGGCCCGCTGCCGTGCAACGCAACGATTCGATGATCTCGGACTCTCTGGCCCGACATCCCTCCACGTTGCCGATCACGCCATCAGCCACCCCGTCGAGCACATCGCACACCTTCATCGTCTGAGCGTACACGCGTTCGAGCAGCACCGGCGACAGATACCCCCCCGGTGTGCGGTATTCGTCCTGGCCGATCCGCACGCCAATCAGCCGTAGCCCCGAGAAGTTCAATGCCGGTGCATTCGCCACCACGCCGTCGTAGTCGTCGGGATAGCGTTGGATCACCGTGTAGCCTTCGCGCCCACCCGTCGACCCGCCGCCGAAGTACATGTGTTCAGGCGTGCGTCCGTAGCCGCGCTCGATCAGGTCTAGCGCAACGTCATGCACCTTTTTCAAGTGTGCAAACCCGAAGTTCGACACCGCCTCGTCAAGCAGTCCGAAGTTCGCTTGCGACGCACTGCCGTTATGCCCGGAGTCGTCGCCGAACGTCGCATAGCCACGCGCGAGCGGCGCACCGTCCGGCGAGAAGGGCATCGGCCCCGTCCCCGTCACGACCACGCCGCTGTAACCGCCGCCGCCGAATTGCAACGCGCGCCCATTCCAGCGGCTCGGCAAGTTGACCTCGAATCGAATGTCGGGCGAGCCGGCAGTATGTGCACGGATCACGCCCGTCAGTCGGCAGTAGTCGCCGTTCTGGTTGCCGGTGTCGGTCGCGCGGACCATCGCAGCCGTCTGCACCAGTGCCCCGTCCGTCGGCAACCCAATGCTGGCCGGCGGCAACACCGAGCCGGCCAAATCCTCGCAATGCATCGGCAGCCTCGGCGCGCGCTGGGCGACGGGCGCACCGCAAACGGTAAGCAACAGCGCCGCGAAGCCGATCGCCCGGCAGGCTTCACGCGTGCCGCCACGCAGCCCCATCATCCGCAGCCGGCTCCATTCGCCGATTCGCGGGCCTTCTGTCGCCCGAGTGTCCCGCGCCAAGCCTTGGCGAGCATCAGGGTCGCGCCGATCGCGGCGAAGTCTGCCGTCAACGCCACCGCCAACGCAGCGCTGCCGTGGACCCCATGCGGCGTCGCCGTATCGATAATCATCGAGATCAGGGTTCCACCTACGAAGCAGACGAGCCCGGTACGCCCCACCGTCACGACGGCCGGCAAATGCGCGGCAAGCCGCCCGATCACGCCGCGGTGAACGAAATACGCCGCCACCACCGCGATGGCGAGAAAGTTGGCGATCCGAACGAATGCAAGGTGCTGTTTCATTGCCCCAGGTAGCGGTTGAGCCAGCAAGAAGAGCTTCACCACGGCGAACGCGGCGACAGCCAGGCACGCCAGCCGAACGAGCCAGCGTGCCGTTGCCGACGCGCTGAAAGACGGCTGCACTGCGTGCAGCCGGCCCAGCATGCCGAACACGAACATCACTTGCCACGCGAACGGGTTGAACGGCCACTTGTCCACGTTGGCCGCACTCATCAGCGCAGCAAGCTCCGGGGCGAAAGCCCAGATCAGTGCACTGCAAGCGAGTGCGGCCAACGGCGCGCGCCGAGCGAGCGGCACGGCAACGGGCACGCACAGCGCAAATATGACATACATCGGCAGCACACTGGACAAGTACGGCTGGTGCGTAAGCAACACGATGCGAAACGTTTCGCGCATCGGGTGCAGTGAAAACGGCGCCCAACCGCTCAAGTCGACGGCCGGCGGGTTCAGGTGAAACAGCGCGAGCGTCGCGCCGGATAACAGCGTCAGCAGCGCAGTGAGCAAATACGCCCGATAGATCTCCCAACTGCGCCGATAGAATCGTTCCTGCGCGGCCACGATGCCACGGCGCGCCAGAACGGCGGTATACGCGGCCGCCGACGCGTACCCGCCGAGGAACACGAACACTTCCGCCGAATCGCAAAGCGCATAGGCGTGCAGCATGACGTGCGACAACGCGCTGCCGGGAATATGATCGAGCACGATGACGATCAATACGACGCCGCGAAAAAAATCGACTTCGTTCGAACGCCGTTGACGGAATTCCATGTGGCCCTCTGAAGCACGCGATCGGCATGGATCGAATCCATGCTTTCGCTAGATAAAAGGTCAGCCAGGCAGGCCGGCAACTTCGCACCAGACGTTCGATGCGCGCCGCGCTATGTGGTAAGTATCGCTGGTAAACGAATCCGAAGCTGTGTTAACTTCGGCGAAACTCACTCGCACGAGTTTCGAATGAAGTGTCGAGCATGAAGCGCGGCATCACCCCCCTCGCGCCCAGTCTGCTCATGTTCCCCCGCCCCTCGGCCATGAAATTGGCACGACTCTCTCATTCGGTACATCAAGGACAAGGGCATCCACGTATTCCGGAACAAATCCGGGTACGGCCAACGCGCACTCGTCGAATCGCAGATCTTGTGAATCAAACGCTGCATCGGCGCGCCCGTTTTGCGTGAAAAATGCATAGTTGCCCCCACAACCAACTGGGCTGCTACCCTGCTGAACAAAGCCCCAGACACGCACTTCCTGAACCAGGCCTCCACTCGCCTTCATTGGAATTGAAATTCGTATTTTCTGCCATCGCTTCGCACTTTTGCCTTATGGCTCCAATTCCCAGCGCCTAGGATAGCACCGCGATTTTCGATTCACATGCAGCAGCCCCGCACGGCGAATCGCCGATTTAGCCGCGTACGCAGCAGCACGAGAGTTCGGCCCGCGCGTGGGCGAAACCGACGCAAGCGCGTCGCGCCATCGAAAGTTCACTCATTTGCAGCGCTATTCGCGCTTGTCACGGCACTTCCAAAAAAGGATCAAGATGAGAATTGGAGACACCTCCGGCAACATCGGCGCGGGTTCGTCGTCAGGAACCCCCCGAAAGAAACCTACGTTCACGAACGCCCAGCAACCGCAAGAGCGTCGCGAGCCGTCAGTCCAGTTGGGCGGGCTTGCAGCAGCGGGCCGGCCAAGCGCGGGAAAAGCCCGCGCGCCCCTCAGCTTTCTGCATTCGGTGACGGGAAGAGAGGAAAACTCGCCGCCCCCGCGGGCGGTGTTACTCGACCTCGATGGCACGCTGGTCGATAGCGCGAAATTTCAAGCCGTTGCTTGGGTTCTCCTCTCCCGAGAACAGTTCAATTTGACGCTCGAACCCCACGAGGCCGATGCCCTCAGCGGCAGCAATCCAGAAATCGTCATGATGCTCGCCAAGCGGGCTGGCAAATCTTGTACGCCGCAAGAAGCAAAAGTTTTGGCTGATCGCCGAGATGAAATTTTCCGGGAACTGATCGAGAGAAACCCGATACATGCGAGAGCCGGCGTCCATGATTTTCTGACATTGGCTCAAGAAAATAAGGTGCCGTTTGCGATCGTGACCAATAGCGTGGAGCAGAATGCGGGCATGCTGCTGCGTCAGACACAGTTGGACCGGTATTTCCCGGACCGGCTCGTCGTTACGGTAAATGAAGTGCCCGCAAAGCCCAACCCGGAGGGTTATAGAACCGGGGCTGCGAGACTCGGCCAACGACCGGAAGCCAGCTTCGTGCTGGACGATACAAAGGCGGGCGTGGACGCCTCCGAAGGTGCGCGGACGTGGGCGACGGGCATCGTCAATGACACAATGGCGCGCGAAGACTTCGGCCCAACGCCCGGCGGCAGGACTCGCGTATTCACAGACTTTCCCGAGTTGACCGACAAGTGGTCGCGCGAACGGCGCGCTTGAAGCACGAGCAACAGATCCCGATCCCGGTGACAGGATGCGAATCCAAATGCGCAGCGTCTTCGCCTATCGCGAACGCGCTGAACAATGTGCTTTCACGGAAATTCGTCTCGGCTTCGACGCGTTTTGCAGGCCGTTACGATGCCCCGCAGTAAATCCACAGGCGGAGGCGGGCATCCTGGGATCATCACGTCTACGGGCAGGATTGCCGATACGGGTCCGCACACGGCGTAACTATCGCCGAAAATGCCTCCCGTGCATGCGCACTCCCCGGCTGCCACGACGAGCTTCGGCGCCGGTGTCGCATCGTATGCGGCGAGCACGGCTGCCCGCATATTCAGCGTGACGGATCCCGTCACGAGCAGCATATCTGCGTGTCGAGGACTTGCGACGAATTTGATGCCGAGCCCTTCAATGTTGTAGTACGGGTTGTTCAGCGCGTGGATCTCCAGTTCGCACCCGTTGCACGAACCGGCGTCGATCTGCCGGATACACAATGCCCGGCCGAGCAAGTCGAGAATGTCTTGACGATATTGGCGCTCCTCGCGACGCCAGGCGTCTTCGGCCACCGGCACAGGTTCGTCGGGAAAATCGGTGCGCGCGAATTGCCGGATGAGTTGCCACATCAGAGATCGTGCCCGGCATAGTTCAGATTGAACGATTTGTTGATCAACGGGAAATCGGGAACGATGTTGCCGATGATCGCATGCTCGAGCGCCGGCCAGTTTTGCCAAGACGGATCGTGACAATGGCAGCGCGCGATTACCTCGCCCGGTTCGATCTCGAGCGCGACAAACACGTCGCCGCGCCAGCCTTCCACCCAGCCTACGCCCTTAGCAGCGGCCGTTGCGGGCGTCACGCCCACGGAGATCGGACCGTCCGGAAGACCGGCCAGCAGCGCGCGTATCACGCGCAGAGACTCGTCGATTTCGGCAAAGCGCACGGCGACCCTCGCCGCAACGTCGCCACGTTCGTCGCTCGCCGGATCGACGCGCACGGCGTCGTACGGCGCCGGACGCATGTTCGCTCGTACATCGAACGTGTGCCCGCTGGCGCGGGCAGCCATCCCGCGCACGCCAAAATGTTTGGCGATCTCGGAGGTTAGCCGGCCGGCGCCGAGAAACCGATCCTGCAATCCCGACTGATCGTCGTAGACCTTGCGCATCACATGCACCTCGTGACCGATGCGTTCGCACTGTGCGGCCAGGACGACCGTGTCCTCGGAATCGATGTCGACTGCCACCCCGCCCGGCACGATTCGATCCATCAGGTATCGATGCCCGAAGGCGCAGGCGTTGGTCCGTATCCAATCCTCCTTGAGCCGCGAGAACTGGGCGAGTCCGAACCCGAACCCGGCGTCGTTGCCGAGCGCACCGAGGTCGCCGAGGTGATTGGCAATACGCTCCCGCTCGAGCAGGAGTGCCCGCAGATACAAGGAGCGCTTCGGCAATACCGCATCGCACGCCTGTTCGAGCGCCATGCAGTAGGCCCAGGAGAACGCCACCGTCGAGTCGCCCGCGATCCTGCCGGCGACGCGGTGGCCGTCCGATGTCCGCGTCCGCTCGAACAACCGCTCGACGCCGCGATGCACGTATCCGAAACGTTCTTCGAGGCGCAGCACCTTCTCGCCGACGACCGAGAACCGAAAGTGCCCCGGCTCGATAGTGCCGGCGTGAATCGGCCCGACCGCGATCTCGTGAACGCCATCGCCGGCAACCGGCACGAACGCATAATTCGCCTCGTTCGACTCGAATCGTTCGACGCCCAGCACCTCCTTGCGCAGCGGAAAATAGTCGCCGGGCCAGTTCCCATGATTGAGCCACGGGCGCGTGTCGCAGGCGCCGCGGGCGCGCAAGCCGCTCAGATCGAAAATCGCACGCTGCATACGCGTTGCAGAGGGAAACAGCGGGGAGAGATCGGGGTAATCACCGTCTGCTTGCGCTGTGGGTCCCGTCGCGAGGCGTGTCCACAGCACGCCGTCCTCGCATTCATATGCTGCGTTCACCGAAAATACGCTTTCGGGCGCTTCGCCGCCCCACATCGCGACGAGCCGGCCCTGCTGCGAGTGCGCAATGCGCGCAATCTCGTACCACCGCCGCTCGTCGACCTCCACTACGATCGCGGAAATGCGGCCCTCACCGTCCATAAGGCGGGTCGATCCATCGATTCGCGTCGAGTCGAGTCGCATCTTCTATCCCAGCAGCAAGGTCGCGGCCTGGCGATACCACATCGCCAAATAAGGCGGCACGTAAAGGCCAAGCATAAGACCTAGGCCCAGGTGGACGAACACCGGTAACAGCGCCGGCCGGTGCTCGAGCGACACCGCCGTTGTCGTTGCGCCGAACACCATCCCCTGCACGCGTGCGAAGATCGCCGCGAATGCGACGGCCAGCCCGAGCAGCAAGAACGGAGCGGTCCACGGCAACGTGTTCATAGCGGTCGTCAGAATCAAAAATTCGCTTGCGAAGACGCCGAATGGCGGCAAGCCGAGAATCGCGAGCGTGCCGAGCATCATCCCCCAGCCAACCGTCGGACTGACGTGCAGCAGCCCGCGAATGGCGTCGATCGCTTGCGTGCCTGCCTTCTGTGCAGCATGGCCCACCGCGAAGAAGATCGCCGACTTGATCAGAGAGTGAACCGTCATGTGGAGCAGTCCAGCGAACGTCGCGACCGGGCCGCCAAGGCCGAAAGCGAACGTCATCAGCCCCATGTGTTCAATCGACGAATACGAAAAAAGGCGTTTGACGTCCTTTTGCCGGAACAGCGAGAACGAAGCGATCAGCACCGACACGAGGCCGAACCCGATGAGCAATCGCCCCGGCAAGCCATTGCCGAGCGCGCCGTCGGCGAGCACCTTACAGCGCAGCACTGCATACAGGGCGACGTTGAGCAGCAGGCCCGACAGCACCGCTGAAATCGGCGTCGGCCCTTCGGCGTGCGCGTCCGGCAGCCAGCTATGCATCGGTACGAGCCCGACTTTCGTGCCGTAGCCGACGAGCAAAAACACGAAGGCGATCGACATGATCGTCGGGTCCAGGTGCGTTTTTATCGCGGCAAGGCTCGTCCACAACAGCGCGTCGCCATCGGTCAGTTGCCGGCTCGCGGCCAGGTAGAGCAAGATCGTGCCGAACAGCGCCTGAGCAATGCCGACGCCGCACAAGATGAAGTACTTCCACGCTGCCTCGAGGCTGGCGGCGGTTCGGTAGACGCTCACCAGCAGCACCGTCGCGAGCGTTGCGGCCTCCATCGCGACCCATAGCACGCCGAGGTTGTTGGTCAAGAGCGCGAGCAGCATCGCGAATATGAAAAGCTGGTACATGCTGTGATAGAGCCGCATTCGCGGGGCCGTCATCCGGCCGCGGGCTTCCTCCACTTGCATGTACGGCCCGGAGAACAACGATGTCGTCCAGCCGACGAACGCGGTCAGCGCGACCAGATAGACATTGAGCGGATCGACGAAGAATGCCCGTCCAAATGCGAACGATGGCCCGTGTTCGACGGTGCGCGCGGCGAGCGCGAGCGTCGCCGCGAACGTCAGGAAGCAAAAGCCGATGTTCAGGCCGCGCGCGAGGCGGCTCGAGCGCACGCCCGCGAGGCACGAGGCCCCCGCGAGCGGCATGCCCAGCACGGCGAGCACGACCTGAGCGTCATTCATCTTTGAGTCTCTCGAGATGATGGATGTCCAGGCTGTCGAACTGCTCGCGAATCTGGAACATGAACACACCCAGAATCAGGATGCCGATCAGCACGTCGAGCCCGATACCGAGCTCGACGATCATCGGCATGCCGTTGGTGGCGGCCGTGGCCGCGAAGAACAACCCGTTTTCCATCGACAGAAAGCCGATCACCTGCGGAACGGCCTTCGCGCGCGTGATCATGGCCATGAACGACAGCAGCACGCACGCGAGCGCGATGCCGAGCGTGCCGCGCGCGACCGATGTCGCAAGCTGGCTGATCGGCGACGCGACGTTGAACGCAATGATGACGAGCACGATGCCAATCAGCAGCGTCGTGGGGATATTGATGAGTGGCTCGACGTCAGCCCGGACGTCGAGCCTGCGCACGAGCCGATACAGGATCCACGGAATCAGCCCGACCTTCAGCGCCAGCGTCAGCCCCGCCGATACATACAGGTGTGCATCGCGCGTCACGTAGCCGAGAATCAGGTTTGCCGACACGAGCGCGACACCCTGCAGCGTGTAGAGGTGGATCAGCGACAGGATCCGGCGCTGGCTTAGCATCGCGAACGAGAGCATCAGCAGCACCGCCGCGAGGAAATTGATGAGCTGCGTCGCGTAGGCGTGCATTCACGCTCCCAGCAGCAAGTGGACGAGCATGCCGATCACGGCCAGCAGAAAGGCGGAGGCGAGGAACTCCGGCACTCGGAAGATTCGCATCTTGGCGTTGGCGGTCTCGACCACGGCGAGCGCAGCGCCGCCCACCATCAGCTTGACGAAGAGCGCCGGCACCGCGAGGAGAAGCGCGAGCGGATTGCCCGCATCGGCGATGCCCCACGGCATGAACAACGCGAGGCCGATGCAAGAATAGGCGAATAGCTTGAGGCTGGCCGCCCACTCCATCAACGCAAGATGTCGTCCCGAGTATTCGAGGATCAGCGCCTCGTGGATCATCGTCAACTCGAGGTGGGTGGTCGGATTATCGACGGGCAATCTCGCGTTTTCGGCGAGCGACACCATCGTAAACGCGATGCCGGCGAAGGCCAGGCTCGGGTAAATCACGAGCTCGCTACGACCCAGCGTCGCGACGATTCGCGTCAGCAGCGTCGACTGCGTAATCAGCGAGGCAGAGAGCAGAACCATCAGCAGCGCCGGCTCAGCGAGGAAGCCGATCAGCATTTCGCGACGTGCACCCAGCGTGCCGAACGCAGTGCCGACGTCCATCGCCGCGAGCGAGAGCGCAAAGCGCGCAAGTGCGAACAGGCCGACCAGCGCGATCGCGTCCGCGGCGGGCGCCAGCGGCAACTCGGTGGATAGTGTCGGCACGATCGCGCACGCGAGTGTCATCGCGGCCCAGACGACGTAGGGGGCACCGCGAAAGACCGGGCTCGCGCCATACGCGATGACCGATTCCTTGTTGAACAGCTTGTGGAGCATCCGGTACGGCTGCCAGATGGCTGGCGCGCGCCGGTTCTGCAGCCACGCGCGGCATTGGTTGACCCAACCGGTGAGCAGCGGCGCGGCCGCAAGCGCGACGACGATTTCGAGGGTCTGCGATATCACGCCGGATAGGGTTACCATCGTCTCACCACCATCAACAACAGAATCAGCACGACGAAACTGTAGGTCAGATAGACGGCGATCTTGCCGGTCTGCAAGCGGCTTGCCCAATCGGCGACACGTAGCGTGAGCACGGCAATACGCTCGTAGAGCGCGGACCAGGTGCGATCGGTGACCGACACCCGGTAGCTCGGCTGTGTGTCGAATGGGGACGGCAATTGCCGTTCGATGCGCAGTAGCGGCGCGAAGATCTCGCGGATCGGCTGCCCGAACCCTTCGGCCGTATCCTGCATTCGCGCGTTCGTGAACGGGAAGCCGCAACTCCATGGCGCAGAGCGCCGCAGGCGGCCGTGGTAAAGGCGCCGCACGAGCACCCACGCAAGCGTGCAGCACGCCATGAAGAACAGCATGAATACGGCAGGCATGTAGCTCGCGCGTGCCGTCGAAACCGGAACGAACAGCAACCATCCATGATTGGCGGCGCCGATGCCGTCGCCTACCAGGGTGCGCGTGACCCGGTCCAACAATTTGACGAACTGCGCGGGCATCAGTCCAAGCACGACGCTGGCGGTCGCGAACCAGCAGAACCCGAGCCGTTCCCACCCGTTCGCATCGCGCGCGCGGTTCAGTGCTGCCTCTCGCGGTTGCCCGAGGAACACGATGCCGAAGAATTTGACCATGGTGTAGCCGGCCAAGGCGGCGGTCATGGCAATCAACGCGGCCACTATAGGCACCGTCATGGCTAGCATCGAATCCGGCAAATCCGGTGCGAATAGAAAGCTCTGCAGCAGCAGCCATTCCGCGACGAAACCACTCAGCGGCGGTAAGCCCGCGCTCGCCGCTACGCCCACGAGCACCGCCCACGCCGTCCACGGCATGAAGCGAATCAGCCCGCCGAGCTTGCCGAGGTTGCGCTCGCCCGTTGCGTGGAGCACGGCGCCCGTGCCCAGGAACAGCAAACTCTTGAACGCCGCATGCACGACTATCTGATAAAGCATCGCGGTCAGTGCGAGCGCGCACAGGCTCGTCATCCCGTACGCGCGAAACAGCACGGCGAGTCCGAGCGCGACGATCATCAAGCCGACGTTGTCGATCGACGAATACGCGAGCAGGCGCTTCATGTCGGTCTGTATCGTGCTGAACACGACACCGAGCAGCGCAGTGCCGACGCCGAGCACGAGCAGCAGCACGCCCCACCACGCGATCTGCACGTGCAGCAGGTCGAACACGATGCGCAGCAGGCCGTACAGGCCGACTTTCAACACAAATCCGCTGAGAAGGGCCGACACGGGCGACGGAGCGGCGGGATGAGCTTCCGGCAGCCACACGTGCAATGGGAAGATACCCGCCTTCGCGCCAAATCCGACGAGTGCGAACAAGAACGCGAGCGATGCCCAGAATGTGTCGAGCGACTGCGCGCGCAAGTTCGCGAACGTGTAGTCGCCGGTGCGGGCCTGCAGGATGCCGAAACAGAGCAACAGCGCGAGCGCGCCGACGTGAGAAATCAGGAAATACAGGTAGGCTGCACGGCGGATTTCGCCGATCCGGTGGTTGGTCATCACGAGGAAGGTCGCCGACAGCGTCAGCGTTTCCCAGGCGACCATGAACACGTATGCATCGTCCGCGACGAGCACCAGTGCGATGCTCGAGATGCAAACGTGGTACTCGAAGCAGATGAGCCCGGGCGCCGCCCCTTCGCCCTTGCGGAAATAGCCGGCTGAGAACGCCCCGATCCCCGTGCTGACGATGCCAAGCACGAACAGGAAGTAGCCGGACAAGCGATCGACACGCAGATGAAATGGCAGACCGGGTAACCCGATCGGCAGCACCGCCGTGGAGGGCTCGGCAAAGATGCCCGCGAGTCCCGCCGCGCTCAGAAGCAATCCGCCCAGCGCGCCGAGCGGAAACAGCCCGTGCGCCACGAGCCGCGTGCGATGCAGAACCGCGAGGCCCAGCGTACCCGCCACGAGCCAGGCCGCTACGTCAAGCAGGACCAGATTGACGACAGATACAGATGCCATCCGGAATGTCTCCAGTACGCTCGACTTGGACGAGGTGAATGGATAGCTGCGGATTCAACGGCGAAATCCCGTTCGCATTATGACATCGAAAGATCAATCGAGATAACAATGCATGATAATGACGTTATCATACGAACCTCATGTCCCCCGAAAGCCGGCGCACACCGCAATGGCTCGCCTCGCCGCTGAGTTCGGCGCCGATCGCCACGTCCTTGCCCCTATCCGTGCGAATAGATGAAGCGCCTGCGCACGGAAAATCCATTCCGTCGTGCGATCGAGGGCTGACGCATTAGAATTGCATTAACATAGTTGCAGACTCTTCCTCGCGATGGAAACGAAAACCGCACGCCTGACCATCCTGATCGATCCCGCCAAGAAAGAGGCGTTCGAAATGCTCTGCGCGGCGCAAGATCTGACGTCGTCACAAGTGGTACGACAGCTGATCCGCGAGTATCTCGAGCGGCACGGTGTGAGCTACAAGACAAAAAGCCCGCTCGGCAAGCGCGTCAGGTGAAGCGTGGGCTGAGTCGACACTGTCCTCCGCGCGTTTGATCGCGAGCACACCCGCGTCGGTCGGGCGCTCACGGACTGACCAAGAGACGCACTTCGTCTTCGCGCCTGACGAAGAAGGAGTTGGTGTTTACCTATCGAACACAGGCACGTCAATCTTGATATCGAGCCCCGATGGTCGCCGCTGGTATATATCATATTGTGATATATACTTAACTTCTTGATCTACCGCAATGTTCTCCCATTCCGTCAAGGTAAGGTAAGTACGCCGATCGAGCGCGGTCGGTGCCGGCAATTGATCGACGCGCTTGCGCAGGCAAGCTTGTGCCGCCGATGCCGCGCATTACGGCGTCGTCGAAGGCAAGACAGTGCGGGTGTCGGGCCACTACGGCACGGCGATTCTGCCGGTCCACATCCGTCCATGCAGGCCGGCGAGCTATTGAGCACCCTTCACCGCCCCGACCTGTTTGTCAAGCGGTTGACCTCGTCAGTGCGCGACCGCCTGGTGCGCACGCCGGAATACAAGGTCGCCGTGCGGCACGGATGGAAAAGCTGGCCGGCTAGCCGATGAAGGAGGTTCAAATGCAGGCGGTGACTCAGGACTCTTGGAAGGAACGGGTAATCCGCATCAATGCCTTTCCCGTTCGCCGCATCACCACGCGCGACGCAGTGCCCGACGGTTACATTGCAATAATCAGGATCGAGAGAGGCAGTGAGGTACTGGCCGATTGGCATCTGCCATTCTTCGCTGAGCGTTGGTTGTCCGAGGGCGAGGCACGACGGGATGCATTGGAATATGCCGTGAAGCTGATCGATAGCGGCGTGCTGGACGAACCGCAAGCGTTGAGCGATCGCGCCCCTGATGGAGACATGAAGCAGCCGATCAACAGGTGAAACTTTCGCGGACCCTTCAACTTCGACATGGACACGCATGCAGTGGATGTTTCGGCCGCTGCGCCCGGCTGGCCTGGGATTGCCCCGACCTGGACCTCGAGCGCGAAGGACCTCGTAACGACCGCGCTTGGCCGTAGCCGCGTGTGGGCATCCATCGGCCATGGCATCATCAACGAGGTCTACTGGCCATCGGCCGGCGAGCCCCAAGTGCGAGACCTGGGCTTCATCGTTGCCGGTCCGGACGGCTGGCACGAACTCAAGCGAGTCGGTCGGTACCGGCTTTCACTCCCGAGCCCTTTCATTCCGCTGCCACGGATTGTGCATGAGGGTGACGGGTATCGACTCGAGCTCGATCTGTCGCCAGACCCGATTCGCGACGTGATGCTCGTCGCCTTCCGGCTCATTGGAAACGACGTCAAGCTCTACACCCTGCTCGCCCCCCATCTGGGCGGCAGTGGTCTACATAACAATGCGCGGGTAGCAGATAGCCTAGTGGCATGGAAGGACAGCGTCGCCCTTCAGCTTGCCGCCGATTGCGGCTTCTCACGTGCAAGTGCAGGATACGTCGGGTATTCGGACGGTTGGCAAGACTTCGCCCATCATGCGAGCATGGACTGGACGTTTGCGGAGGCATTGAACGGCAACGTTGCCCTGATGGGGGAACTCGCGGCCTCTACGGGCGTGCTTGCGCTCAGCTTTGCCGAGACGCCCGAGGGTGCCCATACGCTTGCGCGATCGAGCCTTTCCGAAGGCTTCGATACCGTGCGGCGTTCGTGCGCCGCAGGCTGGCAAGCTTGGGCCGCCAAAATCGCGATTCCGGAAACGTCGGAGCCGGTTCGACACGAGGCCTGCCTTTCCGCGATGGTGCTGAAAGCCCACGAGGGACGAACCTATCCCGGTGCGCTGATCGCCAGCCTGAGCATTCCATGGGGTAATACGAGCGACAGTACCGGCGGGTATCACCTCGTCTGGACGCGCGACGCCGTCGAAGCCGCCCTCGCGCTACTAGCGATCGGCTGCGTGGAAGATACCCTGCACACACTTCAGTACCTGATTGCAACGCAACGAGCGGACGGAACTTGGAGTCAGAACAGTTACCCCGACGGACGGCCGTTCTGGACCGGTGTCCAACTCGATGAAGTGAGTTTTCCGGTACTCCTTGCAGCCAGGCTCTCCGAGGGTAGCGCGATGGGCGCACCGACAGGCGCGACCGAAATGATTGCACGCGCCATTGGCTACGTCGCGCGCGATGGTCCTGGCAGCCAGCAGGACCGATGGGAAGAAAACGCCGGCATTTCGCCGTTCACGCTCGGCATCGAGATCGCGGCACTGGTCTGCGCCGCCGAACATTTGCCGGACGACGAGAACGCCTACGCCCTCTCGCTCGCCGACTATTGGAACGAACGGCTCGAAGACTGGACTTACGTCGAGAACGGAACGTTTTCCAAGACCTTTGGCATCGACGGCTATTACGTTCGAATTGCGGCGCCGCTATGCGAGGGCGGATTGCGAGGTCGAATCGACATTGCCAATCGGGCCGACAGCACCGCGCCCGCTGTCGCACTCATCGGTATGGAATGCCTCTATCTGGCTCGTCTCGGATTGAGGGATGCATGCGATCGACGCATCCTGAACACAGTAAAAATCATCGACGGCATACTGGGTGTCCGGACGCCGCGCGGCATCGCTTACCGACGTTATAACGGCGACGGCTACGGCGAACACGAAAACGGCGCACCTTTCGATGGTACGGGCGTCGGACGCTTGTGGCCTCTGCTGACGGGCGAGCGAGCACATCTCGATCTGATGCTGGGAATCGATCCGTTGCCCTCTCTCGAGATGATGACGCGGATGACCGGAGCAAGCGGCCTGATTCCGGAACAGGTCTGGGACACCGATCCGATACCCGAGCGCGGCCTCGAGCCTGGCGAACCAACTGGCAGCGCTATGCCGCTCGTGTGGGCACATGCCGAATTTCTCAAGTTGCTGATCGCGCGGCATCAAGGGCGCCCGATCGAACTGCTCTCGAGTGTTGAGCGACGCTACCACGCCCAGCGGCCTGAAGCGGCGACCTGGCATTGGCGTCAAGTGCAGCCGTTCGATGCGCTGCCCGCAGGCCGAGCGCTTCTCATCGAAAATCTGGAGCCCTTCTGGCTGCACTATGGGTTCGATGGCTGGCATGACGTGGTTGACAGATCTTCGCGGGTGCAAGCCTTTTCCATACACGGCGTCCGGCTCGACAGCGCCGACGTTGCTGGCCATTCAGTCCTCGATTTCACTTTCTATTTCCCGCAGTCGCAACGCTGGGCCGGCACCGACTTTCGCATTTTTTTGGGAGACGATCGAACATGAAGCACGCGGGCGATGGCGGACATGTGCATTTTCTCGTCGATCGCCTCTGGCCACGAGGCATCGAGAAGGAATCCGTGGAACTCGGCAGTTGGCTCCAACGTCGCCAGACGCAGTCAACCCTTCTCTTTTGCATCACCGATCATGAACTTCCGCAATTCAATTGAATTTAAACTATGTCACAACATGACCTATAGTGAAGCACACAGGAGCAACATGAAAATGTGCAGCTGAATGCACGGTAGTGCCCGCGCGTCCTCGCCTCAGTGCATTGCACGCCGTATCGAACGGAGGGCATCCATCATGACAATGAGATTTAAGGTTGGCGATCGCGTGACGTGGAATTCGGAGGCCGGCCACGTCAGCGGCAAGATCATCAAGGTGCATACGAGAGACACCGACTACAAGGGATATACCCATCACGCCAGCGTGGGCGATCCACAGTATGAGATCAGGAGTGACAAGACGGAGCATGTCGCCATGCACAAAGGTGGCGCGCTAAAAAAGATCGATTCCTGATCGATGTTGACTACCGGGTGGGGTCGAAGGACGGGAACAGCGACGCTGCCGCGGCTGTCCTGAGAAGTGGCAGGTTAGACCGTGATGCACATCGCCCACGTCAGGAGAATCGAATGAATGACCCTGCGAATAACCTCAGTGGACCCGACCTCGCCGGAGGCGTCTCGCTTTCCGAAATGACCGATGGCGCGATGCTGCTGGGGCACGCCCACGGCGAGCCGGTATTGCTCGTGCGGCGCGCGGACGAACTGTTCGCGATCGGCGCCGTCTGCACGCATTACGGCGCTCCGCTGGCCGACGGGCTGCTGGTCGACGACACGGTCCGCTGTCCCTGGCATCATGCCTGCTTCAGCCTACGCACTGGCGCAGCGCTGCGCGCACCGGCACTGGACGCGGTGGCCTGTTGGCGTGTCGAGCAGTTGGGCGGCAGCGCGTATGTTCGTGAAAGACTCATGCCTGTCGAACCGACGCCGTTGCCGGCAGCGGCCGGCACGCCGCGATCGATCGTTATCGTGGGCGGTGGCGCCGCGGGTCATGCCGCTGCCGAGACGCTCCGCATCGAAGGATATACGGGCAGCATCACCCTGCTGAGCGCCGATCCATCAAGACCCTGTGACCGGCCCAACCTGTCGAAAGGCTTCCTCGCGGGCACTGCGTCGGCTGCGTCAAATCCGCTGCGCCCACTCGCGTTCTACCAGACCCATCGCATCGACCTGAAGCTGGATGCGTCGGTCGCGATGCTCGACACGAGTAGCCGGCAGGTGCAGCTCGCGGACGGCACTCGCCTTGCCTACGATGCGCTGCTGCTCGCGACCGGCGCCGAGCCGGTTCGGCTCGACGTGCCAGGTGCGAATCTCCCGCATGTGCATTATCTGCGCACGCTCGCCGACAGCCGCACGATCGTCGCCAAGGCGCTCACGGCAAAGCGCGCGGTGGTGATCGGCGCGAGCTTCATCGGTCTCGAAGTGGCGGCATCGCTGCGAGCCCGCAATATCGAGGTGCATGTGGTTGCGCCAGATGCCGTTCCGATGGAGAAAATCCTTGGGCCCGAAGTCGGAAATTTCATTCGCGGGCTCCACGAACGCCACGGCGTCTCGTTCCACCTCGGCACCAGCTTGATGTCCATCGACCCGCAGAGCGTCCAACTCAAGAACGGCGTGAATCTGCCTGCCGATCTTGTCGTGATCGGTATCGGCGTACGGCCGGTGATCTCGTTCGCGGAGCAGGCGGGCCTGCTCATCGAGCGCGGCATCGTCGTCAACGCTTATCTCGAGACGAGTGTCCCGGGCATCTTCGCGGCCGGCGACATTGCGCGCTGGCCGGACCGGCTCACCGGCGAACGTATCCGCGTCGAGCACTGGGTGGTAGCCGAACGCCAGGGGCAGACCGCGGCGCGCAATCTACTTGGCCGACACGAGCCGTTCGACGCCGTACCGTTCTTCTGGACCGAACAGTACGATTTCGGTCTCGCTTATGTCGGCCATGCCGAGCACTGGGATGAGGCCACGATCGACGGCCAGCTCGGCGCCGAAACGCAAGACTGCACGATCACCTATCGACGCGCCGGCAGGAAGCTGGCCGTGGCTATCGTTCACCGCGATCTTGAAGGTCTGCGGGCGGAAGTCGAATTCGAGAGGGCGATTGCCGCCACGGACTGGCGACACCCGGATACAGCCGACTAAACGAAGCACGACACGTACGGGTAAAAGGCCGACGCCATACGCGCCTGATTTCTAACCCGTTGTCGTCGATGGGCACAGGCCCATCGACAAGATAGCGCGTGAGCGCTTCCCAGCGCTTGAGGCTGTAGTCGAGCGCCTTGGCGATCTCCGATCCCTCGGACACCAGTTTGCGCTGGGCGACGATCCGTTCGGGTCGCGACAAAGGCGTGGTTCTGGCAACCGCGGGGACGCTCGACAACGTCGTAATCCTGTCAGTCGTGCCTATCGCCGCGGCGGCTCTGGCGAGCAGGATGATCGCCAGGGCCACAGCGGTCTTTTCTTCGTGGGCTTGGGCATCGGGGCCGAGCCGACGCTATACGACGCGCTGGTTAGACGTCCCCTGAGCCGGCAAACACGCCCCAACCAGCTAAAAGCGATGCCGAATGCCGAGCACGATTTCGGCCTGACTCTCGGTGGTAGAAGCGGTCAGCCCGTTCAGGTTCGCAACCGCCTTTCCACCCGTCGAATCCGTGCCGGAAGCGTGCTGGTACACGGCATTGACATAAAGATCGGTGCGCTTCGATAGGATGTAATCCGCCCCCAGGGCGCCTTGATGGTAAGTGGCGCCATTGACGCCATATCCTTTCAAGTAGTTATAGCCGGCGCCGAGGAAGAGCGCGGGCGTGAGTTTATAGAGGACGTTGACTTCGATATCGTGGAATCGCGCATCGCCGCCCGCCCCTGTCGCCGGTAGGCCGGCCAACGTCCCGATATCATTGAACTGCGTATTGCTATAGTCCACCGCCACCGTCGCGGCGCCAATGACGTAAGCAGCACCCGCGGTGAATATCCGCTGTGTTTTGGCAGACGCGTAACCGGAATACACGCGGCTTCCCGCCATGTTCGATCCCGTCGTGCTCGATGCGGCGTTATTGCCGAAGTAGGAGAAGTTGGGATCCCGTGCGTCGGCGAATGCAGCCCCCAGCGTAAGCGGCCCTCGAACGTAGTTGGCGGCAACGGTCCAGATCTGATTTCGGTTGAAACTCCCAGCGATACCGCCGAAGCTGTAGGTACCCTCGAACGTGAATCCACGGTATGAGACGCTCGTGAATTTGATCGCGTTGTTGATATGGTTGCTGCCATCCGTGTTATCGACATCCCCAGGATGCGCGCTGGCGTATCCGGCCCATGTCTGAGCCGCCACGAACATATAGGTCAGGTCGGTAATCGCATCGTATTGACGACCGAACGTAACGGTACCGATGTTCGATGACGAAAGGCCAACATAGGCGTGGCGCCCGAACTCGTCGCCCCCTTGCCCTAGCCTTCCGTTCGCCACACTAAAACCGTTTTCCAAGACGAACAGCGCTTTCAGGCCGCCGCCGAGGTCTTCCGTACCTTTCAAGCCCCAGCGGTCGCCGGCTAGATTGCCTGCGCCCATCGAATACTGGCTGTGACCACCGATGTTGCTCGCATAGTTAATGCCGACGTCAATCAAGCCGTAAAGCGTCACGCTGCTCTGAGCATGCGCCGCGCAGGCGAATGAGGCCAATGAGACCGCTGCAATCAAAGACTTTTTCATAGGAATGTGGTGCGGGTAATAAAACATCTAAACGAGGTGCGTCCGGCGCATTCGGATAAGGCGAGAGCGCAGGCAAATACGGTTGGCCGCAACCAGCCGATCAAGGTCGATTACTCGGGCAGATGCGGCAGCACGAAAGACAGCGTGGCCTCATGCTCGTCGCTGCTCGACTTCGCGGGTTCCGAAGGCGGCGAGTCGAACTTCGCCACGACCACATTGAGGCCCTGGTTGCGAACCTTGATCGTCACCGCGCCGTCAGCCCCTGTCTTAAGCGGCTCCGAATCGGGATCATTGACAAGATCGAGCTGCACTTCGGCACCCGGTACTGGTTTACCGTTAAAGAGCACACGAACGGTGAGCGGTTGGCCCATGTGATCCGGCAATTGGTTGCCCACCGGCACGATTTGCAACCTCTGCTCCGGCAGGATGGGCATCGGCCCATGCAAAGGCTTGCGCAGATTTACCGCGTACTTGAACGTGTGCAAGCTGACCGTGGCGTTGGGCACCTCGTCCTTGCCCTTGTTGTACCAGTTGCCGTCCGGCGTCTTGCACCAAAGGCCGTTGTCCAATACCCCTGTGACGATTGCCGGCTGGCTGTCGGTATTCACCACGAGCAGCGGCCCGCTCGCCGTGAGTTGCGTGGGCACCTCCTTGCCATGCTCGTCGTAGGCCGTGACGCTCTTCACCTTTGGCTGGCGCTTGATCATGTCCAGATCGTCGGCGCCGAGGCCATAAATCAACGCTAGTTGGTTCGATCGCTGCGCGAACCAGATGCCATGCGCCTGCGCCAGGCTGGCGACGCCCATGCCCGCGACGAGGCTTGCCAAGACCGCGAGCTTTCCGGTGATCTTCATTTGTGTCTCCATTCAGTGCTTGTAAAGAAACGGTCGATTCCGGTCGCTACCGATGGCCGCGAAAGATGACGCATCGCGTAGTCGCCGTCGGGTGCGAGCCCTGCGCGTGCGCGCTGGACGAGCGGACGCACCCCGCCGGCGCTCATCTATCGCGCCGGCTGTTGCCTGGCTCATAGCTTCTATTTAGGGGATTGCCGACAGGGCCCGTCATCCGGTCTAAAGATCGAGGACCAAGGTCCGGCTATTTGCGCGCGAACAGCAAGGGGTGAAGCGATCGTTTCTTCTTCTCTCGTCATCCGAGAGACACAAGTCCCGATGTTGCGGCTCGCCCTCCAGTACGCGCGTCACACAAGTGCCGCAAACGCCTTGCTCACAAGAGGTCGCGATATGGATCCCGCTGTCAGCCAGCGCGGCCAAGACGGTCTTGTCTGCCGGTACGCGAATCGTCCTTCCTGTGCTTGCGATCGTGACGTCGAATTCGACATTGCCGCCGCGTTCGCGCGGCTCGGCGCTGAAGCACTCCCTGTGCATTTGGTCTTCGCGCCAACCCATCTCCAATGCAGTCTTGAGGACTGCATTCGTGAATGCCTCGCTGCCGCACACATATATGTGAGTTTCGGCGTCGGGCGTCCCCAGAAGCGCGGTCAGGCAAAGCCCTTGGTTTTGCTCGTCATGCGAGAAGTGGAAGCGAGCACGGTTGGCGAATGAAGAGCGCTTGATGCGATCGACAAAGGCTGCGCGCGCCGCCGAGCGCGCGAAGTAATGCAGATTGAAATCGGCTCCGGCGTCGGCCAAGCGTTCCGCCATGCAGATAATCGGCGTGATGCCGATACCGCCTGCGATAAGCAACGCTCGCTTCCCGGATTCTCCAAGCGGAAAGTGATTTTTCGGCGCGCTCACTTCAATCAAGTCGCCTTCGCAGACCTGCTCATGCATCGCCTTCGATCCGCCGCGCGTCGGTTCGGCCCGCATGACGGCGATCAGATATCGATTTCGCTCCGCTGCCGAATTGCACAACGAGTATTGCCGAACTTTCCCACCGGGTACGCGAACGTCGATGTGCGCGCCCGGCGTAAAACGCGGGAGCGGCCTTCCGGCAGGGTCGACAAGTTCGAAGGATTGAACGTTTTCTGCCTCGGCTGTTTTCCTCGCCACTTTCAACACGAATGTCGTTGGCGCAGACGCGGGCGCCGGCGCATGCCGTTTGCGTTTGCCGCGCAGAAAGCTGCCGATACCGAGGCAGGCCAACACCGGTACAGACAGCACGCCGAAGAGCTGCAGCACTTGCAAATACCCACCGCTCAGCCATCCGTAATGAAACGCGAGCGCGGTCAGGTAAATCCGGTGACCCAAGCTGTTCTGCGAATAGGGCGTAAAGCGCAACACTTTGCCGGTTCCGGTATCGATACTTGCATAGGAGAACGCATTGATGTGCGGCGCATCAGGCGCAACAAGATCGACCTTGAAAGGATCGCCAGGTTTGCCAGGGCAATGAATGCGTGCATATTTGGGCTGCGGCACCAATGCCTGTGCTCGTTGCCAAAGGGTCTCCATCGGCAAACTTGGCGTATTGGGCTGCACAATCGACTTCGGCGCGGGCGTCGGGGGCTTCGAGGCCGTCAGCGTGTACAGCGCGTCCCTCACGAATTGGAACGATTGCAGCGCGCCGGTCAACGCGCACGCTAGCACAACGACGCTCGCGTAACCGCCCAGCGTTTTATGCAGGTCGAGCCAGCGCGCGCGGCCCGTCAGCTTCGGCTTGCTAGTCCCGGCGCGCCGACGTTTGCGCAGCGTATCCGGAATCCACACAGCCAAGCCGCCACCGACCAGGACAATCGCGAACGTCAGCGCAAGCGTTCCTGCAACGGGGCTTCCGTTTTTCAAAAAATGGAAGCTGTGCAAAGAAGCCATCGCACCGAACAACCCGCCGTAACGATCCTCGCTTCCAAGCACCTCGCCCGTGCAAGGGTTGACGTAGTACCACCGGTTGTCGCTAAGAAGAATGCGCGTGCTCGCATCCGTCTCGGCGTAGAGGCGCAGTTGCGTTGGCCGGCCCGCGGCGGGATTGGATGCACGCGCATTGGCAATCAACGTATCGAGCGGCAGGCGCGCATCGCATGATTTAACGTTGAGCAGATGGCCGGAAACGATGGGCTCGAGCTGTGCGCGAAAGAGCATGCCTGCTCCCGTCAACGCGACCATGACGACGAAGAGACCAATGCTCAGACCTATCACGCGATGCAACTGAACAATAGGCTGACGTAGAGACACGCGCATAAGATCACCGATCAATGAAACGAGTTGACGTTGGTCTTGACAGTACGTGTTCCCGCAGGGAGTCTATAAGTCCAGTTCAAAAAGTTGGATAGGTCCAATGACTGATTCGTTGCTCGCCGATCTCCTGATCGGTCGCCTCTGTCGGAATGGGTCCGTCCCGCTGCAAGTGCAGATTGCGAACGGGATCCGCGATGCGATAGCCGACGGCACGTTGAAGGCTTCCACGCGCTTACCGTCTTCGCGAACGCTCGCTGCGGCATTAGAGGTTTCCCGAATCACTGTAGTCACCGCTTATGAGCGGCTGTCAGCGGACGGCTATCTCCGTTCGGATTCGACAAGCGGCACGCGTGTCTCCGACACACTGCCGCAATCGACGCAATCGTCGCCGCGGCAAGCAACGGCTCGAACACTGTCCGAGCGCGGGAAGGACCTGATCCGCGCGCCTGCCGGTATTCAGGAACGCAAGGGCGCGTTTGTGCCGGGCGTCTGCGATACCGCGTGCTTTCCTTATCAAACATGGAGGCGCATACAGAACCGCTATCTCGGGGAGCAACATGTCGACCTCATGGGCTACTCGAATCCTGGCGGATATCTGCCTTTACGCCGTGCGCTGTCCGAGTATTTGCGCGTATCGCGCGCCGTTCGAACTACGCCGGAACAGATCATCGTCACCATGGGCAGCAATCAGTCGCTCGACCTTTGCGCTCGTATTCTGGCCGATGCCGGTGAACTCGCTTACGTTGAAAACCCCTGCCACTGGGCGACGCCGATTTTGTTGCGCGCCAACGGGCTCGAAGTGGAGGCCATTGCTGTCGACAACAACGGTATGAAGCTCGAGCGATGCAAGCGCCATCCCCGCCTCATCGTGATGACCCCATCGCATCAGTTTCCGATGGGCGTCACGTTGTCGGATGACCGGCGAGCCCGGCTGCTAGAAGCTGCCGAGCGATGGGATGCGTTCGTTCTAGAAGACGATTACGACAGCGAGTTCCGATATGACCAGCGGCCGCTTCCGTCTCTTCAAGGCGTCGATGAAACCGGCCGCGTCATTCTGATGGGAACGTTCAGCAAGGTGATGTATCCCGGCATGAGGCTCAGCTACATCGTCGTACCGCCCGATCTGGTCGATTCGTTTGCAGCCGCATCATTGCGCTTGTACCGGCCAGGTCATCTGTCCTTGCAGGCGGCCATGGCGGACTTTATTGCGGATGGGCATTTCGCAAAGCACATCCGGCAGATGCGCGACATCTACGGCGCAAGGCAAGCGGAGATGCTCAGATGCCTCGATCAGTGCTTCGGCAATTCGCTCGAGACCTCGCGCAACGCAGCGGGCTTGCATATGACGGTCAGGATTCAGGATCTGCTCGACTTCGATACGACCATCTCGCGCTCGCTCGAACAGGGGATTTACCTTCGCCGGCTGCACACGTTCAACCAAGGCGATCCAAGATTTCGCGACGGTTTTTTGTTGGGGTTCGGTGCGCTCGATGTCGAGGCCATCCGCCCTTCCGTCGATACGTTCGCCCGCATCGTTGAGAGCGTCGTATCCCTGCAGGATTCGCGGCGTTAGGCCGGGCGGCAACGAAGGCAGTACGGATAAACCCGTTGGATGCCGAGTGCTGCCCCCGAGACGACCGTACGCTGTTCGGGGCCGCAACCACCGCGTTAACCAAACCTTAAGCTGGAAGTGCCATTCTGGTTTTAACGGCTGACCATCATTTCCTCTGCAGCCGTGACAGCAAGAGAGGTGCATATCATGAAAACCACACTCAAAGCTTGCGCAATTGCCGCTGTGCTTGCGGCGCCCGTCGTTTCGTTCGGTCAAGCGTCCAACGGCCCCCTCACCCGAGACCAGGTACGAACGCAATTGATTCAACTCGAACAAGCCGGCTACGACCCCGCCCGGGCCGAAGATCCCTACTACCCGAGCGACGTCCAAGCAGCCGAGGCGCGCATTCACGCGCAAGGCGCCGCCGCTGGTGCGCAAACGGACATTGGCGGAACGACGAGCCGCGCGCAGTCGGGTCGCATCATTGCCCCCACAGGCAGCCACGCCTGGCGCTCGATGTACGACCACCATTGACGGTTGGCGCGTCGCCGCTGCGCTTTTGCAGGCAAAACGAAGCAAAGGAGGAATCAGTCATGTCGAGTTGGCCGAACAAACTGCTGTTCATAACGGCGATTTCACTGGCTTCGTCGCTGGCGCTGGCGAGCGAGCCGACCCACGTCGTCGTCAAGCTCTCGGACGGAAACAATGGGCACATGTTGCTAACGCTCAGTCCGACGACCATTCCAGCCGGCCCCGTTGAATTTACCGTCAAGAACGAATCCAGCAGTACGGTGCATGAATTCTTATTCGCGAGATGGACGAGGCCCGCCGACGCGCTGCCGTATGATAAGAAAACACAACAGGTGCGAGAGGACGCCTTGAAGGGTTTGCAAGGTATCGAGGATCTTCGCCCACGCGACACCGTCACGGCTCAGTTCACCCTCGGCAAAGGCCGTTATGTCGTGTTTTGCAACGAACCGGGGCATTACCGGGACGGGATGGAAACTGATTTCGTCGTGGGTGCCGGGAAGGAGTAAATAGCGCGATTCGATCCGTTTGGGCAAGGTCTTGTCACGGCGGCCTCGCAGTGCGCCGGGTTTGCACCGCTTCGCTGACCGAGCGCTTTGGCCGCGTCAAGGCTACTTCGATTCGCCCTCGCACGCGACTGGCCGCCTCCGATCCACGAATCTACCCCAAGCGATGCTGCGATTATGGGTAGCTCCTGGAGGCGACAGGCAACATAAGACCGACAAAACGGCCGCCGGGTAAGGCTGAGAGGGACTTTATGGGAGCCGGCGAGGACCGCTGAGAAGCTTGACTGGCGGAGCGAGGATGAGATAAATGTTGGCCGGAAACCCGCGCCGGATATGGATTCGATCGAGGCGGGCGTGACCTACCCACAATCCCCGAATCGCCCAAGAGCGCATCATCGCGGCGCCTCGCCCTGTTCGCGACGCACCGATTAAAGTCGGCCAGGCAGCGTCGACAGGCAGAGACTTACCTTCTCCGCGCAATACGAGCGGTCACCATGTCGCTCCGTCCGCATCAGCCGTTCAGACCTCGTTCAATACACGCCCGAGATTGTTATACAGCATGGGCCGAGCATTCTTAAGCCAAACAGCGAAGATCGCCCCGGCAACACCGCTGCCGAGCGTCGCCCAGGGCACCACCGCCGACCAGATCGATTTGCTGCCGCTCAAGAGATCAACATGGACGATGATCTGCCACAGGCAAAGGAAGAGCCCGAGAGAAGCGAGCGCCGGTGCAATCGCTCGTTGCCAGAGCGAGACTCCGCGGGTGTCTTTTCTGAAGAAGCCGACAACCGATAAAGACGCAAACGCCTGCACAGCGACCATTCCGACTGCGGCGACAACGCTCGCCCAGGGCAGTAGGCCTTGCAAAGGATCCACGCCGTCGAGCCCCGACACGACAATGACAGTCAGACCCAGCAACGTTTGCACGATGCTCGCCACGAAGGGCGTCCCTTGCACCTTATGAATCTTCGCTAACCCAGGCCAGAGTATTCCCTCACGAGCCAAAGAGAAGAAATACCGGGAGATGGTGTTATGAAAACTGACCAACGCAGCCAAAAGACTAGTGATCATTAATACGCTCATGGCATCCGCGGCCCACTTCCCCACGAGCCTGGACGCCATGATGAACCACATGTTTCCCGGATCTTTGCTGGCGACAGTCAATGCCCCATTTTCCCCGTATGCGACGATGATCATCCAAACGGAAATGGCATACAGCACCATGATCGCGGTAATTGCGCAGTATGTCGCTCGCGGGATCGTCTTACGTGGATTTTTCGCCTCTTCGGAATAGATCGCCGTAGTTTCGAACCCCATATAGGAGCCCACCACAAAAACGAGCGAAGGTCCGAAGCCGCTCGTGAATACCGTGGAAGGCCTGAATGAGGCGAACGTGAAGCCAGACGGGCCGCCGCCGTGCAGCACTACAGCCGCATCGAAAACAACGATGATGGCGATTTCACACAGCATCAAGAACCCCAGGAACCGACCGCTGAATTCAACGTTGCGATAGCCAAAATAGTGGACCAACACGCCGATGCCAGCGGCGCTCACCCACCACGGCAACACGACCCCGATCTTGTCCATCAACTCCTGGCTGAGGAAGAAGCCCACCATGGCGTAGCATGCAAGTTGTATCGCGTTGTAGGCCAACAGCGCGAGGAAAGCTCCTCCAACGCCCGCTGGCCGGCCCAAGCCCGCCGCAATATAAGCGTAAAAAGCCCCCGCATTCCTGATATGTCGACTCATCGCCGCGTAGCCAACGCTGAACAACAGGTAGACGATCCCAGCGACGATGAACGAACCTGGGACCCCGATGCCGTTCCCCATCGAAATACTGACTGGGACCGCTCCGACGAGCGCGGTCAACGGCCCGTTAGTCGCAATCACCAGAAAAACGATCGAGAGCAACCCCAACGCGTTTTTGCGTAACGCTTGCTGCTCGTTTTGTATGCTCGTCATAGCCGCCGTCTCGCACCATAGGATTCGTCGCACACAACGCGCGATGAGTTATTTGACCTTGATTGTTGGCCGCTCAAAAAGACGCCTCAACCATCCTTTAGGCTGATTCTTCCTTTCAGCTGGCCTGCGTCTGAAGCCATTGATCATTTCATCAGACTATTAGAGGGCGCATCTGAAGCGAGTCAGGTCAGTCATCCACCGAAAGGTTGATGTGGCCGGAGACGATGCTATTTACGATGGGAGGCGAGAACCTACATGTGACATCCCCATGCTGTCAGATCAACAGACCTCCGATCTAATTTTCCTGCACGACGTCGAAGTCGAAGGCGAGGCGTTTTTCGACGAGATGCTTCGCCAAACTGCCAGGGCTACTGATCAGAGGTACAAACTCGCGCTGATGCTGCAAATCGAAACCGAAATGAAGGCACGTATCAGATCTTGCCTGATTAAACATCACGTCTTTCATGAGGTCGATCAGGGCGCACCCGATCGTGGACGCAAAAAGGCACAGTCCTTAGCCAGTATTCCGTGGGGGCACTTCATATGCGCGCTACGGCAGGAGGTATCTACTTACGAGCGCATCTGCATCGACATGCTCAGCCGCGGTGCGGCGAGCGTCAGGCCCACGCTGTCGACAGTCGTCGCGCACGAACACGCGTTCGCCATCTTTTGCACGCTCGAAGCGGCGGGTGACAGCGACAGCATGGCGCCGCTGATCCGCTGCTTACGATTTTCTCCGTACGACTGAGGTTTGGACCGCTTGACGATCAGAGTGTATTTTGTAAGTATACCGGCTAGCCGGTATACTTACAAAGGCACAAATGAAAGCATTGATCACGTCGATTCGACACATCGGTTCGGACCTGAAGCTCTTCACCATGGCTTCATGTGAACGCTCGCTGTTCCCCTCGTATGAACCGGGCGCTCACATCGACGTCCTGACGCCCGCAGGGGTGACCCGTCAATATTCGCTTTGCGGCGATCCACGCGATCGCAGTACACAGTCGATCCTCGTCAAGAGGCAAGCCGCCTCGCGCGGCGGGTCCACATCCATGCACTCGCTCACCAGCGGGCAAACACTGGAAATCGGGCGGGCACGAAATGCCTTTGCATTGCGTAACGATCCCGGGAAACACCTGCTTTTTTCGGCGGGCGTCGGCATCACACCGATCGTTTCGATGGCCCACGCGCTGACTGCCTCTGCCTGCGATTTCAGCTGGCATCACTTCGCGCGCTCCTCGGATTTCCCCGAACTCCACGAAGCGCTTTCACTCGATAAGTTCCACGCGGCGCTGACGGTGGGCATCGATCTGAGCCGCGGTCAGATCGCCAGGACAATTGCGTGCGCCTTATCGGCCAATATCGCATGCCGCTCTCTCTATGCTTGTGGTCCAGCAGGTTTCATGGCTGCCGTCGCCGAATACTCCGCGCAGATACTTCCCGACGCCACGGTCAGGGCCGAGGGATTCGCACCAGCGGCGGCCGATGCGGCCTCTCGTTCCTTCGCCGTTCACTTGGCGAGATCGAATAAGACGCTCAATGTCGGCCAACAGGAAACGTTGTTGGACGCCCTTCGTCGCAACGGTGTCGTGATCGCGAGCGGCTGCGAGCAAGGCGTATGTGGTGTATGCACGATCGAAGTGCTCGACGGTACGGTCTTGCACAACGACGAAGTGCTCTCCGACGAAGAACGCGATGGTCAACGTCTGATGTGCCCCTGCGTGTCCAGAGCACAAGGCCGCTTGATACTGGATCTCTGAACATCCCTTCCCCACGACCACTCCCCACGAGGAAATCATGTCGACCCCGGAACTTTCTTCCCCGAAGCCCGATTGGCGCAATGGCTTCTCCCTCCCCCAACATCTGTATTGCGATCCCGATGTGTTTGCGCGGGACATCGAGGCCCTAGCGAATAGCCAATGGTTACTCATTGACCATGAAAGTCGAATTGCGCCCCCCGGAGACTATTTCACGGCGGATGTAGGCGGCGAAAGTATTATCATCGTCCGCGATAAGAATCACGCCATCCACGCACACTACAATGTGTGCCGGCACCGAGGGTCGCGCATTTGCCTGGAAAAGCAAGGAAGCGTTCGCGCCCTGACCTGCCCTTATCACGCCTGGACCTACGAGCTCTCCGGCGAGCTCAAGTACGCACGCCACATGGCGCAAGACTTTGCCGCTGGGGACTACACCCTCAGGCCATGTCATGTGCGCACCTTTGCCGGGCTGATTTTCATCAATTTGGCGTCGAACGACGCCCCCTGCTTCGACACCTTCATCGCCAGGTTCCGACCGATGCTGGAGCGGTATGACCTTGTCAATGCAAAGGTCGCCGTTCGCCACGTTTTTCCAACCAATGCCAATTGGAAGCTCGTCGTCGAAAACTTCTTCGAGTGCTATCACTGCAAGCCGGCTCACCCAACGTATTGCTCCGTGCATGACGAAATGAAGATGCTCGCATTCGGCGCGGGTCCCGGATCCTCGGATGGACTTGCGTCTGCCTATTTGGAAACCTTCGCAGCCTGGGAACGCGCAGAGAAAGAGGCGGGACGGCAGACCGATATGTTCGCGGACGGCCCCGACTCGCCGCATTTCCAATCGGCCGGCAGGATGCCAATCGGTAAAGGCAATGTCACTGAGTCCCTGGATGGCAAAGCCGTTGCGCCGCTGATCGTCTCCGACGGCGAATACGATGGCGCTCAGACCGGTTGCGTATTCAATCCCGTGAGCGTTCTGCTTGCCAACAGTGATCATGCCATCGGCTTCCGCTTTAACCCTCGCGGCCCTCTCGCGACCGATGTCGAAGTGTTTTGGCTGGTGGCTCGCGACGCCGTCGAAGGCGTCGACTACGATACGGAGCAAGTTAAGGCCCTCTGGACCATCACTCTCCTCGAGGACAAGACCATCACCGAGAATAACCAGGCTGGCGTCGGTTCGATCGCTTATCGTCCAGGGCCCTATTCGGCACAGGAAAGCAAGATCGCGGAATTTGGCGCGTGGTACCAGCGCCTGGCCGGCCTGTCCTGTCAAGGATAAGACCTCTGGAGGCGTCTCCAGCACCAATCCACCTTAAGACTGATTGTTTCGCCACCGGCCGATCGCCAAAATTCGGCCATTAGAACCGTTCGTTTTGAAGGCAAGGTGGTTGATGACAACACATAACGGGAATGGTGGACCGCTTCAGGCGCGGGAGTCGATGGAATACGACGTCGTGATCGTGGGCGGCGGTCCCGCCGGTCTGTCGGCTGCGATCCGGCTCAAGCAGCTCGCTCAGGACAAGGGTGTCGAGCTGGGCGTGTGTGTGCTCGAGAAGGGTTCGGAGGTGGGCGCGCATATCTTGTCGGGCGCGGTCATGGATCCTCGGGCCATGAGTGAGCTGATCCCCGATTGGAAGGAGAAAGGCGCGCCGTTGAATGTCGCGGTGACGGAAGACCGCTTCCTTTTCCTGTCCGAGAAGGGCGCCGTCAAAACGCCGAACTGGGCGCTGCCCGACATTTTCCAGAATCACGGCAACTATGTGATCAGCCTGGCCAACGTCACGCGCTGGCTCGGCCAACAGGCCGAAGCGCTCGGCGTGGAGATTTTCCCCGGCTTTGCCGCGGCCGAAGTGCTGTACAACGAAGACGGGTCGGTCAAAGGCGTGGCGACCGGCAACATGGGCATCGGCAAGGACGGCGCGCCGCTTGATAACTTCCAGCTCGGCATGGAGCTGCACGCGAAGTACACGCTCTTTTGCGAAGGCGCGCGCGGGCACCTGGGCCGCCGGCTCAACGACACATTCAAGCTCGACCAGGACGCGGACCCGCAGGTCTACGGCATTGGCATCAAAGAGCTGTGGGAAATCGATCCAACCAAACATCAGCCGGGGCTCGTGATCCACACGGCGGGCTGGCCACTCGATACGCAGACCTACGGCGGCTCGTTCCTTTATCACATCGACAACAACCAGGTGATGGTCGGTTTCGTTGTCGGCCTGGGCTACTCGAACCCGTACCTGTCGCCGTTCGAAGAATTCCAGCGCTACAAGACGCACCCTGAGATTCGCAAGTTCCTCGAAGGCGGCAAGCGCATTTCGTACGGCGCGCGTGCGATTACGGCAGGCGGGCTGATGTCGCTGCCCAAGCTCGTGTTTCCGGGCGGCGCGCTCGTGGGCGACGATGCCGGCTTCTTGAACGCCGCGCGCATCAAAGGCAGCCACGCAGCGATCAAGAGCGGCATGCTGGCGGCGCAAGCTGCGTTCGACGCCGTGCAAGCGGGCCGTCAAAACGATGAACTGCTTGCGTACCCCGAATCGTTCAAGCAATCGTGGCTGCACACGGAACTGCACCGCTCGCGCAACTTCAAGCAGTGGATGAGCAAGGGCCTCTACCTGGGCACACTGATGGTCGGGATCGAACAGAAGCTGCTGGGCGGTAACGTGCCGTGGACGCTCCATCACCAGCATCGCGATCACGAGATGCTCAAGCCGGCTTCACAATGCACGCCGATCGCTTACCCGAAGCCCGACGGCAAGCTCACGTTCGATCGGCTCTCCTCCGTATTCCTGTCGAACACGAACCATGAGGAAAATCAGCCCGCACATCTGACGCTCAAGGATGGGTCGGTGCCCGTCAACGTCAACCTACACACGTACGCGGGCCCTGAGGGACGCTATTGCCCCGCGGCCGTGTACGAGTTCGTCAAGAACGACGACGGCAGCGATCGCCTCGTCATCAATGCGCAGAACTGCGTGCATTGCAAGACCTGCGACATCAAGGACCCGACGCAGAACATCGTCTGGGTCACGCCTGAAGGCGGCGGCGGGCCGAACTACTCAAGCATGTAAGAACCCGTGGGCGGATCAGACCGAGGACGCTCCGATATACTATCGGGGGCAATTTTAGGATCGGGTGATGCGCCCAAACAATCGCGAAAAAATTCTGAGAGCCGCCGAGAAGCTAATCCTTCAACACGGCGTCGGAGCGTTCACGCTTGAAGACGTGGCGTCCTCGGCCGGCATGAGCAAAGGCGGAGTTTTCTACCACTTCAAAACCAAGGACGAGCTAATTCACCATTTGCTCGTTTTTGCGTTCGACAATTTCGAAGCAGCCGTTGATCGCCTCGCGAACGACGATGGTGCGCCGGGCGCATGGCTTCGCTCATACGTCCATGCGACGTTCGATACCGACGCAGCGATTCAAACGGAAAGCATGGCGTCGGCCGCCCTCATCCTTGCGTATTTTGGAAAGGATAGCGCCGTGCGCGAAGTCTATGAACTTGCGCACCGCAGATGGTCGCAGCGCGCGAATCGTGACGGCGTAAAGTCTTCAACGGCAGACGTCGTCCGCATGGCGGCCGACGGGCTATGGCTCGCAGAAGCACTAGGCGTCTCGCGATTCGACAAGGCCCGCAAGCGCGCCTTCGTCGAACAATTAATCGCCTTGACTCATCAAGCGCCCGACTCATAGAAGGTTCGCCACCCTGGCACTACGGCGAAGTTCCGGCACCGTGTCGGTCAGCGGCCCATTCATGCCCAGGACACCGACCGATTCCTGCCAGCTACACAGTTATGTTCAGATGGAGCAGGCCGCCGATCATGCAGTCAATCGCCTTCTTTCGGGATCGTACGGCGCGCGATCGAGCACAGTCCCGGTCACCCCCGACTTGCCATCCGCGAGCTGGATCTGGACCTGCGTACCTTCGGTAGCCAGTTCGCGAGGCAAGTATGCAAAAGCGAACGTCTTGCCCAAATGGAATCCAGGATCTCCCGACGTCACTGTGGATACCACCTCTCCATTGTGCAGGACCTTTTCCCCATGCACGATCGGATGAATGGCGCCTGTATCGATCAGCTTCAGGTAACGGGCAATTCCTTTTCCCTTGACTTCTTCGAGTGCCCGACGCCCCACGAAGTGCCGATCGTCAAATCGCACGGTCCACCCGAGGCCCGCGGATAACGGATCCGTCTCTTCGCTGATATCCAACCCGTACAGCAGATACGATTTTTCGATTCGCAGCGAGCGCATCGTTTTCATCCCGCACGGCCGGATATCGAACTGCTTGCCCGCCTCGGCGACCAGATCCCAGACGTATTCCGCAAACTCGACCGGGAAAAACAGCTCATACCCGAGTTCGCCGGAGTATCCCGTGCGAGAAATGACCGCGTCCGGCACTTCGCCGACATTCCCATGCGTAAACGCGAAATACTTGAGGGCCTCGGACGAAATGTCGGCCCGCGTGAGCGCACCCAACAGCTCGCGCGATCGCGGGCCTTGGACCGACAAGTAGCCGTTGGAGTAGCCCAGGTTCGTCACGGTCACGTTCAGGTCGCCCGCCAATCTACCGAGCGCGGACATGACGGCCTGCACGCGGGACGGCGTCGGAGAGAGCCAAAGGCGGTCCCCGCTGAACCTGAAGCAGGTGAGATCGTCTATGATGCCTCCCTCCTCTGTGCAGAGGGAGCTGTAGATCACGCCGCCGTCGCGCATGCGGCGCACGTCGTTGACGAGGGCGCGTGCCAGCAGTGCTTCCGCGTCTTTGCCCTTGATTTCGACCCCAACCTGATAATAGACATCGAACATTCCCACTCGCTCGCGCACCGCCTGGTGCTCGTCGGCGATCGATGTAAAGAAGTTCGGCGTGGCGAAGCCTCCACGGTCCTGGAGCTTGGCGCCAGCGGCCACGAGCTTGTGATAGTAAGGAGTATGTTTGATCATTTTTACGCCGTGAGAATGTTATTCGAGCGCCGCCAGCAATGAGGGCACCACATCGAACAGATCGCCTTCGATACCGAAATCGGCGACGCCGAAAATCGGAGCCTCCGGGTCTTTGTTGATCGCGACGATCACCTTCGAATCCTTCATGCCGGCCAGATGCTGTATCGCCCCTGAAATTCCGACGGCGACGTAGAGCTCGGGCGCCACGATCCTGCCTGTTTGCCCTACCTGCGCGTTGTTGGGCGCAAAGCCGGCATCTACAGCCGCGCGCGATGCCCCAAGGGCGGCCCCGAGCTTGTCGGCAAGCGGCGTCAGCACCCTGTTGTAGCTTTCCGCGCTAGCCAGCCCGCGCCCGCCGGAGACGACGATCTGCGCCGTCGTGAGTTCCGGTCTGTCCGACACCGCCATTTCCTTCCCGACGTATCGCGAGGTGCGCGGATCCTCGCCCGGCGCAGCCGATTCGATCGGCGCGTCTGCACCTTGCTGTGCGGCGGGAAACGCCGTCGTGCGCACAGTCATGACTTTGATCGTATCCATCGATTGGATCGTCGCGACCGCATTTCCCGCATAGATCGGGCGCTCGAATGTGTCCGCGCTGATCACCGCCGTCACTTCACTGACCTGTGCCACGTCGAGCATGGCCGCGATACGCGGTGTCACGCTTTTACCGAAAGCCGTCGCCGCCGCTACTACGTGCGAATAGCGTCTTTCCGGGTCGTGAACAATCGCCAGCGTGGCGGCCGCGACGCCCTCGGGCAGCCCGTGTTCCAGGTGCACCGCTTCGGCGTGAAGAACTTTCGTGACGCCGGACACGCGGGCCGCCTGTCTCGCAACGCTGTCGGCATGATGTCCTGCGACGAGCACATCGACCCCGCCGTCTTCGAAGGCCGAAAGCACCGAAGCTGCGGATATCGCATTCAGCGTAGCCTGCGACAACGTAGCGTTGTCGTGCTCTGCAATTACCAAAACGCTCACTAGAGGTCTCCTTGACTCAAATCACTTTCGCGTCGCGCAGCCTTTGCACGAGCGTCGCTGCATCGGCGACTTTCTCGCCGGCGCTGCGGGTAGGAGGCTCGGCCACTTTGAGCGTCTTCAGCCTGGGCGAAATATCCACGTCCAACGAGTCGGCAGCAATGGTCTCGAGGGGCTTCTTTTTCGCCTTCATGATGTTCGGCAACGTGACGTAGCGAGGCTCGTTCAGGCGCAGGTCTGTCGTCACGACGGCGGGAAGCTGCAGCATCACGGTCTCGGTGCCGCCATCTACCTCACGGGCAACCGTCACGTCGTTTCCCGTCAACGCCACCTTCGATGCGAAGGTAGCCTGCGGCCATCCCGCCAAAGCGGCGAGCATCTGCCCCGTCTGGTTGGCATCGTCGTCGATGGCTTGCTTGCCGAGAATGACGAGCCGTGGCTGCTCTTTGTCTATCACCGCTTTCAGGAGCTTAGCGACGGCCAGGGGCTGCAGTTCCACATCCGTCTCGATCAGGATCGCACGATCGGCGCCGATCGCCAGCGCAGTGCGCAGCGTCTCCTGAGACTGCGCGGGACCCGCCGAGACAGCCACGATTTCGGTCGCCACGCCCGCTTCCTTCAATCGCACGGCCTCCTCGACGGCGATCTCGTCGAAGGGATTCATCGACATCTTCACATTGCTAATATCAACGGCCGTGCCGTCGGCCCGCACGCGGACTTTCACATTCGAATCCACGACGCGCTTGGCGCCCACAATGATCTTCATACGCTCATCCTCTCAGTCACCATTGGCTTTGCAAGCTCAAAAAATATCCATCGACGGCACTCCGACGGACCGGCACGTGGCCAGGTAGGTGTTGGCGAGCAGACACGCGATCGTCATCGGACCCACGCCGCCAGGGACAGGCGTAATACACCCGGCGACTTCCGATGCCTCACTGAATGCCACATCGCCTACCACCTTGTACCCCTCGCCGCTTTCTTTGGAGACACGATTGATGCCAACGTCGATGACGCACGCCCCCGGCTTGATCCAGTCACCCATCACCATTTCCGGACGGCCGACCGCCGCCACGAGGATGTCTGCGGTACGCACCACCGCGGCGATCTCACGCGTGCGCGAATGCGCGATCGTTACCGTGCAGTGATGAGCCAACAGCAACTGCGCCATCGGCTTTCCGACAATATTCGATCGTCCGATGACGACCGCATTCTTTCCCGCGATATCTCCCAGTGCTTGTTTGATCAATATCAAGGATCCCAGCGGCGTGCATGGCACCACCCCACCCTCCCCGGTTACAACGTGCCCCACGTTCTCAGGATGAAAGCCATCCACGTCCTTACCCGGCGCGATGGATTCGATGACTGCCTTTTCGTCGATATGGGCCGGCAGGGGCAATTGCACGAGAATGCCGTGCACACACGGATCCGCATTGAGCTTGGCGATCAATGTCAGCAGTTCGGACTCGGTGGTTGTTTCTGCAAGCCTGTGCTCGAACGAGGCCATCCCGGCCTCCAAAGTCTGTCGCGCTTTGTTTTTGACGTAGATCTGGCTGGCGGGGTCCTCCCCGACAAGGACAACCGCGAGGCCGGGCGTCACCGCATGCTCCAGCTTCAGACGGGCAACAGCCGTCGCAATCTTTTCTCTAAGTTTTTGGGAAGCGCCCTTCCCGTCGATTAAAATCGCTGCCATTGAATCACTCCATGCACCGTACGGACGGTTGACGCATTAAGAAAAGACGACCGTCTTGTTTCCGTCGATGAAAACGCGATCCTCGAGATGCATTCTGACCGCACGCGCAAGTACCTGGCATTCGACGTCCCGGCCCATCGCTTGCATTTCCGCTACCGAGTAGCGATGGTCGATGCGGCGAATGTCCTGCTCGATGATCGGTCCTTCGTCAAGATCGCCCGTTACGTAGTGCGAAGTCGCCCCAATCAGCTTCACGCCTCGCTTATGTGCCTGCGCATAGGGGGAGCCGCCTTTGAAGCTGGGCAAGAATGAGTGGTGAATGTTGATACAGTTTCCATGCAGATCTCGTGCGATGTCATCGCTGAGAATTTGCATGTAGCGCGCCAGCACCACGAGTTCTGCCTTTCTCTCGAAGACAAGGGCGCGCAATGCGGCCTCCTGCTTTGCCTTCGTTTCGGGCGTGACCGGTAAGTAGTAGAAAGGAATGCGGTAGCGGTCCGCGATGTGCCTGAGCGTCTCGTGGTTCGAGACGATTGCGGTGACCTCCATGTTGAGTTCGCCGGCTTCCCAGCGGTACAAGAGATCACGCAGACAATGATCGAACTTCGAAACCATCAAGATGGCGTTGCGCCGCCGATCCGCGCGACGCACCGACCATTCCATGTTGAATCGGTCCGCCAGCTTATCGAAGCCGATCAACATATCTTTATCGTCATCGGTGATTTCGCCGTTCGCCTGAAAGACGCAACGTAGAAAGAACCGCTCGGTCTCTTCATCGTCATACTGCGACATCTCGGCGATGTAGTAGCTGTGAGCAGCAAGGTAGCCGCTGATTGCGGCAACGATACCCACCGTCGCCGGGCAAGCAACGCGCAGCACATAGGTGTTCGGAAGTTTGGTGGTAAGAGTCATGTTTGCTTCTCGATTAGCAATAAAGCGAACGAAAGGGTCGCGAGATTCATTGGAGAACGGTGCGCTCACGCAAAAAGGATTCGGCGCGCTGCGGTTCGCCCAGCTCTCGCCCCGTGGCTGCGCCTGCATACACCGCGGCGGCCACCGTGCCGGGAGCGAGCGCGTCGCCTATCAAGGTGATCGATTCGATTCCGACGTCGCGCCAATCCTGTTTGCGCAGATCCAACGCATCTGCCAACTGTCGGTTTGGCTCACGAAGGGTCACGGGAACGAATGTTCCGCACGGCAGCGACGCGGAGCGGCGCCCGCTGGCGGTGATGGCCGTTCCGTCTCGTACTTCCTTGACCTTGCTCTTCGTGATGCAGGTGATACCGGCTTCATCGAGACGCTCTTCTAGCCGCCGGAGCTCCAGCGTGTAATACGACCATTGCGAGACGTCGGCTAGTGGGGTAACGAGCGTGACCTCGTATCCCCTGGCCCTCAGCCATTCGGCGACACCATGCCCCACGTAGTAGTGGTCATCGTCGTATACGACAATCGGCCCGGTAAGCGGCGCGCCTGCCAGCACAGCCTCGGGTGCATAGACGTTGACGCCGGCGCGAACTGCGATCCCGTTTGGGGTAGCCGGCCCCACGCCATCCACCCGCCAGGCCGAGCCGGTGGCGAGCACGACGCGCCGAGCGCCGAACTGCAGGATGTCGTCGACGTCGACCGGCGATCCGCGATAGATCTGGACGTTGCTCATCCGCTCGAGCTGATAGATGCGGTAGTCCCGCACACGCGCCAGCGTCTGCGATCCGGGCAGCTTGGATTCCCACTCGATTCGCCCTCCCAAGAAGGCCTCTCGCTCGACCAAAGACACTTCCACGCCTCGGCGAGCGAGCGTGAGCGCGGCCTCCAGCCCAGCCGGCCCCGAGCCGACCACCAACGCACTCTCGCGATTCGAAATCGGTTTGAGCTTCTCCGGATGCCATGCCTTACGCCACTCTTCGCCGATCGTGGCATTTTGCGTACACCGGATGGGCACGCCATACATCTCCGTCGATGCACAGACGTTGCAGCCGATACATTCGCGAATCTCATCGATTCGCCCCGTCCTGATCTTTTCGGGTATGAATGGGTCTGCGATCGAAGGCCGGGCAGCCCCAATGAAATCGACGAGACCGCGTTTGATCCGCGACACCATCGCATCGGGCGAGGTGAAGCGTCCCACCCCAACTACCGGTTTGCGCGTGAGTTTCTTGACGAACCCGATATAGTCGTCCTGGAATCCTTCTTCCGCGAACCGGGCGGTAGACGAATCGAACGACCACGGACTCACATTGACGTCCCACAGATCGGGCAGGTCGCCCAGCGCCTCGATCACGGCGCGTCCTTCTTGTTCAAGCGTGATACCGCCGGAAAAATCGTGGACTGCGAATCTCACCGCGACCGCGCATCGGGCGGCGGCTTCCTCGATCGTGTCCTCGATCAATTCCTTCAGCAGCCGCATGCGGTTCTCGAGCGAGCCGCCGTACTCGTCGGTGCGCTTGTTGTAGCGGCTCGACAGGAAGTGCAAAGGCAAAGCCCTATCGTGCGCCGCGTACACGTAGACGATGTCATAGCCGGCATCTATCGCACGGCGCACCGCGCGCCGGTGTGCCGCGCGGAAGGCCTGGATATCTGCGATCGTCATCGGCATCGATTGCGTCGGCACATACGCCGACGTGCATTTCAAACTAGCAGGACCGAGCGCCGGCACGCGACTGTACAGATTACGAGCGCCGAGTCCAAGATGCGCCAACTCGACCGCGGCGAGCGCACCGTGCTTGTGAATTTCGTCGGTTGTTAGCCGATGGCAGGCCACGTCATGATCGTCCCAAAGGCGATCGTTCTGATGCCCCATCATGTCCGAGGTCTCGTCGATCTCGCACACCCCTGTGCAAACCACCGCCCACCCTCCCTCGGCTTTCATTGCACGAAGGGCAGCGGTCGCATGCGGCTGAGCAAACCCCATCCCAGCACTGTGCGCGACAGCGAAAAACCTGTTCTTTGCGATAACCGGCCCGATCTTGACCGGCTCGAACAGTACGTTGTATCGATCGTCCATCTTCATTTCCTCGTCGTGTCATCCGCGCATGCGGTCGCTTTTCGCGTCGTAAAAGCCCGCGAACTGAAGATCGACCGCATGGCGCACACCCGCTACTTCGACCTCGAACCCACCCTCGCTCAGCCATTGAGCCGTCACACCGCCGACTCGTTTGACGGACGCCATGCCGAACGAGCCCGCGAGACGGAAACCCCACGCCCCCGACGTCACGTATCCGATGAGTTGATCGCCCTTCCACAACGGTTCGTTGCGATATAGATAGGGGCCATCGTCAAGGCTCGCTTCGCGGACTCTCAAATTCACCAGGCGCGCCTCGATCGGGCCGGCAGCCTGTTGACGCTCCAATGCGTCGCGCCCTATGAACTTCTCATCCTTATCGAACGAAACGGCGAACTTCAGACCCGCTTCCAACGGCGTATCGTCTTCGCCGATGTCGTGTCCGAAGTGCACAAAGCCCTTCTCGAGCCGACAGTGGTTCATCGCGAGGAATCCGCCCAAGCGCATTCCTAGCGGCCCGCCTACGCGCATCAGCTCATCGAAAACGTGCCGCGCGACATCCGTCGTCGGATAGAACTCATACCCAAGCTCCCCAACGAAGCTTCGGCGCAATACCCAGCAACGAGCCAGCCCGACATCTATCAACCTGGCTTGCCCAAAGGGGAACGCAGCGTTCGAAACATCGACGTCGGTCAGCTGTTGGAGAATCTCGCGAGAGCATGGCCCGCTCACCGAGAACATGGCGTGCGCCGTCGTGACATCGTGGATCTGAACGTTCCAGGAAGGGTCGACATGCGCTTCGAACCAGCAGCGGTCGCGAACCTGGCTCGGATGACCCGTGACGATCATGAACTCGCTATCCGCCAAACGTGTGATCGTGACGTCGGCTTCGATACCGCCACGCTCGTTCAGCCAGTGCGTGTAGACCGATTGACCCACCGGCACGTCGATACGATTGGCCGATACATGCTCGAGCGCTTTCAGTGCATCGCGTCCTTTGACCAACAGCTTGCCGTAGCAGCTTTGATCGATCAGTAACGCCGCATCCCTGGAGGCCAAGCATTCGCGCTCGACCATCGGGAACCACGCCTGCCGCTTGAGGCTTGGCTCATGCGGCAATTGCGCGCCCGCATCAGCGAAGTAGAGCGGAAACTCCCAGCCGATGCGCTCCCCCATTACGGCTCCTGCGGCAATCAGCCGGTCGTGCATCGGAAACTGCCGCACGCCTCGTGCCGTTGAGACATGGTGCCCCGGCCAGTGGAGCGTCATGTGCATCCCAATCGATTCCGATACGCGTTCGCGCACGTAGCGGGTGTTGGCCTGGAACGGCATTGCACGTTGCGCGTGCAGTGTCCCCATGCTCACCGGCGGCAGGCCGTCAATCAACCAATCCGCCATCACCTTTCCGGCGCCGCCTGAGGACAAGATGCCGTTTGAATTGAACCCGGCTGCCACATAGAGGCCCGCGATATCGGCCGTCGGCCCCATGTAAGCGCGGCCGTCGGGCGTGAAGCTCTCGGGTCCGCAGAAGAACAATTGGATGCCCGTGTTTTGAAGAACCGGCACGCGGTCAAATGCCGCTAACAACTGTGGCTCCATGTGCTCCATGTCCGGCGGCAACTCGGTGAACGAGAATCCCGACGGAATCTGGGCGCCCGGCTTCGGCCATGCATTGCCCTTCGCCTCGAAAAAACCCACAAGAAGTTTTCCCGCGTCTTCTTTGTAGTAGGCCCGCTCGTCGGCGACCGTGAGAACCGGCGTGGTGCGCGCGAGCCCCGGCAATGCCTCCGTCACGATGTAGTAGTGCTCCGCCGCGTGAAGGGGAACGGAAATCCCGAGCTTCTTTGCGAACGCATGCGTCCACATGCCGCCGGCCAGCAGTACCCGATCGCAAGCGATATCGCCATGAGCTGTTCTGACCGCCTGGACTTTGCCGTCCTTCACGACAACGTCGAGAACAGGCGTGTTCTCGTAGGCTTTTGCACCTTTCAGCTTTGCGCCCTTGATAAGCGCAGTGGTCACGTCGAGGGGATTGACTTGACCGTTCGATGGCACGAATTGTCCGCCGAGCACGTCGTCGACTCTCAGCAAAGGCCATCGCTCCTGGATTTCTGCCGGCGTCAGGTAATCGCAGGGTACGCCCATCCGCTTCGCCGATGAAACATTGCGGCGAATCAGTTCGAGGCGCTCGGGCGTCAGCGCGACCGTCATCGACCCGTTTTCCTTGTAACCCGTAGCTTGGCCGGTCTCTTGCTCGAGCGACTGGAACAATCGCGTCGTGTATTGGGCAAGTTCCGTTTGCGCTTTGGAGTCGCGCAATTGGCCTACGATGCCGGCGGCGTGCCAGGTAGTGCCGCTAGCAAACCGATCGCGCTCCAACAGAACGGCGTCGGCTATGCCCTTGTGAGCCAAGTGATAAAGCGTGGATGCGCCGATAATGCCGCCGCCGATCACGACGACGCGGGCACGCTCAGGCAGAGATTGAGTCATGGTATCGACACCTTCTGTATGGTGATAATCCGAGAACCTAGTGCGAGCGAGAGGTAGCGGCCGTACGCGCTCCGCCGTCGGCCACCAGAACGGCGCCCGTAACGAAGGAGGCGTCGTCGGAGGCGAGGAAGGCCGCACACCTGGCAATTTCCGCGGGTTCGGCCACTCGCCCCAGCGCGATACGCTGGGCCACACGTGAGAACTCTTGTTCGACACTCGTTCCGTTCGCCTGCGCGAAGTCGGCCATTTCGGCCTCGCTCATGGGCGTGCGCACCCACCCAGGACAAACGCAGTTGGCGCGAACCCCATCCGCGCCATAACGGTTCGCAAGCGCCCTTGTTAGCGCGACCAGCCCGGACTTGCTCGCCGCGTACGAAGCCATGCCCGCCGACGCGTTGAAAGCGGCTACCGACGAAACGTTGACGATCGCCCCGCGTGCGCGGCGACGCATGTCGGGCAGCACCGCGCGACACACGCGCATGGCGCCGGTGAGGTTGACCTCGATAATCGTGTTCCAGGTGTCGTCACGGATGTCGGCAACGTCATCCGCGATCATCACGCCAGCGGCATTGACCAGAATGTCGATCTGGCCCGAACGCGCGATCGCCTCCTCGATGGCGCGACTGACGTCTTCTTCCCTGCGAATGTCGACGCGAACTTCGGCGAAATTCGATCGCCCGCTCGGCGACGATTTCGGATCGAACCCGATGTCCGCGGCGACAACGTTGGCGCCTTCCGTCGACAATTGCAGCGCGATCTCGCGCCCGATGCCTGAGCCCGCACCCGTGACGAATGCTGTTCTGCCATGAAAACGCGACATGATGACCTCCTATTGTTCTGTCGCGCCCGGCGGAATCAGGCCCGCTTCGACCCAGTTATCGAAGATCCTGAGTGCCTCGTCTGTAAAGGCGCGATCGTTGATATGCATGTCGAGAACGCGCAGGTCGACCGGCGGTTCGATCAACTGCTTGTATTCGTCGATGAAGACCTGATGCCCTTGCGGATCGTGCAAGGGCTGGCCCGGCGCATCCCAAGCGTGAATGCCTTGCAGCGGAAGCAGGAATGCGGTCGGCCCCTTGGCCGCATTGACCTTCTTCGCGACGAAGCCCGCGAGCTCGCGTCGCTCTTCGCTCGTGGTCGTGACCGAGGCAATGAGGCGGTTGTGGGCGTGGTAAGGGCGGCCCTTATATCTCTCAGGCAACGGCGCCCATGTCTGGACGTCCACCATATCGCTCGCGCCCGGCGCGATGATCTGAGGAACGCCAAGGCGACCCGCAGTCTCGAGTCGTGAAGCGCCCGCGTTGACAACGGACCCCCGCAGGATGTTGCTCAACTCGCATAGCGCAAGATCGAAAACTGCCACAAACGTGCCCTGCTCGATCAACGACTCCATCGCCCGTCCGCCCATGCCCGTGCAGTGGAACACCACAGGCTCGTAGCCTCGCTTTTCCAATTGCGGAGTGAGCTCGACCATGTAGCTCAGACACGACTTCCCCAGCCCGCCGATAGCCACGCGTGGCCGCGCGGCCTTGGACAAGCTCACGGTGCTGCAGGCCCCGAGGACAGCGCCGGCCGCCTGGCTCAACGTCGCTCTGCAGATCGAATTCAACCCGTACAGGCCACCGGCCCATAAAATCATCATGACGTCGGCAGCGAGCCGGTCGGGCGGGATCAGGTGGGAGTACGCCACCGTCGTGACGATAAACTTCGGCATACCGAGCGGCAATGCGGCGGTGACATCGAGCGCGAGGTCGGTGCCCATCGTGCCTCCCAGCGCGAGGACGCCATGCACCTGCCCCTTGGCATAGAGGTCCAGCGTGAGCTTCACCGCGCCTTCCGCCATTTTGGTCATAGCCGCGTTCTCGTCGCCTAGCGCAGCAATCTGCTTCAACGTCATGCCGGCTGCGGCCGCAACCTTCGCGTTGGAAATCTCCGGATCGAAAACAGGCGTTCCGAGCACCCCGACATCCATGATGACGCCCGAGGCGCCCTCCCGCTCGATGCACTGCTTCATGAACAGCAGTTCGTCCGACTTGGTATCGGCGGTGCCAATAATTAAAATCTTCAATCCCGACTTCATTTCTGGCTCCCGTTAGCGACGCCGTCGCGCTCCGCGGCCCAAAGCTCTTCCATCGCGTAGCCTGATTCGGGCAACGTCGTCCCGCCGTCCACCACGATCGTTTGTCCCGTAATCCAACTCGCTTCGTGACTGGCGAGGAACAGCACCGCGGACGCTACATCTTCCGGCCGTCCGGGGCGCCCCAAGGGTATGTAACGGGTAAGCCGTTTCAACGTCTCGGCCTGACTCAAACGGCCCCGATCCTTTGCCACCATCCCAGGTTCCACTCCATTGACCGTAATGCCGCTGCTGGCCAACTCCAATGCAGCAGCCTTGATGAATCCGTTTACGCCGGCCTTCGCTGCGGCGTAGTGGGTGGCGCCCGCCATCGCAACACGCGGACCCGTAATCGATGAGGTGATAACGAACCGGCCGGCCGAACTGTGCCGAAGCGCCGGCAAGGCCGCTTGCAGAAGCCAGAATCCGCTTTTGAGATTGAGTGCAAACGTGCCCTCGACGACTTGCTCGTCAAGCGCTTCCAAGCCAAGCCACCGACACCCGCCGGCGTTATGGCAAACCACATCCAGGCGCCCGCCGGTAGCGCGCAGCGCTTGATCAACCATCGCCGATATCTCGGCGCGCTCGACCCCGAAGGGAACGATGTGAAAACGGATACCTTCGGCCTCGAGTTGGCTCGCCACCTCCTGCGCACTCGATAGCGTTCGATAGGCCAACACAAGATCCGCGCCCGCACGCCCGAGCGCAAGCGCGATCGCCCCGCCGATACCGGGACGGGCGCCGGTTATCAGCGCGACCCGGCCGCTAAATTGGAAGTGACTCATGCGCGCGCCCCGTGCTCGAGGCAATTCGCCATGAGGAACTCGCAGAATTGCTCAAAGACATCGATATACGTATCGGTGTCCGCCGCGGCGGAGGCCGGACACATCAGGAGCATGCAGTGGAACGGCGTAATGAGCACGCCACGGTTCAAAAAATAGACGTGCAGCAGCGCCTCGAGATCGCCGTCACGCCCGGCGGACACCTGCGCGGCGTTCCTCGGCGCAGCCGGCGCGAACATGATTTCGACGCGTGCCCCCAACTGCTCCACATACCAGGGCAGATCGAACTTGCTAACGATGCCTCTCAAACGCTCGGCGAGATCCTCTGCGAGTCGAACCATGCGATCGAACGCGGTAGGCGTCAGGACCTCGGCCAGCACGGCGCGAACGGACGCCACTTGAAGCGCGCTGCCCGCTAGCGTCCCGCCGAAACCGAGATGCGCGCTTTGTCGCACCTTGGTCGGGTCGACCTTGGGCACAATCTCCCACATTCTGCGAGCAACATCATCGCTCACGCCATACAAGCCAACCGGGATGCCTCCCCCGACCGCCTTGCCCAAAACGAGCATGTCAGGGTCCAGTCCGTGAAGGGCCGTGTACCCACCCGGTCCGGTCGAGAACGTGTGAGTCTCGTCGATCAAGAGCAGCGTGGCGTACTGGCGGGTCGCGTCGCGCAGTGCTTGATGAAACCCCGGCTCAGGCGCGACCATTCCATAGTTGGTCATGAACGGCTCGGTCAATACGCAGGCGATGTCCCGCGATGCGAGCTTCGCTTCGAGCGCCTCGATATCGTTGAATTCCACCACGGCAGAAACGCGCTCGTGGTCCACCGCGTTGGGGTGGATGCCATTTCGCATCACCATCTGCCCCGACGCATCGAGCGTCACGTGTGCCTCTTCGACCGAGCCGTGGTAGCAACCGCTAAACACGAGGACCTTCTCACGCCCCGTAATCATGCGAGCGATACGAATGGCCGCACGATTCGCGTCACTGGCTGACGTCGTGAAACCCCAGTACGGAAGACCGAATCGCCGGGTCAACTCCTCGCCGACCCACGATGCATGCTCCGTGGGCAACATCAGCGTCGCGCCGCACTCCATTTGCTCGGAGACCGCTTGCGTAACGGCCGCCGGTGCATGTCCGGACATCGCGCCCGTGTCGCCCAAACAAAAGTCGACATACCGTTGACCATCCACGCATCGAAGCTGCGTGCCGGAAGCTTGCTTCGCAAACACTGGAAACTTGCCGGCCCAGCGGCGAAACCAATGCGATGGCGCACCATACAGATAGTGGCGCTGGCCTTCTTCGAACAATTGCTTAGAGATCGGGTGCAGGTCAGCAAATTTGTCCTGCTCGCGTTCCAGGGCATAGCGAACCCCGGACTCACTGAGTCGATTCATGAATCGCTTCTCCGTTCATCACGATGCGGTGGAGTCACGTCAGAGAGTGCATTTCGCCCATCCCTCGTGACGCATTTGCACATCGTGGTATCGCCCATGTGGCTTGATGCGCTCGACTTACCGCTCGACCGCCATGAATGCGCCTTCGAGGGCGTCGCACAGAAAATCTACTTCATTGCGGCTAATCGTGAGCGCTGGCGATAGGATGATGTTCGGTCCCGACGTACGCACCATTGCGCCACGCGCATACGCTTCGCGCGCCACCATCGTGACTTCTTTGGCGCCTCGGCCGAACGGGGCCTTGGTCGTCTTGTCGGCCACTAGTTCGAGCCCCGCCATCAGCCCAACACCTCTGACATCGCCAATCAGACGTGATTTCCGGCCCAGAGCCGTGAGCCGTTCCATCAAGTACTGGCCCTGTTGCGCGGCGTTGGCAACCACGCCCTCGCGCTCGATGAGATCCAAGGTAGCGAGCGCCGCAGCGGCTGCCACGGGATGTCCGCTATAGGTATAGCCGTGCGAAATCGCAGCACCCGACGCATCGCCGGAGCGGAACACGTCCGACACTTTCTTCGATATCGCGGTAGCGCCGAGGGGGACGTAACCGGAGGAAATCCCTTTCGCCAAGCACCAGATGTCGGCTTTGACATTCCAAAGCCGGGTGCCGAACAACTGGCCGGCGCGCCCAAAGCCGGTCACGACTTCATCGGCGATCAACAGCACGCCATACTTGTCGCAGATCTCGCGCACGAGAGGCCAATAATTCGGGGGAGGCACGATGACGCCGCCCGCGCCTTGAACGGGCTCTGCGATGAACGCCGCAACAGTGTCCGGACCCTGAAACAGGATCTCGCGTTCGAGCAATTGCGCGCATATTTCGCCGAGCTTGATCGGGTCGTCCGTGTAAGGATTGCGATACACCCAAGGTGTGTCGATATGGAAGCACCCCGGCAACAGCGGCTCGTAGGGGCGGCGAAAGCCCGTGTTTCCATTCACGCTCATTCCGCCGAAATGCACACCGTGATACCCCTGCTTCAGCGAAATGAACTTCGTACGGTCTGCTTGGCCCTTGATCTTCCAATACTGGCGGGCCAGCTTCAACGCGCCTTCTACCGCATCCGAGCCACCGCTGCTGAAGAACACGGACGCAACGCCGTCCGCCTCCATCATGCGCACGATGCGTGCGGACAGCTCGATTGCGCGCGGGTGTGTCGTGCCTCTGAATGTGTTGTAAAAGGCCAGTTCATCAAGCTGCGCCGCAATGGCATCGCGAATTTCGGTCCGCCCGAAGCCGAGATTCACACTCCACAGCCCGCCGACACCATCGAGCAGTTTGTTGCCATCCGCATCCCATATCCAGCTCCCCTCGCCTCGTGTGATGATGTCCGGCGGCGTATCGATCATCGCCTGGGGGTGAGCCATCGGATGCCATAGGTACTGCGCATTAGCCGTCTTCAGTTCGTCGAGCGTCATCTTGTTCATGCCAATTCCTCTACCGGTAGATTGAGCCGCGTCGCGATTGCGGCGATATTTCCATTGATGTCGCGCAGGTCGAAGTACTGCACTTGAAGGCCCGCCTTCGCCGCACCGACGACATTTCGCATTTGGTCATCGACGAACAGGATTTCGTCGGGACGAGTCTTCAGTTCATCCACCGCGAGCTGATAGGCGCGTCGGTCGGGTTTTAGGATCCCGGTGTGCGTCGCGTCGACGATGACGGCCATGTCCTTGAGCACGGACATTTGCGCGAGGAACTCCGGCCCGTAGAACAGCTCAAGCTCATTCGAAAGAATTCCGACGAGGATCCCGTTGGCTCTCGCTCGACGGATGAGCTTCACCATGCCAGGCCGAACGACCGCATTGGGGTCGGTCTGACGTGTGCGTGACAGCATCGCGCGCACGGACCAATCTCGCTCGCCGATCGCCGCGCCCACCTCACGCGCACGGATTGCCCAGTAGTCGCGCTCGCTGATTTCGTCACGCTGCATGCTCTGCCATAGCATGTCTGTGGACGGGTCGATCGGGCCGAGCCAGGTCAATGTTTCAGGCGGAAGTCCCAGCGTCGACTCCGTCTCGCGATGCCGCTCAAACACCGACACGCTGATGACGCTGCCGAAATCCAGGAGCAATGCCTTGGGTGGTCTTTGAGGAATCGCCGTACGCGCTAATCCGAGCACGCCACGGCTCTTAGGGAGCGAAAAGGCGTTCATTGAGCCACCGAAATGAGTTTGAGGTCCGTGTATCCGAGCAACCCCTCGAGGCCGCTTTCGTGGCCGAGCCCGCTTTCTTTCACGCCCCCGAATGGCGTTTCAGGTTGGGAAACACCGAAATGGTTGATGCCGACCATGCCCGCTTCCAGCTCTTGAGTCAGTCGATGCGCCACGTCGAGGCGATTCGTGAATCCGTACGCGGCGAGCCCGACAGGAAGGCGGTTCGCGCGTGCAATCGCCTCATCGAGCTCGTCGAAGACATCGAGTACGGCAATCGGCCCGAACGGCTCCTCGTTTTGAACGCGCGAATCCAACGATGCATGTTCAATGACGGTCGGCTCGAAGAAATATCCCGACCGCGCCAGTTCCTTTCCACCGCAGGCGATCGTTGCGCCATGCTCCGCGGCATCATCGACGAACGACTGCATTTCGAGCACCCGGCGACGCTCGATCAGGGGGCCGAATTGCACACCCTCGTCCAGACCGGCCCCAATCTTGAGCGAAGAGGCGCCTTGCACAAACGCTTCACGGAACGCTTCGTATTGAGCGCGATGCACGATAAAGCGAATCGGCGAAGCGCAAACCTGGCCTGCATTTCGAAACTTTGCGGGGACCGCCAACTTGGCAGCTTTGGCGCCGTCGTAGTCTTGGCACACGATCACCGGCGCGTGGCCGCCGAGTTCCGCCGTATATCGTTTGACATGCCGTGCAGCTTGCTCGCCGAGCAGCTTGCCCACGCGGACGGAGCCGGTGAACGAGATTTTTGCGATCCCAGGGTGAGCGATCAGCGTCGATGAAATGAACGCAGGATCACCGGCAACGAGGTTCACGACCCCTTCCGGAATGCCGGCATCGACGAAGCATTGCACGACCGCCATACACGTGGCAGGCGTTTCCTCGGCAGGCTTGATAACGACACTGCATCCCGCGGCGAGCGCGCCGCCCAGTTTCCGCGAAGGCAGGTTTGCGGGGAAATTCCAGGGCGTAAATGCCGCCACAGGACCGACGGGAACGCGCATGACCGTCTGACTTGTCACATTGGACAACCGTGCAGGCACGCCGCGAATCGGCAGACGTTTGGCTTCTTCGGCCAGAAAATCGATGATGTCGGCGGAAAGCGTGACTTCGCGAACAGATTCAGCGAGCGGCTTGCCTTGCTCGAGGGTCAGGATGGTCGCGATTTCTTGCACGCGTTGACGCATGAGTGCAGTCGCGGCGGTGATGATTCGAAACCTTTCGATGGGCAACATGCGCGACCATCGGCTAAAGCTGCGCCGCGCGGCCGCAGTTGCGCTTTCGAGTTCGTTAGGGCCGGCGACGGGAAGACGGCCGAGCAATTGCCCATCGGCCGGATTGAGGACTGCCACAGAGCCTTCGTCAGTCTGCTCGATCCACTGGCCGTCGATGAGCAGTTTCAGTTTCGGGTATGTCATGGTGCGAGCCGCGAGAATTTGTTAAATACATTCTCTGTCTCGCCACACCCGCCAACAATCAGCCTTTGGGTGGAATTTGTCAGCTAGCCGCCATCACCTTGCGCACGTTCTTCACGTTCTCGGAAACCCGTTTGACGAGCTTGTCCGAATCATCCGCCAGCTTTTTGATTTCCGCGGCGACCACTGCAAAGCCACGCCCCTCTTGGCCAGCGCGTGCGGCTTCCACTCGTGCGTTGAACGACAGGATCGAGAGCGCACGGATGGTTTTCAGTATTTCTTCGACGTCTGAAAGAATCGCGTTGGTCGACGACGTCATCGCGGCAAAGCGCTGTTCGGCGGCAATTTGCGCGGCGCGCTCGCCCTGCACCTCGATTACGAGTCCTTCCAGAAAAAGCAACTTTCCCTGTTCGTCGAAAACGCCGCCACCCACCTCTCTGACCCAAACGAGCTGCTTATCGGCCCGCCGCACGCGATAGTCCACTGTCCACATATGCCGGGTTCGCAATGCCGCGGTGACCCGGTCGAGCACGTATTGCTCGTCGGCCGGCTCAGTGAGCGAGGGCAACGTTCGCACGACGTTTCCGATGAAGTCCGACGCGGGGTAGCCCGTGAGCGCATGAATGCCATCGGTGGTGAAAACCAGCGTGTAGTCGTCGTCGTTCAGACACCGATACAGAAATCCCTTCATCCTGCCGGTAATGCTTTGCATGATGGCAAGCTCATTGCCTGGATCACGCATCTGCGATGCCGTCACTTTGCTCATTCGCGACCTACGACGCCATCTTTCGAAAACAAAACCGGCACATGCGTCTGCGACAGGGCAACCGCGGTAAGCGCTTCGCGGCCCTGCCGGTGCGTTGCCGCGAATCGTTCCGCGCTGGCCAACCCCGTTATTTCAGTGCCATCGAGCCCGACGCCGAGCACGCCGGCTCCATTCGCGATGAGCGCAGTAATGGAACTTGTCGTGCCGGAATCCACCTTCGCCCAGGTTTCACCGTCGTCACGACTCGCGTAAAGATGGCCCAGCAACCCGCCGACGAACACGGTTCCATCCGACGCCACTGTCCCGGCCCACAAGCTTCCCTTGCCGCCCGTTTGCGTGTACTCCCAGGTCGAACCACCATCGCGCGAGCGCAACACCAGCCCCTGTTCAGCGGCGACGAACAATGTGCCGTGCGAGTCCGCGAATATCTTGAACAAATTACGGTCCGCCTTTTTCGCTCCGGGCGGCGGCGGCAGTTTAACCGCGCTCCAGTGCGCGCCTCCGTCGACGGTCTCGAGCATCAGCGACCATAATCCCACCGCCCAGCCGTGCCGTGCATTGGCGAAATGAACGGAAAACAGCGGCTGGTCCATCGAGGTGTCGGTGCGCTGCAGTTTCCACGTCTCCCCGCCATCGTCCGTGGCGATAATCGCCCCCCACTGACCGACCGCCCAACCATGCGAAGCGTCGGCGAAATAGACGTCCGAAAGCGTGGCGGAGACCGGGACCGAGCGCGCTTGCCGATACGACTTCCCGTCGTCGTCCGACAGCACGACGATTCCATGGGACCCAACCGCAACCAGCCGCGTACCCGCACGAGCCACACCGAGCAGCATGTGATGGGTGGCGTCTTGCCAGGCGTGCGCGGGTATGACCGGCAGCGTCGATCCGGTTGCTTCGCTAGCTTGCGCCAAGCCGGCGAAGCCGATACACAAAGACACCGCGATACAAATAGGCTTCGTTCTCATATTGAATGGCTCGTCAAGCTTGCTACGAATCAGTGGCTTAGGAGTCCCGGTGCGCGCACCGGTGTTCGTCGAGGAAAGAGCCGCTCCATAACGACAGCAAGGGCCGGCAATGCCGTCATCGCCATCACCAGGTTCACGATGAACATGAACGCGAGAAGCTTGCCCATATCCGCCTGAAATTTGAGCGCCGAGAAGCTCCATGTCGCGACGCCGATCGCCAGCGTGATTGCCGTGAAGATGGTGGCCACTCCCACTTCGAGCATCGCATGCTCGACTGCCTTTACGATGGACTGCCCATTCGCCATGTGCAGTTGCAGGCGGTTGTAAATATAGAACGCATAATCCACCCCGATGCCAACCGCCAGCACCATCACCGGCAACGTCGCAACAGTCAGGCCGATTTCGAGTTCCTTCATGAACCAGTAGCCAATGAATGTCGCCACGGTTAACGGGGCACAGCAGGCCACCATTGCACGAACATCGCGGTAGGCAAGAAAGACGAGGATCAGGATCGCGGCGTAGACGTACAGCATCATTGGCAGTTCGCTCTTTTGCACTTCCTCGTTGGTCGCGGCGATCACGCCCGCATTCCCCGCCGCCAGGCGAATGTTGACGCCATCCATTCGATGTAAGGCCCGATAGCGCTTGACGTCGTCGAGAATGCGATCAAGCGTCGTCGCCTTGTGGTCCGCCAAGAAAAGATGCACGGCGGTCATACTGCAATCCTTGTTCATGTAGCCTTTTATGCGCCCGATTTCGGCTGACAATCCTCCATAGTTACCCGGATCGATCGGCACGACGTTCATCTTCGGATTGCCCTCGTTGTATCCCTCGTTGTAGTCGCGCAGCATCGCGGGATACGACTGCACCGATACGACGCCCGGCTCGCTCTTCATCGACGATGCAAAGTCGTCCTCGAACAATCCGACCGCCGGGTTGTCGCACGCTGAGCCCGTGGACTCGAACACTACCGTGAGCCAGTCGAGGCCAACGTCGTAATTGCGGGCGATCGATACGGCATCCCGATTGAAGCGCGCATCCGCACGCAACTCGGGCGCACCCGGCTGGAGCGTACCGATGACACGATCCCGGCTCTGCCATACGGCGAGGGCAAAAATCGCAGCGGTCAGACCAACGACCCAATAAGCGTTTCTCGGCTCCGCGACCTTCGCAAGCTTACGCAACCATACCGAGCGTCGTTCTCGTTTTTCGAGCGCCCGGTCCGCATACGCCTTCGTGAAATCGAAGAAGGACGCCGCGACGGGGAGCATCACCAGATTGGTCAATATTTTGTAGCCCACCCCCAGCGAGGCCGTGATGGCAAGCTCGCGCACCATTGGGATAGGGATCAGCAGCAGCGTGACGAACGAAACGAATGCGGTAATGAGCGCCAGCGTCCCGGGCACCAACAATCCGCGGAAACTGCTGCGGGCCGCTTCCATCGTACTGTGGCCGTGAGATAGCTCGCGCACGATATAGTTGACCTGCTGAATTCCATGCGAGACCCCGATCGCGAAGACCAGGAATGGAACGAGCACGGCCAGCGGATCGAGGCCGAAGCCAAGCAGTTTGAGCGTGCCAAATTGCCAAACGAGCGAGGTCAGCGAACAAACGATCGGCAGCACCGTGAATCGCACCGAATGGCAGTACCAGTACACAGCGAGCGCGGTGAGCAGCAATGCAATGCCACAAAAGCCGAGCACCGCCTTGGCTCCATCGGCGATATCGCCGATCTGCTTCGCAAACCCGATGATTTGGATTTCGTAACCGGCGTCTTCGAATGGTTTGCGAATCTTCTCGTCGAGCAGATGATTGAACTGGACGTAGTCGAGCACCTTGCCGGCTGCATTGCGCTCGTTGATCTCGGCCGTGATCATGGCGCTGTCCCCGTTGTGCGAGACGAGCGTGCCGATGTATCCACCGTTGGCGGCCGATTGGCGAATCTGTGCAACGACTGTCGGGGTCAATTGGTTGGGCGTGATCGTTCCATCGATCACAGGGTTGGCGCGAAATCCATCCTCAGTGATTTCGTTGACAAAAGCGTTAGGTGTCCATAACGATTGGACGCCTTGCCGATCGACGTTGGGCAGGAATGTCACCGCCTGTGTGACCTGATACAAGCGAGTCAAGCCAGCGGGCGTCCAGATGCTGCCGTGACGCGCGCGTACAACGACGGTGACGCGATTGGCCCCGAACAGGTCCTTGCGATATTTTTGGAACGTCTGGATGTACTCATGGCCGATCGGCATCTGCTTGTCGAAGCCGGCCTCCATGCGCAACTGCACCGCAAAGACGGCCATCGCGGCGGTAAAAAGCGCAATCGCCGTCACGACAAGGACGCGATGTCCGAAAAAGAGACGCTCAAGGCGGAGGACGAAACGATTCAACACGAGGTTCTTCCCTTCAAAGGTTGCGGCACGCGCTCGCGTGCCGCGTTGCAGCCTCTATCGATCAGAAGTTGCGGGTCACGAACATCCCGACAAAGTTGCGGTCCGCGTACGGCTGACCCACAGTGTTATGCCCCCCGAAGAACGCCGTATAGTTGATGCCGGCCTGCCAGACAGCCGGATTCTGGTTGAACAACACATAGAAGTTCAGCGACTTCGCGCCTTGCATGTAGTTGGCGGTGAATGTCGGGGTATAGCCGTACAGTGCGTCGGAGAACGTCACTCCGGGCGTAACCTGCCAACCATGGATCAACGTACCGTCATAGGTCCAATTGAAATCGACCGTGGCGCCGACGGAGCTGGACGTTCCTTGCGCCTGAATAATCGGATAACCAAGGCTCGAGCCGTTGTTCAGCCACGCGAAATAACCGGCGGCAGGCGCCTGAGTGACCGCCCGGCCGTTGATCGTGCGCGTCACGCCTTGCGAATTGAGCCCAGGGTAGTAGATCCAAGTCAGTTCCGCAGTGAGCAAAGCCATATCGGCATGCAGCAGCTTCAGGAACGGATACTCGCTCTGCGTCAGACTCAACTGGCCGTTGATGTCGTATTGAAGCTTCTTCTTGTCGACCCATTGCTGACAATTGGCGCCAGCGATGCCATTCGTATTCGCGTCGAGCGGACCGCCAGCCCCAAAGCAGCCGGTCAATGCGACAGCATCATGCGGCCGATAGGACAATTCAGTGCCGATCGCCCAGTCGCCCAATGCGAAGTTGGCACTTGCGCCGAATAGTTGCCGATTGGCGAGGTACGACCATTGACTCGAGCCGTTAGCCAGGGTGGAAAGCACGGGCGATTTGTCCGTGTAGTTCTCGTAGTAGAACCCGAAATTGACATCGAGATTCTTCGGCTTGTAGTTGACTTTGACCCCGAACTGCGGTTTATATTGAGACGGCAGTACGGTGGAAACCGGCACACCGATCGAGTTGAAAGGCGGCCCGGCATATTGACCGTTCACGAGCCCCTGATTGATGCCGGCGATCGTCGCGGAATTTCCGCTGTTGGGCCCGGCAATCGTCCCTGCGTCGACGCCCCCGACGTTGAAGTTCCCCGAATTGACGGTAGCCGGCTCCGCCCCCCTTCCGAAGTTGTTGGCGACGGACCAATAGGTGCCGACCGGTGGATAGCGATTGCCGTTCCACTGAAACTGGTAATAGGCTTCCGTGCTCAAGCCGTGGCCGAGTCCGGCGGCGAAGCTCAGCATCGGGGCCGGCAACAGGGCCTGCTTCAATTGCGTTCCCGGAATCAGCAGCGACTGAACGTCGACTGAATTCGTTGCGTTGATCCCGCCCGTGGCGAAATAGCTTTCGCCCCAGTTGATCACCTGATTACCCAGCCGCACGTGGGCCGGCTCACCGCCAAGATTGAAGTCCTTCTCGCCCCACAGGTCGAGAAGGCGAACGGGGTATTTGACTTGCGCGAGCGCGGAGCTCGACAAAGGCGTGCGCGCGGTATCGTTCACGAGGAAGTCATACATGCCCGTGCCGCGAATCATGAACTTGTAGCCTTCGCTCGGCATCGTGAGAAGCAGTTCGCTCGTGGCACTGATGTAGGCGCTGAATGGCTGTCCCTTCCGGTAGTTCAGATTGCCGTTATCGCCAAATCCCCACTGATTCACGTTCGCGCCGGTACAGCCGTAGGCGTTCGGGTCGCCAGTCAGAGAGCAGCTTGGATTCTTCGTTCGAATCCCGGCTCCCGCCGTCAGGTTGGTCACCCAAGATCCCGAGAGATCGCCCAAACCCGTCGAGAAATCGTATCCATACGCATTGGCCGCGAAAGCACTCAACACTGCAACCGACATCGACGCACTCACCCCTGGTCTTTTCATCGCTCATCCTTCGTCCGTAATTCGCGGCGTGCGCCTCATCGGACGCACGCCCGTCGCCTGTAGATTGGCTGTCGTGCTTACCGCTCGCTGATCGAGCGCAGGTTCTCGGCGCTGTAGAAGCCCGAGGTGAAGTGCGGGTCGTTCGACTGTTCGAAGTAGTGAATGTCGGCCCCAGCGCCAATGACGCTTTGGTCGGAGACATAGCGCCCGGATGTCAGGTTGTACTGGGCGAACGGTTCGACATCACACGTTCCGCCCAACTCCCAAACGGGGATGGGGTAGCCTTCCTTGGCCTTCCAGAGCTTGCCTTGCGCGTCGTAGTCCTCCCCCGCCAGGGCGAGATAGGTATCCTCGTCGAGGTACAGGACCTTTTTCTGTGAAATGTGCCGCATGTTCGGCTTGAGTGTCGCTTCAAGCATATACACGCGATGGAGTTCGTAGCGCCGTGCCGATGGGTCGACCGAGTCCGGCTTGTAGACGTCGTTGACGCCCTTCTTGAAGTCGTACATCCCGAAGTCGTTGTACGGGACGTACATTTCCTTCTTCCCAATCAGCTTCCAGTCGAAGCGATCGATATCGCCGTTGAACAACAACCACGGTTCGTCCACTGTGTACTGGTTTTCGAAGCCAATTTGCGGCGCGTCATAGTCATATGAGGGCATGCGTCGCACGCGTCGCTGGCCGGAAAAGTAGTAATACGTCGGCGTGTCGTTATTGGCGAAATTGAACGTCTGCACCAACCCTTGTCCCGCGAGAGCGGCGGGCGACTCGTAGGAGAAGTAAATAGAGAACAGCGCTTCGTCCGATTGCAGCGCGTTCGCCCCTTTCTTTCCCCACGGGAAGAACAACGTTTGATGGCTGGTCACGTCGATCCAGTCGGAGCTGCCAGGCCGCGGGGAGACGAGCGTGTTGAGTTTGGCCCACTCAACACCAACGCCGCGATAGCGCGTAAGGTAATTCCAAATCGTTTCTTGCCCGGTCTTTGCTGCGGGAAATGGCAAGCCGGGCAGCACCGCAGTTTGCAAGTGGTTACCACTTGCGTCGAGCTTGGCAGTACCCGCGTTCTTTTTGATGTTGTCCTGGATCCAACCCGGGTAACCGCAATCTCGGTGCGTCGGATAGACATCCATGCGATAGCCCTTGATCTGCTTGAAAAGAGCCAGTTGCCCGGGCGACAGCTTGTCCGAATATTTACTCAGATTTTCCGCGGTGATGGAAAACAATGGCTTTTCGGCTTTATAGGGCGAATAGTCTCCGCGCACCTTTCCAACCGACCATCCGGCAGGCGCAGCCTGGACCCCCTCGAACGCGGGAATCTGTCCGTCCTTGCTACCAGCCCGGTCCGCTCCACTGATCGTCGTGTCCCCAGCAGACTGCGCCCAGCTTGCCGTCATGGCGCAGCAGCATGCGATTGCCAGCGCGGTTTTGACATAGAAGTGCATCGCGTATCCCTCTCTAAGAGCAACTTGACGCTGGGCATAGCATTCGGATGTTCCGATTGATGCATGACCAGGTGAAGCGATTCTCGATGTGCCAAATTTGGCCGTGGATCAACCGAAGGGATGATTTTCAGCAGGCCTATGGATAACCCCGAGCCGCATTTGATTTGTACGAACGAGGTTGATGGGAGGCTAGCGTCCGAGGAGTCGAAACGTGCGGAAACGCTCCGCGGCGGTCGCACACGAAGCGTGGAATTGAATGCGTTCCTGCCGGACGCGACCGCGGTGCTATCCGCTAACCGTCCGCGCTTGGTCGAGCAGTCGACCGCCTGCCATCGGGCATCGCCTTAACGGCGATGGAAATGATCGTCCGCAGCGACGGCGAACCGCGAAGATCAATGCGTCTCGTACTCGGACATCAGCGACACGAGACTCGCTCGGTTCGGCACCCCAACCTTCTCGTAAATTTTCAAGACATGCGACTTCACCGTCGCGATGCTAATGTGCAATGCTTGCGCAATCGAAGCGTTGGTCCGTCCCGACGCCAGCAATTCAACCACGTCCAGCTCTCTCGGCGACAACGAAAACTCGTTCATCAAATCCTCGCGGACTTCGGTCTTGCTTCTACCGGTGAAACCCCGGAGGTTGTATTCGATGTAGGGGCTCATCGCGTTCATGACGGCTGCCACTTGAGAAGCTTCATCGCCCTGCTCGAGCAGAAGGCTCATTCCACCGAGTACTCGTGTGCCCGCTTGAAAAACTGCTTCAACGGCGTCCTCATAGCCGTGCGCTTTGATAAAGCGCACATAGTGATGGTCTTCCGGGGTAGGAGTCGGACTGATCGCATGCGTGAGCAGCATGGGTCGCTCCCTCATACTATCGAGTCGATGGTATTCGAACGGATCGTACTTGCACATGCCGGCCTTGTACTCGCGGTGGAAATTCTCCGGCACACCCAGGCGGCGGAAATGGCAACTGTCCGCGTCCTGATCGATGACGTAAAACGCCATGGCTTTGACCCTTGTCATGCGCGCAGCGAACGCCATCGTCTCATCGATAAAACGCCCGTCGATAAGCGAACGGTCCGAACGAGAACAAGCCGACATCATGAAATGCGCCTCCACGCTATATTTCGTCATTAGCTGAATGCAAGAACGATCGTTAATCGATCGCGGAGCCTGGCAGCGGCCGGACCAAAACCTAACGCGCCCAGACATCCACGCCACGAGTTCAACTCAGTAAGCGCATAACGCGGGTCGCGGCGTTCTCGTCAGCCGATTCCGTGGCCAGGTGCGTAAATTTGTCACATGACCGAGTTATAGCGAAGGAAAATGCTCGTCGCAAGTAGGGTAAAGTCCTAAGCCTCGAGGTGCTGCGTTAGAGCCGTCGAGCCCCTTGCGCTTGGCATTCGACTGTTCCAGGACAGGCCTCGGCGCCGGCGGATGGGATGCGCTCGACATTGCTCGGAAAGGCTGCGCCTAGAAACTCAGGATGTGCATCCTGACGCGGCAATCTGCACACCGTTGGTCTAATGACCTATAATTGAGCATCTTCAGCTCAAGCTGTCAGGCAGACTCCGGAGCGGAACGCACGTTCGACGGTAGCCCTCGCGCTCGCGATGCGTTCCACCTTCTCAGACGGCAGCCAGACGACTGTATCGCTCTTCGTTTGGCCCGTGCCCAGATGCGCGATTTTTACTTCCGGCATGCCAAGCCCTAGCGTGATTTCTCTGCCAGGAATGAGCGTTTGCCCGAATATCTACGTTCCACGGCCGATGCAGGTTTTCACCTACTTCCTTCTCGATGATAACTTGTGTCACTCGACCTATTATGAAGCAACGGTTGCACCACAGGCTCTGGCAAGGCCCGCCAGTGGATCGCCGGGGCGGCGATATTCGCCGAAGGGCCGCAGGACAATGTAGTCGAGTCGCAGAATGATTGAAGGGGAACGTGATGGCTTGCATGGGAAGGTCGCTGCGCGCAATGGTGGACCACTGGTTCGCTCCCCGTCCCGGTGATCGTCTGCGGGTCACCCGTTTTAGCAGAGCTCCTGCGACTCACGAGCGGTTTGTTTGTATTGAAGCGATGGGGTCGGCAGGGCCGATCGCCATACACTTCTTTCGTCATGAGAATGGTTTCTGGTGTGTCTACCCGCAAAATCCTCGGCGCCCGACCATGCGGGCCGCGTAGCGCGAGTCGAACGATAACCACCACCACTCCGAACGACCGGCTTGCACTCTATGTGTCATATGACCGACAATAGGTTACCAAACTCTTGATCGGAACTCTTGTTGACTGTAGCGTCGAGCCCATGACCAGAAAAACTTTTCCCCGCGAGACCTTGCTGCAGAATCGCTCGCCCGAAAACGACGAGTTGAACCGCCCCCCCGATTCGTTCGGCGACGCACAGGCTGCCATGGGGAACAGTGGGAAACGAGCGCTGACGGACCGCGGGCGCAACGCGGTGGCCCGCATCTTGAAATGCGCGACCGACATGTTCATTACCGAGGGCTACGGTGGGTTGACGATGCGCAAGGTCGCATCGGCTGCCGGCATCGCCCTATCGAATCTTCAGCACTACTTTCCGTCTATCGAGCCATTGTTTGCGGCCCTCATGAGGCAGGTGATCGACGAGTACGCGAAAACTTACGACAATCTCCGGCACGATCTGTCACTCACAGCCGAAGAACGATTGGAAAAGGTGATCCGCCTTTTGATCGAAGACGATAAACAATCTCGGACACAGAGTCTGTTCATCAACATGTGGGCCTTGGCGCAGACTCACGATTTCGCGCGGGAAATCGTGGACGAAGCATACTTGCATCAACGCCGCTGGATTCGTGGCTTCCTCGAGGCCGTCAATCCCGAGCTATCCTCGCTGGAACTTTCGTGCAGAGCTGCCCTCATCACGTGCCAAATCGAAGGCCTGATGATTCTTATTCCCCAACGGAATCGTTTCCCCTCGGATATCAAGGGCATCGAAGAGGAAGCCGTTAGGTCGATGATGTCACTCGCTCTTGCGGAAAGCGCCAGACAACCTTCTCCGAAGCCCAGAGCCCGCGATCGACGCGCCGATATTTCCTGAGCAGTGGGGACGAAGCGGAAGGGCGAGGCAAGTAGTGATCGGCGGGTGCATTGCCGAGCGTTTAGCTCCCGCTCTCTACCCCCAATGCTACCCACATACGCGGGAGCGAATGTCCTGGAGCGCTGAGCGAATGCGACCGGATCGACAACCTCAAGTCGCCCGATGAGCAGGGCTGAGCGAGACTTCCTGAGAACCGGCGAGACCGCCTGAGAGACTAACTGGCTGAGAGAGGGTCCGACACCATCACTTACTGGATAAGGCTTTCAGGCCACATTTAGCAAAACGTACCCGAGAAAGTACCCGACGATGCGGCGCCCTGTCAGCGACGCCCATCTAATAGCCCTGCGATCCATCGACTGCGCAGTGCCGCACCCGCGGGCTTCACGCCGTGCCGTCGTCGGTACCCTACCCGGCCGCTGCTCGCCCTCTCCCATTGCAGTAGCGATATCGTTTGGCGTTGCCGTTCGTACACTCACGGAATGATGGCGGTTTTTGTAATAATCCGGGTTCGCGAATCAAATCCGTGCTCCCCTTCATCGCCCCGTCTATGACTCGGTCATCACGCATCCTCTATCGAAAATTGCTCACTCATGCACCCGCTCTCGATGTGCCCGTCAACGTCTACGAGCGCTTGCGACTTCGACTTTATGATTGGGCCGATTCACCTCACCTGCCGTTCGAGCTACGTTTGCTCGCAGGGCAGTGCACCTCACTTCTTCTTGCCTGGTATGGAAGGAATCTAGCGATCAAAGATGTTCGACGGCTTCTTCACGAAGCGGCAGAGTTCCGTGATCGCTTTCGGACCTTAGCGGATACCGCGCGTGGCAGAACCAGCGCCGCTGTATTTACAAGTACCGAACGTAGCGCGATTTCCGTTGTATATCCGTACATGGTTACTTGTGACGAAGATTTCGATGCTCATGTCAGGGCGCTACGGCATCTTTGGTTCGGGCCAACGGATGGTGTGCGGATAGAGGACGATTGGCATTTCGATGTCCCAGCGAATGACCGGCGACGGTTTCTCGCTAAACAGTTCGCTCTAGCCGCGTTGTGCTACGTAGACGCGGCACAAATGGCAGTCGTGCTGCATAGGAAGTGGGAAGACGCGACCAACTATTCATTGCGATGCGCAACCGCTCTACGCCGCGCGATTGAACTCAACACGCTAACCGCAGCGCAGCTACGGTCAGAAATGGCCCGCGACGCGGCAGCAAAGCGTCACTTGGCTAGCCCGAAAGCAGTAGCCAAAACCGCAGTCCGCGACAGGTGGCTAAACTGGAAAGCGAATCGCGAAAGGCATCGAAGCACTGCGCAATTCGCCATCGCCATGGTCAACGATTTCGACGTTCTCGAAAGCCCGCAAACTATCGAACGCTGGGTTCGAGAGTGGGAGAAACAAAAGAAGCGAACCTAGGAGTCCGCACTCTGCTGGCACAGTATGGGACGTGCGCGCATGCTCCGGACGGTGCCAGATGGCTCCGTGTCCTACCAGCAGCGGCGTAGCGGCTTCTTTTCGCGCCATCGATACTCCGGCTATCCCGTGCAGTCTCACGGGAATACCAACCGGAGGAATCATGCAGCACGCCAGTCTTGGTGCTACCCCGCAACGGCCGGAACGGCTGTTGCGATTCAACGAGGTGTCATCACGCACCCGCCTGTCGAAAAGCGAAATCTATCGTCGTATCAGCGCAGGCACATTCCCAGGCAGCGTCAAGCTGGGCGCGCGTGCCGTCGCCTGGCGCGAATCGGAGATTGACAGTTGGATTGACCAACTCGTTACGGCCACCCAATCAAGCGATGCCCGGAGCGTTCGTGGTTGAGCATCGCATCCGCCGTGGCGCGTCACTCGGGCGATGCATTGCGGCCACCGTCACGCGGGGCTATACTCGCCTCATCGCTGAAACAACAGCGATCCGGGGTGACAGCCGGAATGGTCAGAGGCGGACAACCGCCTTCGCGCGGTTTTTTTACGTCCGCACATCAAGCGCCTTCAATGGTCGGGCCTTGGTGGGGGTGCGTTCGCGCACGCCGGTATCCTCTGACGCCGGTCTGTCAACCCCGCCATGTGCCCGGCCACCCCATTTGACAGTGGGAGCCGGGTTACTCAACCCGTCAGAGGAGGCCGCACCATGCGCCAAGCCCTTGCTCGCCCTGAGCAAACGCGAAATCCCATCGATCGATTCTTCCTGTTCGCCGACGCCGGCCGTCATGCCGCGGACTTGTGGCTTCAGTTTGCGCCGCTTACCGCGGCAGAATTTCGTGACCTGCGTTTCCGTAATCTCGTCGCAGGCCTCGGGCATATCACTGACTTCGATGCGTGCCGCCGCGCCTTTCACGATGCATTTGCGGAAGCGATCGCAGGCAGTGTCGCAGCTGCCTCTCGTGCGGAGGTGGCACATGGCTGAAGCGACCGCGCGGGATCAGATTTTTGCGAATGCGCTCGATCTATTCGATGCGCTCGACACGAAACTTCTCAACACGCATAACCTCGCCCGAGTCTATGCGGATATGACGGGTACCCGACCCATAGGCACTGTCCAGGTGGACGCGGTTGCCATCGGCGGCACGATGGGATTTTTCGCTGACGAATTGGCGACGGCGCGAGAATCGCTCGCCTACGTGTACCGGCTTATCGCCGATCTGCACCGTACCGCGTGAGGGCACGGCGATGACAGCACACACAGAACGGGAACGCGCTGCGCTTGCCCTATCGTCCATTCCGGCGTCACTGCCTCGAGACACATGGTGGAAGATCGCGGCCGCACTCAAGAGCGAATTCGGCAGTGATGGCTTTGAGCTTTTCGATTCGTGGAGTCGCACGGCAGAAGGCTATTCGCCCACCGCTGCCCGCGATACATGGCGATCACTCAAGGCGTCAGGCGGTATCCGCATCGGCAGTCTGTATCAAATCGCGAGCGAATACGGCTTTGACCCGAAGCAGCACTTAGTTCGACCAGCTGCAAGCCATGCGAGGAAAGCACGCGAACGCGGGGTGCAAGAGCCCCAGGAAGAGGCTAACGAGGCCAAGCAGCATGTACTTGCTGCCCAGCGTGCGCAAGCGCTCTGGGAGGCCGCTAAGGGCGCGCCTGACGATCACCCGTATTTAGCGCGCAAAGGCGTGCATGCACACGGAGTCCGCGTGTATCGCGGCGCGCTCCGAATCGGCGGCATGCTGTGCGATGGCGCTCTGCTCGTTCCGCTCCGCGACGCCCGCGGCGAGCTCACATCACTGGCGTTTGTCGCCGCTGATGGTGGCAAACGGTTTCTGCCCGGCGGAGCAAAGGCGGGATCGTTCCACATGATCGGCGACGCCGCGGCGTGCATCGTGATTGCCGAAGGCTACGCAACAGGTGCATCAGCCGCAGCCGCGGGTTTTTCCGTCGCGATTGCGTTTGATGCCGGCAACCTGGCTCGCGTCGGCCGCGCTTTGCGCTCGAAGCATCCGAAAGCGGCGCTCGTTTTCGCTGCCGACAACGACGCGAAACCCGATGGCAGCAATCCGGGCCTGAAGGCGGCCAAAGATGCGGCGCACGCTGTCACGGGCACCCTCGCCGTGCCGCCGGATGGAATGGACCTGAACGACCTGCACCAGAGGGACGGACTGGCGGCCGTCAAAGCACTCATAAATGCCGCCCTGCCCGCTACGTGGCCGACAATGGAGCAGCGCCCTTGCTGGTGCGTTTACGGCGACTGGCAGGACGTCGACGGCGTGAAGCGTAAACCGGGCGTGTGGCATCACAACTTCAAACAGCGCGACGACCAGGAGCCCGTCATGGTCGACGAGTGGATCTGTTCGCCGCTGTACGTCGACGCCACTACGTCCGACCGCATCGACGAAAACTACGGCTTTCTGCTGCGCTACGTGTCGCGTCGCGGTCTGTGGAAAAAGTGGGCCATGCCGGCGGAAATGCTTGCCGGCGACGGCGCCGAAGCGCTCGGCATCATCCTGTCGGGTGGCGTCGAAATCTCGCAGCACAAAAAGCGCGAAGTGCTGCGCTACATCGCAAGTCAGCATCCGGCGCGGCATCTACGGGCCGCGACAATGACCGGTTGGCACGAAGGCGCATTCGTGCTTCCCGACGAAGTCATCGGCGCGGATGATGTGTGGTTTCAAGCCGCCGGCCGTACAGCGCCCTATGGCACGGCAGGCTCACACGCGGGCTGGAAAGCCGGGGTGGCAGCACTGGCCGAGGGAAATCCAATGTTGATGCTGGCAATTTCCGCCGCGTTCGCGGGCGTACTACTTGAGCCGTTGTGCGTCGACGGCGCCGGCCTACACATCTACGGCGATTCCAGTACTGGGAAAACGACGGCACTCGTGGCCGGCATTTCGGTATGGGGCGGGCCTTCATTCCGGCGTCAATGGCGTGCGACAGCAAACGGGCTGGAAGGCGCCGGCACCATGCACACCGATACGTTGCTCGCGCTCGATGAAATCGGCGAATGCGCGCCGCGCGATCTTTATGAAGCGGCATATGCACTCGCTAACGGTACGGGCAAGAGCCGCGCAAACAAGCACGGCGAGGCTCGTAGGGCTGCGCAATGGCGGGTATTCGTACTGTCCACAGGAGAGACGACCATTGCCGCGCGCATCGAGTCCGGCGGCATCGAAGCCAAAGCGGGACAGGGGCTGCGCATTCTCGACATTCCCGTTACGGGCCGCTATGGCCTGTTTGACCAATTGCACGGCAGCGATTCAGGCGCGCGCCTATCGGACGCACTGCGCGACGCAGCCACCAAGCACTACGGCCATGCCGGCCGCCTGTTCGCGCAACGACTGGTTGAGCAACGGAAGACCGGCCTTGATCTGTCCGAGCGGCTTGCGACCGTGCTCGCGCAGTTTGACGCACCCGATGGCCAGGAGCGGCGCGCGGCGCGTGTCCTCGCCGTTGCCGCGCTTTCGGGCGAACTCGCAATTGAGTTCGATATCGTCGGCTGGAAAACCGGCGGGCCGACGCAGGCGGCCGTCCACGCTTTCCGCTCTTGGCAAAGCCAACGCGGCACGCATGGCCGCAGCGCCGAACACGTCGGTATCGTGCGCGCCGTTTCCGACTTCATCGACCGGTGTGGCGACGCGCGGTTCTCCGACATTGATGCATCGGGCGCCCCGCTCACACCGATCCGCGACCGCGCCGGCTACTGGAAGATCGAGGGCGGGCGCCGCCTCTACCTCTTTACGTCGGCGGGCATGAAGGAAGCAGTCAAAGGCTATGACCTGAACCGGGCGCTCGCCGCGCTCGATGCAGCCGGAGCGTTGACCAGGAAGCAGGGTGGCAAGCGGTCCGTGCCGATCCGGGCACCCGATGGACGCCTCGCACGCGTATACGCGATCGACCCCGAAAAACTCGATCCAGAAGGATGAACCGGCCCGTGCAGCGCTCACAGTGAGCCGCAACGATAACCTCGGGGTCGCGCGCCTTAAATTCAGGTGTAACTGGGGTAACGCGGGTAACAGTAAAAAAATCATCGACTTGTGGCCGCTGTCGAGGGGTATCGGAGGTGTAACGAACGGGTAACGCAAAGGACGACCCTCGATGCGTTACCCCTGTTACCCCGCTCTGGATAGGCGAGGTAACAAACTAACTCACTGATTTTTAAAGCGGTTACCCCCGTTACCCCGGTTACACCGCGAAAGAGCGATAAAAGACGAGGCACTTGAGCGACCGCTCGTCCCTGGAGCCAAAACTCCAGAGTGAACCGTGTCGAGAAAGAGCCGCATGCCCGAGCGTTGCGCGCACGAATTTATTTCGCAGTACTAACTAAATGGAGAAGAACAGCCAATGAACAACCGAATCATTGAGCACCGCGCTGAGAGCGAGTTAGCCGCGGCGAACCAGGAAATTGCCATGCTCAAGCGGCGCGAACAGCGGTTGCGCGAAGCGCTGCGTGAAATGGCAAATCGACTGCCCCCTGTCGGGCAATCCATCTATGGGCAAGTGCTTAAACGCGCCGGCCTTCTCGATTGGATCAGCGTCCGTTGATCCGCATTTCCACCCTTCTACGGAAACCTGACGATGCAAACGAATTTCAAACACTCGCGCACTGAAGCCGCTCAAACCAACGTCATCAAAGCACTGCAAGAGCGGCTAGCGACGGCGACGAGCAAATACGAAGAGGCGCGCGCGCGGCTCGAAGAGAGACGAAGTGCCTACGCAAGTGGTCCTGGCAAGGCATACGCGGACATGAAGGAAAGCGCCGACGAACTAGACAGGCGAATTGCCGAACAAAACGAAGCGCACGAAAAGGCAAAGGCAGCGCTCGCCGACGCAATGCTCAGTGGTGGCGGCCGCGTCACGCAAGAAGTAAAGGCAGCGTTGACGCAACGTCGCAACGCGGAGGACCTAATCGAGCAGTTGGCGGTACTCGCTCGAGAGATGGAGCGAACCCGAAAGCCGGTTCATGTCGACGCCTCGTTCGCCGCGAAGGCCTATGTCCAGGCATACGAGGCCGCATCGCAATGTTGGGCCGAAATGAATGTACTGTCGGCACTCGTTGAGTGCGGAGAGCGTGTTGCACGAGCGATGGCGGTGGTTCCCGTCGACGAAAACTTCGTGCCCTACCGCGTCCGCAGTTCAAAGAACGCAACTTTTTGCGCCGACTTGATGTTGAAGGAGCTGGGAACGCTTCGCACCGCCTTCGAAGAGGGAAGATCGGACTTTCAGGATGCAATCGGAACCATCGATCTCGGCGCGCTCGAATACTCCGAAATCCTCAGCAGTGTCCAAGCACAGGCGCTAACGCGCGAACACCGTGCCGACGCGCGTTAGGCATGCCTCGTAGAGCCCGAGCGACAATTTCAAATAGAGGTCGACCATGTCAATGAGAATCACCATCCGCTGCCCGATTTGCCTCAGTAGAGCGACGGCGCGCACAAGTCGCTTGATGTCTAGGACACTGCGCGAAATCACCTACCGGTGCGAGAACGACGACTGCGGGCATGTCTACATTGCGCACCTGGAGGTCGTGCGAACGACCGTCCCTTCAGCGATGCGCAACGACGATGTTTCGATTCCGCTCTCGCCCGCGGTGCAGCAGCGATCGGACCGCGCTCGCACAAAGACTGACGCCGGCATTCCGTAACTAAGTCAGCGAGACGAGACGGCAGCCGGCCGCGCGCGGCCGGTGGTCGCATCAAACTGCATCAGTTTTCCGCGCCAGGAACGCCGCACTGCCCTATGCGGCACGTACGCGCGTCCCCGATCGCGCTGCGCATCACAAGCAGCCATCCAAGCGAACGGCAGGCGGGGAGGGGGACTGCGTTTTGACAGTAAGCGCTAGATCCGCCACACGTCGTAAGGGGCCCCGTTACCGGGTAACATGTTTCATATCGACGGTTACCGGGTAACGAGGGAGGTGCGAGATGACGCAAACGACGGCGCAGCGGCAAGCGGCTT
>NZ_JAUEQW010000013.1:0-164659 GCF_056498045.1 Trinickia sp. Z7
CGCTACACCCGCCGCGTCCCCAGGCAACTTCTGCGTTTCCTGCATGAATATCCTCCCGTCGTCGCAATGGGAGAATCGTCAGCGATCAGCGACGTTCATTCAATAACGGGGATTCTCGGGCGGATACAGTGTGATTTCCATCTCGCAGCTCCTGTTCGCCCGGCGCGACACTCGCGCTGTTGGCCCCTCCCAACCAACGCCGCGCGCAGGCGCGTCAAGGGCGGGCGCAGCCCGGCGCAGCGAACCCTTGACGCGTCGAGCACGGCGTTACACTCGGCAGGCCAGCAGCGTGAGTCCCCACCCACCTGCGCAGAACGTTCGGCATCAACCCCGTCAAGGCCGCGCGCCAGCGCGCCCGTAGGGCTTGGCCTTGACTGCGATCGGTTATCCACGCTCGGACACTGCGGTGCAAGACGACTCGGCGGCTTGCATCGCATGCCGAACCGCGCTTTTTCGTGGGGGTGCTTTTCCGCCAAGGCGGCTAGGTAGGGAGCCCCTTGGGGGCGTACGGTGGATGGGCGGGGCGCATTTCATTTCTCGGCCGCAACGCGGCCCCTAGCTTCGTTCTTGCGCGCCAGCGCCATACTTCGATTTACTTCGTATTCCTAATTATGGCCGCACAGCGGCCCCTGACATCGCCCCTTGCGCAGCACATACATCAGGGCCGGGGGCGCAAGACATAACGCTGCGTTATCCACGGCCGGGCACCGGCTGTCAACGCCTGTCAACGCCTGTCAACGCCTGTCAACGCCAGATTCAAATGTCCGCGTTATGTTCAATCGGCTGACGGATGACGGCGGCCCGCCCCTGGCGGGACGGCGGCAGCCGGCAGCCGATTTACCCCCGGCCCTTCGTGACCCTCGGCCCAGCGGGCCGCACGAACCCTCTTCGTCACACCCTCGGGCCGCATGGCCCGCTTGAACCCTTCGTGTCCAATCCTGGCCCACCGGCCAGGATTTCCGGGCCGCTCCGGACCGGCACTTCTTCCTTCGTTGCAGTCTCAGGCCGCATGGCCTGCACTTACTAAATGCGTGCCTATTGCCTCGGGCACGCTCGTATTAGGCCACCACCACATGCGTATGCCCAAGCGTGCGCCGTTTGGCTTTCTTCACCACGATGTCCACGTCACGCCCCAGCCGGTTCAGGCATTCGATCATCTTGGCTTGACTGATGCCTCGGAACTTGCCGCGCAGCATTTCCGAGAGCTTCGGTTGCGGCATCCCTAGCAATTCGGCCGCCCGCTGCTGCGTCAGATGCCGACTCTTAATGATTTCGCCGATCTCATGTGCGAGTCCCGCTTTGACAAGCATCTCGTCGGCCCCTGGATAGCCTAGGTCCGCATACGGATTGTCGCTGCCTTGCTCAATGACGACGCCCTCGATGGTCGCTATCCTGCTCATGTCCGTGACTCCCTTTCCAATGCATCCACCGCTTTCAAACGCCGCTCGATCAACTCCATATCCGGCTTCGGCGTCGCAATACCGCTCGTCGACTTCTTTTGGAAGCAATGCACCACATACACCGCTTGCGCATACCGCACCGTGTACACCGCACGATACGTATCGCCCTGGTGGTCTTCCACCACTTCCAGCACGCCTGCTCCGCCAAAGCCCTTCAACGGCTTGGCTTGACTGTGCTTGCCGCCCACTTGAGCCAAGTGCAGCGCGTAGCCGAAGGTGTCTTGCACATCTTCAGGCATGGCACTCAAGTCCTTCTTCGCTGAGCCTACCCAGCGTAGTGGTTTGATCTTCATCAGCATCGTCGAATTATACCTAAATATAGATAATTCACAGCAGTTGCAGCGCTCCACAGCAAGTCCCTTCGAGGCTTCACACGTCCTTCCGCTCATAGACCCGCTTGAGCAACCGATTCGGCCGCGCCTGCTCGATCCGCTCGGCTTCCTCCCTTCGCTCCAGTCGCGCCGGGTGCGTCGCCGTGTGGATCTCCTTCAATGCCCGGATCGCCACTTGCGTATAGACCTGCGTGCTCGTGAGCTGCGCGTGCCCCAGCATCACCTGCACAAACCTCACGTCGGCGCCGTTTTCCAGCATCAACGTCGCCATCGTGTGCCGGAACAAGTGGCACGAGCCGCGCTTGTTCACCCCCGAGCGCTTGATGTAGTCCGACACCAACAGCCCCAAGCTGCGCGTGCCGAGCGAGTCGCCTGTCAACGCCAAGAACAGCGTGCCGTCGTCGTTGCCCAGCGCAATCTGCGGCCGCACCTCATCGAGGTACTTCCTGATCCACGCCAGCGCCCGATCGCCGATCGGAATCAGCCGATCTCGCTTGCCCTTGCCCTCGCGCACCATCACCGCCCCGCGCTCGTGGTCGACGTCGTGTACATGCAGGTTCACGAGTTCGGCTCGTCGTATCCCCGTGCTGTAGAACGTCTCCAAGATCGCGCGATCACGGATGCCTAAGCTGCTCGTCACGTCCGGTACGTTCAGAATCCGCTCGGCCTCGTCGGCACTGAGCACGTGTTTCGGCAGGCGCTTCTCCACCCGCGGCATATCCAGGTCGGCGGCCGGGTTCGACAGGATGCGGTGGTTACGCACCAGCCAGCGGAACCACACCCTCACCGGCACGAGCCGCATATGTTGGCTGCGCCCCGACAGCGCTTCGCCGTTTTGCTTGCGATATAGGAACAAGTAACGCTGATAGCGCTCCAGCACCGGGCGCGTCACTTCTTGCGGACGCGTCACGCCTCGCTCGTCGCACCATGTGATGAACGATCGCAGATGCGTCTCGCGGTGCTCGACGGTTCCTTCGCTGTAGTTGCGCACTCGCATCCACTCCAGAAACGGCCGCATCTGGTGATACAAGCTGTACGGATCGTCCGCCGGGCCGATCACCGGCAACGGGGCGCGCGGCGTTGAGCGCTTTCTCATTTCGCACTCCTAAACAACGCGGGCTAAAGAAGGGGCGCTTGGCTTTTGCGTGCTATAGGCTCTGGCATCCGCCCCAACCCCTTTACGCTCTTCGCCTTGCTCCACTTGGCTTTGCGGCCCGTTTTCCCGGTCCAACTTGGCCCCAACTTCGGGGCAACTTTGCGCCAACTTGCTCTCGGCAAGGTCCAACTTGCGTCCGTCGTTGTCCAACTCGCTCGCGTCAATGAGCCCAGCAAGCCTGGGCTCGCTCTCGGCCGCACCGTCGTACATCAACTCGTAACGCAGCAAGTGCCCGCGGCTGCCGCCGTGAACCACCAAGTATTCGAGCTCGGCCAACCGCATGCAATGCACCTTCAGTTGGTTGTCGCTCCAACTCGTGTAGTCGCGCACGTCACGGCGCGTGAAGCGCACCTCGCTTCGTCTAACATGCTCGCGCTCGCTGATTTCGGTCACCATCGCGTGAATCAGTTTCAGCAAGCGGCGCGTCTGTGGCGGCAACTCATCGAGCGTGCGCCCCAGCACTTCATGTGCGATCCGGTTCGCCAGAGCGATATCGCTTTTCGTGACCTCAATGTACGTGAGCGTTTCGCGCCGGTGCGTGACCGTCTGGTGCTGCCGCTGGTACTGGTGCAGCAGCGCAATCGAGCGGATCAGCGTCAGGTATTTCATGTGGTCCCGGCGCGTACGCGTCTTGTCGTCCATGAACGTCAGCTCGTTCGCGTACGGGTTCGCGACAGCATCAGCGTGACGCTGCGCGATTCGCCCGAGCACGAGATACCAGCCTTGCAACCGCCGTTCATGCCCTGGATGCAGGTCGCCGACCTCTGGCTCCACCGCGCCGGATTTGCTCCGGGCCAACGCATGCGCATCGCCTTCGACTATCGCAACGCCCGTCTCACGATTTCACCTGACTTCGAATAGACCGTTGGCCTCTCGGCATCGACGCGCAACGTGAGGACTTGTCCGCATCACGCTTAAATAACTTCACAAGCAACGAGCCCGGGCGAAGCCGGGCTCGTTGCTTAGAAGAAGAACTTCTTTATTGCGAGACTCGTCAGTATCCCGAAGACGACGGCAACGGAAACCCAGTAGGCAATTTTCTGCCCTCGGCTCATCTTTTCCCATTGCTCAGGAGTTGGACCTCCGCCTACAGCCATAGTCATACCTCACTTCATCAGTCGCGTGACTTGCACCCCGTGCCCCCAGAGCGCCACGCCAACCGTGCCATACCCGTCGACTATTCGTCATCCTCCCAGTTGTGGCGCCGGCGAAGGCTCGGATCCACACCAAACATCGTGCAAAGGTGAATGTAAGCACCAAAGCAGACGAACGGAATCCCCAACAGGAACAATGCAATACCTAGCCCGTGGAATCCGATTGCAAATACCACTGCACCAGCAATCGCCAATGGATATGCCCATGTGGCGATCTTTATACCCCTAAATCGAGCACTCAATCTGAATTGAGCGACATAAAAAAATATAGAGAAGACAACGACTACAATCGAGAAGAGAGGCCAAAACATCATTGCCCCCCCTTCACCAGGCAACCCATAGCTTGTTTACACTGTTGCGCTCCAGCGGCCCCACCGATACCCACCCCGAGTACGCCTTTTCCAGCAGCCAAGTTTCCATCGCCATCTCGCGTTACGTTTGTGTCTGCAAATATCCCATCACCGCCAGCGATGAAGGCGCCCTTACTACCCGTTACGCCGGTAGAAGCAGCGCCCTGACCCACAGTGACGGCAACGCCCGTGGAAGCCGTAAAGCCGAGGCCCATTGTCGCGCACCCTTGTGCGTAAGCGCAGAAATTCGGATGCGCACCCAACGACACGGCAAGTCCTACCTCACCTGTCCCACCCAAGTCAAAGACGTGAAGGCCAGCGTTGCCACCTAACTGAATCGTGAACGAGCCAGACGGACCGACCTTGTAAGTAAGTGCGCTTTGCTCCGGTGTCGGCGAACCGTTGGGGTTCGCCCCGTCAAATGGATTAGCCCTCTCCGCTGGCGTTGCGTAGAACAAGGAGTGGGGTGCATTTGCCGAAATAAATGCTGTTGCGACCGGATCCCCACCCGGCACGTTGGCAGCGCTACTGTCTACGATCCGTAATCCGCTCCCCAACAAAAGTTCAAGAGCCTGATCCGGCGTGATCGATTGCCCAGTCTTGTCTGCATAGAACTTTGCGAACGCGGCCGCGTTGTCCTTCGCCCACTGCCGCTCATCCGGATGCAACTGCCGATTGTAAAGATCAGCATTCGACGCGGCAAACGCACCCGACGCCCCACCAATCACCACCCCCGCCGCGCCGGCCAGCACATTCGACAACACATTTCCCAGCGCCCCCGATCCGGTCTCGTCCCCGATAGCCTCCGCAATACTGTTCAACTTCGGCGCGAGCGCCGACGAGACTGCGGCACCCGCCGCGCCGCCCACTACGTTACCGCCTCCCAACCCCGCAAGCAACGCGCCGCCTACCGAGTGCAGCAGCACGCGGTTCGCTCCCCCTTCGGCCCACGAGTTCGCCTCCGCCTGATACTGGGCTGCCGCCGATGTATCGCCCGCTGCCTTCGCCTCATCCGCTTTGGACTGCGCCTCCCTTTGCTTTGCGCTGGCATAGTCGCCGACCGCTCGGGCAATCGTCTGCCCCGCCGCCTGTGCCGCCTGCATCGTATCAGCCTGCTGCGACAGGATGTTCTGCACATCCGGCGTTTTCGAGACTATGCCATTGGTATTGGTCGCATCACGGCTCAGGCCAGCGATATCCTGCGTCTGATTCGCGCCGTTTGTCACGTTGATCGCGTCCGCGCTGACCGCACTGCGCGTCGTCGAACTTTCGTCGCCGTTCGCATGCTGAGACAGCATCGGCGTAACGCCCCCCGGCTTACTTCCAGACGCGGGACCCACAGCATTCTGACTCAGTCCCACCGAAGCGCCAGCGCTAAAGCCATTACTCGATGCACTGTAATGCGATTGATTCTGGATATCGCTATACGTCAGCGTCCCGGTCGTCAGGCTGTTCTTCGACGCATCCGCCGTGCTGGCAATCACCGCACCCTTCAGATCGGTGTTGCCCTTGACGTTGATGTCGAAGCCCCCAGACCCAGCCTGAATACCCGCCTGCTCGCTTACGCCCGCGTAGTTCGCATCGGCGTGACCGTTCTGCGCACTGAAGCTCGCGCTCGCACCGCCCATCGTGCTAACGCTGAACCCGCCGCCCGCGCTCGACTGATGCGACGCACTCACCGTTTTATCCTGAACGCTCGCAATATTCAGGTTGCCACCGATGTCGGCTACGACCTGATTGGCGTTGACATTCGCGCCGACGATATTGGTGTCGCCCCCGCTGACGACCGTCACCGAGTTGCTCCCGTTGATATGCGTGTTGTTCTGCATCGCGGCGTCTGAGTTACCGTCGCCGTGCGCGTTCTGCATCGATGCCGAAATTCCCCACCCGTTCGTCCCGAACGACACCCCCACGCTTGCGCTCGACGACGAATTCGAACTGCGCGTCGAATCCGTGTCCGTCGTATTGAGCAGATTCACCTGATTCTTGGCGATCAGCGCGACATCGCTCGCATTCACGTCTGAGCCGGCGATCGTCACGTTTCCGCTGCCCGGCGTGCCGTTCCCCGTTGCCACGAACGTGGCCGCCCCACCCGCTTGGACCGACGAGCCGCGCTGCGTCGTCTGATCCTCCGACGACTGCCTCGAACTATGGCTCGAACCCACGCTAACCTGAATCGCGATACTAGGCGCCGAACCCGTCCCACCGGCCACCGCCGAAGCCACCGCCGCCACATTGCCCGCCGCGGCAATTGCGTGAAGCGCTGCAGCCCGCTCATTTCCATGTGCGGAATTGCGTGCCGCCTGCGCCTCGCTGATCGCGTTGTTGATCGCATCCCCCACCGTGCCCGACAGACCGAGCGTCACACCGCTCTTGCTCGTTTGCTGCGTTTGCGCCCGATGCGACGTGTCCGTTGCCGAATCGATGATGATGTTCGCAGCCGTCCCCGTTAGGTTCTCCGCTGCAATCAGGTCGCTGCCCGTCACGTGCAGGTTATTGCCCGCCCGGACACTCAAGTTGCCATTGAGCGAGCCGATCGTACTCGCGTTATTCGTCACGCTCGACTCGTGGTCTGTCTCAGCGAGCTTGCTGCTGCCCACCGAGACGGCGATTCCACCACCCGCCATCAGCCCAGAGTGACGCTCCTCGTAGCTGCCCGACGACTGCATTGTGTCCTGCGATGTCGTGATATTCACGTCGTGCGCCGCACTGAGCGACACGTCGTTCGTCCCGACGAGGGTGCTGCCTTTGACGTTGATGTCCTTACCGCTGGCGATCGACACGCCGTCCGCGGAGATCGTACTGCCCTCCGATAGGGTGGTCGTTGTATTACGCGCGCTCGCCACACTCGTCCCACTCAACACCCCGCTATGACTGTGCGTCTCATGCGAATTCAGCTCGTGCGTTTCCGTCACGGCGCCGATCTCGATATTGCCCGCAGCCGCCAGCGTCGCATTGCCCTTGTCGAGACTGATTTCGCTGCCCTTAACCGCGATATCCTTCCCCGCCACGATCGCAAGGCTATCCCCGCCCTGCAGAGTCGTCGCCGTTAGCTCGTCGTCGGACTTGTGCAGCGCCTCTGCATAGCTGCCGTGATGATCGCTACCGGAGCTAGTGCTGTCGACCGTCGACGTAGCCTTGGCTGCCTGCAGCGTCACGTTGCCCCCGGGCTACGACGGTCCCTCCGCCCCCAAGGCTGATGTTGGCCCCGCTCGCCGTGAGATCGTTGCCGACGGCAATCGCCGATACCCCGCCAACCTTCACGCTACTCCCCGTTACACCCATGATGCTGGTATCGGACACGCCGTTTGCGCGATCGACGACCTTCTTCTCCCCCGTCGTCTGCGTGCCGAGCGTCCAATCCCCACCAACGTTCATCGCCAGCCCACCACCCACGTTCAGGCTCCCAGCGTTCTGCACGAAGTTCCCGCCCGTCACGATCGCCGCATTGCCCTCCACGCTGATGCTCGCCAACGGCCCGAGAGTCGCGTTGATTCGCGTCGCCCCGTTATCGTTAACCTGATTCGTCGTCTTCACCGCCGTTCTGAGAACAAGGTCGCCCCCTGTCTGCAGCGCCAGGCTCCTCGCCTTCACCGTCGCCGACGTCAAGTTCACGTCGCCCGCCGTCACGAGCGTCATCTGTCCGCCCGCCTGCAGCGCGCCGAAAGAGCTGTCGATGCTCTGCCCGCTGATCGAGAAATCGTTCGCCGCCTTGATCGTGCCGCTGTTCGTCACCGACTGCGCGTTTTGCAGATCGATATTCGTCGCCGCTATGACCGGGCCATTGCCCATGTTCTCCTGGCTCGCCTTGGCTAGATACACCACCGGCTCCAATACCGACTGGCCGTCCACGATCTGGGTCTGCATGATCACGACGTTGCTCGTCAGGTGCGCCACCTGCTCTGGCGACAGCCCCGTGCCCGGTGCAAGATCGAGCGACTTGGCCAGTTCGGCGCCCGATGTCATCAGCGACTTGAACTCATCCTGTGTGCTCGCATAGTTCGTGAGCACCGACTTCCCCGTCATCGACATGAGTTGGTCCTGCACGAGCTTCTGCTCGTAGAACCCATCGCCCAGGCGCAGTTGAACCTTGCCCGGGTCCATACCCATTTGCTGGAAGTAGTAGTCGCTCGACAGCCACTGCTGCTGATTCGCGAAGGCTGGATTCGTTTCGATCAAATAGGTCGCGCCTGGAGCCGTATCGCGCTTGAACAAGCCGCCTTGCGGCACCGTAATGTTGTTCAGCACCGTCACCGCCGTCGCGCTCGCGATGGTGGGATTGCTGAAGTTCGCAAGGCCGCTGTTCGCCAAATGCCCGCCCCGAATCGATGCCGTCGACGCCGGCAGCCCGCCCGTCGACGCGATCACGCCGCTCGCCGCGCTCGCACCGACCGCTCTGACGCCCACGCTCATCGTGTCCGAACCGAGCTGTGTCAGCGATCCATGCTCGTTCGTCAGGTTCGTCGCGCTCAAGCTGAGCTGATTGGCGATGATCCGCCCATTGCCGTTGTCGAGCTGCGGGACCGTGAACGACAACGTGTTCCCGCTGACGGTACCGCCTGCGTTCTCGAACGATGCCGCCGTGGTCGTCGCGGACTGCGCACTGAGCATGCCCCCACTGTTATCGAAGGCGCCCGCGACGGCCGTGTTGAGCGTGCGCCCCGCCGTGATGCTGCCGCTGTTCGTCAGCGTGGCAGCCTGCACCGCGCCGTTGCCGGTGGCGGCAATCGTGCCGCTCGCGTTGGTCAACATGCCTCCGCTCGATACGGCCAGATCGGCATTCGATGCCAGTTGGCCATGCGTGTTGTTCAGCGCACCGAATACCGTTGCGGTCAATCCGGCCTGACCATCAATGGTGCCGCCGGTGTTCTCGATGCTCGCCGCGGATAGTTGTGTCGACCCATTGCTGACGATCGATCCGCCGACGTTCGTGACCGTACCGGTGCCACCGCTCGCATCGAGCGTCAGCGTGCCCATGCCGGCATGCGTGATCGTCCCGCCGTTATTGTCGAGCGAGGCCGGCGCGAGCGACAAATCGGTGCTGTTCGTCTGAATGACGCCGCCGCTCGAATTGTCGAGCGCTCCGGTCACGCCCATGCCCATTGCACCCGAGCCAAGCTGCGAGACGGATCCGTGTTCGTTCGTCAGATTCGTAGCGCTCAAGCTCAACTGGTTCGCGCTGATCGTCCCGCTGGTATTGTCGAGTTGCGGCACCGTCAGCGATACGCTATTGCCGCTGATGGTCCCGTTGCCGTTCTTGAGCGAAGCCGCGTCAACGGCGACCGTCGCGCCGCTCAGCGTTCCGCCGCTGTTGTCGAGCGCCCCTTGCGTCGCGACGCCCAGCTTCTGCGCAGCCGTGAAGAGCCCGCTGTTCGTCACCGACGCCGCTTGAATCGTCGAATTGCCGTTGCCGCCGATCACGCCGCCCGTCTGGCCTTGCGCGGTCGTTCCCGATGCGTTCGTGATCTGGCCGCTGGCCGTGAGCGAGAGGCCATCGCCGTTCTCCGACACGATGCGTCCAGCCGCATTCAGCACATTGGCGGCCGACACGCGCACCGCGCCGCTGGCCTCTAGCCGGCCCGCCGTATTGTCGATGTTGCCCGCCGACGTCACATCGAGCGCACGCGCCGACGTAATCGACCCAGCCCCGTTAGCGAGGCTCGTCGCTGCGACGGTCGCCAGACCATTCGTGGCGATACTGCCGTGGCTGTTGTCGAGTGCCCCGGTTCGGACATTCAATGCACGCAGGCCCGCCTGGGTGATCTGCCCGCTCGCATTGGTTAGACTGGCCGATTGAATCGTGGCGTTTTGCGCATTCGTAGTGAGCGTACCGCCCGAATTGTCGAAATTGCCCGACGCGACGAGCGTCGCATCGCCTGTGCCCGTTTGCAACAGTTTTCCGGTCCGGTTCGACAGGCTCCCCGCCGTCACGCTCAACTGGCCAGCGCCGATTTGCCCCCGATCGTTCGAGAACGCGCCCACTGCGCTGGCGCTCAGACTTCCGCCGGCTTGCAGCGTCGCCCCGGCATGCACGATGTCGCCGGTATCGCCCCCGACGCCGGTTGCCGTCAACGCCGCATTGCCTTTGACCGAGGTTTGAGCGCCGGTCAGATTCAGGCTGCTGCCAGAGACCGCTAGATTGCCCCCGGTCATCTGCTGCCCCGTCGCGCTCACGGCGCCTGAACTCGTTATCGTGAGACTGCCCGTCCCCGTGACGCTTCCGCCCGAATCGATGCCCGCGCCAAGCGCACCGCTCGAACTGACACCCGCCCCGGTCACACTCGTGTCACCGAGCGCGGCGAGCGTACCCGTATTGTCGACATGGGTCAGACTGCTCACGGTCATGTTTTGCGACGCATAGACTGAACCGCTGTTCGAGACATCGCTCGCGCCGGAAATCGTCACGTTGCCGCTCGCGCTCGTCGTGCCCGACAACGTCACCTTCCCTTGACTGCTCAATTGGAGATCGCCCGACTGCGACGCGATCGTGCCAGCGCTATTGACGCCCACCCCCGCCTCGGTGCCGACGAGTCGGATTTTTCCGGCGTACATTCCGCCCAACTGCGCCACATCGATAGCAACGCTCGGGCTGTTGCCATCCGCGCCGAGCGGTTGAGCGCTCAGATCGTTGTGATTCACGTCGTTGTTGCCCGCCACCACGTTCAGCGACTGACCGGCCCACACCTTGCCATTGATCGCCACGCTGCGTGCGATCAGATCGACCTGATCGACGTTGCTTGCGTTAAGCCCGCCCGAACCGATCAGGATTTGGCCGCCCGTCACGTGAAACGAATCGAGGCTGCCCGCGCCGCCGAACACCGGCGTGCCCGTCGTCAAAATCCCGCGGCTCGTATTGATGAAGCCGCAACCATCACAGACGATGCCCGACGGATTGGCGATCACCACCTCGGCCCGAGCGCCTGCCACCTCGGTGTATCCGAGTAGCTGGCTGGGGCTACCGCCGATCACCTGGTTCAGGATGACGCGCGCGTTGCCTGAACCGAGATTCGGGTTGCCACCGACGTAGCCACCCTGTTGCGTGAGCACGTTGCCTTGCGAATTGTTGAGGATGAGGCCTTGCGTGCCGACGTTGTACTGCGTGTACATATTGTTCGACACGCCGGCACCGTTCGGAGTCGCGATTTGCACCACCGGCACGCCGTTGCCCGCCACCCCTACGAGCGGTTTGCTGCCCGACGACGAGGGCGCTGCAACGACCTGCGCGGCAACGAGTATGGGCTGCATGCCGAGCGCACACAGCGCCGCGAAAGCGACATGGCGTATCGACAACATGTCGACGAATCCTACGCGGGCACGCGAAAGCGGTGCACGGCGCAACGTCCCTGCGGACCGCTTCCGGCCGTTCCCCATTGCCGTTTCCTGCACGACTGTCCACAGGCCACGGACTGCACTGAAAATGACGCGATAGATATTCTTGTTCATAGCAGGAAACTCACGCTGAAGCCCGCAACCGGCCAATGGTTGGGGAAACCGGCGGGCTGGTACAACGGGCCGCCCACGAAGACGTCGTAACTGACATGCTTGAATGCGCCGCCACGGACACCGATCACGGCGCCGACGAGACGGCGGCCGAGCAGGTTATGGGCTTCGGGGCCGAACACCTCGCCGCCGTCGAGCCCGAGATAGAACGCCTGCCCGAAGCGCTGCAGCGGGACCTCGAGATCGTTGCGCACGTACACCCCTTTTTCGGCAGCCAGCATTGTGTTGCCGTCGAACCCGCGAACCGTGTAGCGGCTGCCGATCGAAACGTACTCAGTGGGGTAAAGCACGTTGGGCGTGTTCTGCGCATGCACCGTACTCGTGTAGCGCAAGGGGAAACCGGCGATCGCGAACGGCACGCTCAACGTCGCATCGAGCGTTTCCATGTGGTAGTAGTACGTCGGCGTGCCGCTCGCCACACCCGGCAGATCGGGCTGTGCACCGAACCATGGCACCCCCCAGCGATAAGCGAGCGTGCCGTCGAACTGCGCGGCTCCGAGGTAATGCTTGTGCTCCCAGCCGATCTCCGCGTAGCTGTTATCGCGGTGTTGGACGTCGATTTCCGTGCCGTCGATGAACGCTTCGCTGAAGCGCTTGCCGACACGGAACTCGAGCATGTTCTTCTGCACCTGATTGCGGTAGAACTGGTACTCTGTCTTGACGTCGAAGGTCTTCGACTTGCCGCTCGATACCAGCGTCGAAAACGCGCCTGCAATCTCCTGGTGATAGTCGTACTGGCTCGCCGTAGCCGTGAGCGTCCAGTTTCCTCACGGAATCGAGTAATAAGCGCTGCTGCCATGCGTGCCGTATTTGCTCGCGTGGCCGTTGATGTCGTGGTTGTAACTAATGTTCAGGAGATCCGACAGGCCGAGCGGATTGTCGATCGTGAGGCTCGCACGGCAGCGCCGCACAATCCGCTCAGCAATTGCAGACCTGCGAATAGGCACACATAGGCGCGAACCACCCTGTGCCCACAGGCCCCCGTGTTTGCCGCCCCGCGCCGCGCAGGACGGTCCTGATCGATATGCATCGTGTCCAACTTGGATTCTTATCGCCCGCGCAACCCGCTTCGAGTGCGCGCCAATACCTTGCCGCCATGCGCCAACATGTCGCTGCGACCGTTCGTTCGCTTCGCGTTACGTGTTCTCGTTTTGCCCCGGGCGAGTGATCACCGGTCTCGAGCGACGGCCCGCACCGGTCAACCGAGTGGGCCAACGATGCAAACGCGTGTTAGTGGAATAGCGACTCGTAGAGGCCATGGGAGTGCGGAAGCACCCCGGGCTCGAACCGAACAGAACAAGAGCCGTCTGGGACGAATGAGATCCGGCGCGCAGCAGTGGCGCAGGCCCATATTCGACGGCCTCGACCGTGAACCCCGCACGGTATATTTGCAGTTGCATGGTCTATTTCGCCAGCGCTTATGCGCCGCCTCGACGGCAGCCTTGCGCTCGGCACTCTCAATGTTTTTGTCGATTTCGCGGCCATACATTGGAACGATGGCGCACGACCTTCGGAACAGCGAGCGCATCGTATCAAACTTTTTACGAATTGTTACATTCTTCGAATCAGGGACGACTCACCCCCGCCGGAGTCGGCGGGGATGGATGCGTCGATATGCCGTATTCGGTGAAAGGAAGCGTGTCGAACGAGAGACTTGCCCCCAAGAACCGCCAGCATTGGCGCAGCAGGCCGTCGCTTGATTAAAGAAATGAATGGACGGCTTTCTATCGTCTATTGAATTATTACTATTTGCTTTCTTAACTCAGAGACCAATACCGTCAAGCGGTGTTGTAAACGACCACCAGCCTTTCTGTCCCTATTACGCACATGTTTGCGTTGTTCCGCCGGCGGCTCGCCTCGTCCTCTGACATGCCTGCAGGTTTCCCCGCCCCGCGGATGCAGATAACCCGCCCCTACGGGACAGGCAACGGACAACAACCTCCGCCCCCCCAAATGCCGAGCGCACAAGCAGCGCTAAGCGCCTTCGACGATGATCGCCTTGCTCGTTGCCGTACGCTCGCGAATCGCTTTAGCCGGCGCGTATTCCGCCGATTCGTACCAAGCTAGCGCTTGCTCGCGGCTATCGAACTGCAGCACGACCACGCGCTTGGGGTCCCAATCGCCTTCGAGCGCCTGCGCCTCTCCCCCGCGCACGATGTAACGGCCGCCGAACTGCGCGACCGTGGGGGTCGCGAGCTTTCGATACTCGCCGTACTGCTCAGGGTCGTGCACTTCGATGTCGAAAATCATGTACGCGGCCATGCTTCCTCCCAAACCAGCAGGTTTCACGATGCGGCCGGTCGTGGCCGCAAGACGGGCGCCCGCCCGTCTGCCGTAACGCTACGCGATCAATGCGTCCCGCGCCACACTGCGCGTCGTTCCGGCTCCCAAGCGAAGCTGCCTGGCCGCGCGATACTCGTAGAATGCACGCCAGCAATGCGCTACCCGGGCGCCTTCGAACTCGATGACGACGGTGCGCGGCGGCCGCCATTACCGCGCGCACCGCCGGCTGCGCATCTGCTCGCGGCGCGTCCGCAGCGATGCGCCCGAGGCACCCGTACCTCCGTAGTGCGCGTGCGCCCTCAGGCGTGAGGCGCCGGCATCTCGGCCATGGCCTTCTGCATTTGCTCCATGGTCGGCTCGCTCTTGCGCGTCGCGATGTGCCAGCAGTGGCCGTAAGGGTCTTCGAGAAGGCCCCAGCGGTCGCCCCAGAACATGTCGGCGAGCGGCATGATGACCGTCGCGCCCGCGGACACCGCGCGATCGAACGCCTTGTCGGCATCCTCGACATAGACGTAGAGACTGACCGGCGTGCCTTTGAGCGTCTTCGGGCCGGACGAACCGCATTCCGGACTTTCGTCGGTCAACATCAGCACCGAGTCGCCGATCTTGATCTGCGCGTGCGCGAGCTTGCCGGAGGGCCCCGGCATGCGGAACAGTTCGATCGCGCCGAACGCCTTGGCATAGAACTCGATCGCCTGCGCAGCGTTGTCGCATACGAGTTGCGGCGTAATCGTGTGCATGCCTTCGGGAATGGGTTTGACGGATGAGGTCATGGTTTGCACTCCGTTGTCAGAGGTTTGTAAACGAATAACGAATGGACTAGGCGGGCCTCGTAGGGGGCTTGGCGCAAGTACGCCGCCCCTTGTGTTCGCATTGCGGAAGGCTCCATCGATACGACGAGCGAAGAACGACCAATTCGACATCGGCCGCGGATTTTTTTCACTTCCATGCGAGCCGGACGACGCGCCTCCGTGAAAGTCCTAATTCGGAGCCCTTGTTAAGTAGTTGACGACATGAGACAGTCGTGCGGCCGGGTATTCCCCACCCGATTGCCGCATCGATGCTCACGCCTTCGGGCCAGTACGCGCAGCAAGGTCTTCGAAGGCTTTCGACGGCAAAACATAAAAGAATCGAAAGAGGCGCAGATGACCAATCAGCAATCCCTAGCAATCGCAGCGCGTTTCGACCGGCTACCGCCATCACGCACCGTCTGGACCATGGTGATGCTCATTTCGCTTGGCGGCGTGTTCGAGTTCTATGACCTGTTCTTCACCGGCTACGTCGCGCCGGGCATGGTGCAATCGGGGCTGTTCAAGCCCGAATCGCTCGGCTTTTTCGCGGCGCTCGCTCCGATCTCCGTTGCGGGCTTCGGCACGTTCGTGTTTTCCACCTTCGCCGGCTTGTGGCTCGGCACGCTCGTTTTCGGCTTCGTCGCGGATCGCTTCGGGCGGCGCTTCGTCTTCACGTGGTCGCTGATTTGGTACGTCGTGTGCACGGCCATCATGGCCTTTCAGCATTCGGGCCAAGCCATCAACATCTGGCGGCTCATCGCAGGCATCGGGATCGGAGTCGAACTCGTGACCATCGATTCGTACATCTCCGAACTCATCCCCAGCGCCGAGCGCGGCCGCGCCTACGCGATCAATCAGTTCATCACCTTTTGCGTCGTGCCGCTCGTCGCGTTCCTCGCGTTCATTCTCAAGGATACGCATCCGTTCGGGCTCGACTATTGGCGCGTCGTCATCTTGATCGGCACGCTCGGCGCCGGGTTCGTCTGGATCATTCGCCGCAATGTCCCCGAAAGCCCGCGCTGGCTCGCGCGGCACGGCCGCATGGACGAAGCCGAGCGCATCGTCTCCGACATCGAGCAACGCGTCGAAGCCGAGAAAGGCGTGAAGCTGCCGCCACCCCAGCCCGTGGGCAATGAAACGGACGGCAGCGGCACTTTCAGCGAAATCTTCGGCCCGCTCTACCGCAAGCGCACGGTCTTGCTCTCGATCTTCAACATGGCGCAGGCCATCGGCTTTTACGGCTTCGCCGCCTGGGTGCCGACCTTGCTGATCAGCCGCGGCGTCCATGTGACGACGAGCCTGCAGTACGCCTTCATCATCGCCATCGCGAACCCGTTCGGACCGCTGCTCGGCACGTTGTTCGCCGATAAGATCGAGCGCAAGACGCAAATCTGCTGCGGCTTGCTGATCATGGGCATCGTGATCGCGCTGTTCTCCCAAGCGTCCGCGCCGGGTCTGCTGATCGTGCTCGGCGTGCTCTTCACACTCGCCTCGAACGTCATGTCCTATGCCTACCATGGCTACCAAGCCGAGCTGTTTCCGACGCGCGTGCGCGCCCGCGCGGTCGGCTTCGTCTATTCGTGGAGCCGCCTGGCCGTCGCCTTCGCGGGCCTCGCGATCGGTGTGCTGCTGCACAAGTACGGCGTGCCGGGCGTAGCCGTCTTCATCGGCGCGTCGATGGTCGTCGGCATCTGCATGATCTTGCTCGGGCCGTCCACGAAGGGCCGCTCGCTCGAATCGATCAGCCACTGATCGCGGCGGCGTGGCGCACCGGACACGCGCCGCGTGCGCCAGGCGCGAGACTGGCGTACCCTGCTTTCATTGACGCTGACGCTGCTACGGGAGGCTCGAATGACGGCATCGGTTCGCACAGGCGCGCACATCGAAGGCATTCACTGGGTCGCAGAGTATCTCGAAGCCACGCACGAAATCCGCGTGCTGCGCGAAGGGTTCGAGGTCGGCATGTACGATGCCCCGCCGAGCCTATTCGGCGAAGAAGCCGATGCCGGTTCGAAGAGCGTCGCCGATCATCGCGCGCTCGAAGCCGCGCTGCGCGCTTATCTGTTGCGCTTCGTCGCGGAGCACGACGCCGAAGAATAGGCACACGGCGTTGCAGCCGGCGCGTGCATCAAGATGGGCCGGTCAAGAACTCGAGCACCGTCCTAGTGAAATCGTCGGCTCGCTCGATGTTCGACAAATGCTGCGCGTCGAACTCGACGAATCGCGCGCCCGCAATGCCTTCGGCCAGCATTCGGGTGTGCTCGGGCGCGACGGACGGATCGCCGCGCCCGGTCAGAACGAGCGTAGGCGCCCGTATCGCTCCCACTTCGGCACGCAGGTCCGCGGCGCCGATCGCCTCGCAATTGCTCGCGTACCCTTCTGCGTCCATATGGGCGAATGCATCGCGAATCGCAGCCAAGACGAGCGGCTCGCGCGCCGCGAACTCGCTCGTGAACCAGCGCGCGAGCGTGGCGTCGGCGAGCGAGCGCACGCCTTGCTCGCGAGCTTGGCGCGCACGCCCGTGCCAAACGTCGGGTGTGCCGAGCCGGGCCGCCGTGTGGGCCAGTACCACGCGCTCCAACCGCTCGCCGTGCCGCGCAGCGAGCGCTACGCCGATGAGCCCGCCCATCGACAGCCCGCAAAAGTGCGCACGCTCGATCGCGAGGGCATCGAGCAAGCCGAGCACATCCAGGGTCAATTGCTCGATCGTATAGGGGCCGGGCGGAGCGTCGGAGCACCCCAGGCCGCGCGTGTCGAAACGCAAGACGCGGAATCGGGACGCGAAGGCCGCAATCTGCGGCGACCACATCGTCAGATCGGCCCCCAACGCGTTGGCAAGCACGAGCCACGGGGCATCGCTGCGCTCGGCGCCATCGAGGCGGTAATGAAGGCGAAGGCCATCGACGTAAGCGAAAGACATAGCGAAATTCCTCGACGTTCGGTAGCGCGGCAAAGATGCTTCGTATTGTGCTACGGGGCGGCGTTGCGTGCAGCGGCCGCTACGCAATACGCCTGAATCGTGGAACAATGGCCCCATTTCGAAGCCGCGCGCAGGCGAAGCAAACTAGGAGCGAACGATGAAGGAAGGATCCCGGGCCAAGAAACCGGAAAAAGCCGAGCAAGCCCGCAAGCGCGGCAAGCCGGCAGGCGCATCGAGCGCCGCGCCGGCACGCCCGAGCCGCAGCGAAGCGGAAGATGCGGTGCGCGTACTGCTGCGCTGGGCCGGCGACGATCCCGCGCGCGAGGGTCTGCTCGATACGCCGGCACGCGTCGTGCGCGCCTACGAGGAATTTTTCGAGGGGTACTCGCACGATCCGAAAGAGATTCTCGCGCGCACCTTCTCCGAAGTCGACGGCTACGACGAAATGGTCGTGCTCAAGGACATTCGCTTCGAGAGCTACTGCGAGCATCACATGGTGCCGATCATCGGGCGCGCTCATGTGGCCTACTTGCCCGATCGTCGTGTGGTCGGCATCTCCAAGCTAGCGCGGCTCGTCGATGCGTTTGCGAAGCGGCTGCAGATTCAAGAAAAAATGACCGTGCAGATTGCCGACACACTGAACGAGATATTGCAGCCCAAGGGCGTCGGCGTGATCCTAGAAGCCGCGCATCAATGCATCACGACGCGCGGCGTCCATAAGCCCGGGGTACAGATGGTCACCTCGCGCATGCTCGGTTCGTTCCGCGACGATGCTTCGACGCGGCGCGAATTCTTGGCCATCGTCGGCAATTCCGGCGCGTTCAACGTTCCCAATACTTGATCGACGCTCAGAACCGGTAGTCGAATCTCGCATAAGCGGACTGCGCCGACGCATGCCCCACGTTCAAGAGCGCGTCCACGCCAACGGCCACCGCAATGGCCTTCGTCGGGTGGAAGCCGACGCTTGCCCCCGTCGTCAGCAAAGCGCGCGGCAAGTCGGCGCCCGGCGCCGAGAAGGTCGTCCCATCCCGCGACGTCACTGCCAAAGCGGGGGGACGAGTCGCGCTACTGCGCGTATTGGCCGATGTGGGTCAAACCAAATGCCAATAATCGCAATTCGTCGAATTGCGTGGCCAATTCGAAACTGAGTAGGAATGCCGCGCCAAAAAAGAGCCCCGGATAGCGCTCGGCGAATGCTAAAACCGGCTTGCTCACGAACGCGCGAACCCGCGGCAAGTTGGCGAGACAGGCGATGCCCGCACCGAGCGCCAAGCCCACCAGCAAATCCGTCGGATAGTGCAGGCCGAGATAGAGGCGGGGCAAGCAGATCAGGACGATCACATGCAGCAGCGCGTAGATGCCGGCAGGCCGCGACGCGAACAAAATGGCGGTCGCCACTGCGCCCCACAACATGGCATGGTCGCTCGGAAAGGAACTCCAGGTTCGCGGCAGCAGCACCTTCGCGTTTGGCGGCGGATATAGCGCGTGCAACTGCGGCTCGAAGATCGGCCTCAAGCGAAACGGCAATTCATGCGCGAGCAAGCGGCCGATCGCCAGCGCAATGAGGCCGCCGACGATCGCGGCAATCACGAGTTCGCGCGCATGGCGCCGCGCGGCTTCGCCCTGGGCACCGATCTGGCGCTCCGGGCGGAACCATATCCACCAAAGCAACGTGACGAGCGGCAGGCCCCGAGTCAAATCGAATTCCGCAAGCGTTACGGCGGCGCGCACGAATAAGGGCGAGTGAATATCGACACGGCTCATGGCATGAATGAGCCATTCATCGAAAGAAATCATCATTGCGTTGTGCCCATTCCGTTGGGTTCTTGAAAATCCATACCGGATCAGCAGAGAACGCTACCATGCGTATTTTTTTACCCCCATCGAAGTTACATTTTTCAACACACGATTACTGCGCGGAAAATTTGTTCGACGCATGCGTTCGGGCCGGAAAAAAATGACCGGCTAAGCTGACGAAAGGCCAGCGCGCTTTGTTTTCACGCACATAATTCACGCATTGGGTATTAGTTAGGATATCGAACCAACATCGCGAGCTGCCCGATCTTCGCGATCTACCCGATTTTCCTTTACCTGCACGCAAGCATTGAGTACGCGCTGGCGCGCAAGTCCGCGACGCGGCTAGGCACGCGCGAGTCGGCCGCTCCGATATCGCCCCTCCAACGCGATCAGCGCCACGCCGGCCAATACGCAGGCGAGGGCCCACCAATGCGCAAGACTCATATGCTCGTGCAGAAAGACGGCGGCAAACACCGCCGCGGAAATTGGCACGAAGGCGGTCAAGGCGCTCGCTTGCGCGCCTGCAATGCGAGAGGCGCCGGCAAACCAAAGGAAGAACCCGACGACCGTAGGCACGAGCGCGTAGTAAACCACCCCGAGCATCGCGGTAGGGTCGAAGGTGGCAGTCCATGGCCGTTCCAGCAGCGCGGGGAGGAGCGAAAGCAAGAGGCCGATGCCGGTCATCAGCGTCGACATCTGCAACGGAGAAACGGGTGTCCGCAGGCGCTTGTTCAAGAGGATGAATACCGCTTCACACAATACGGCGCCCAATACGCAGAGATTTCCGACCCATAAGGCAGGCGCCTGCCCGCGGCCGCTCAGCGGCGGCGCATCGGCAGCGCCGACCGTGCAAACCAGCACGCCGGCCGTCGCCAGAGCGATCGCCGCTATCGTCATCGCGCCCGGGCGCTCGCGCAGCGCAACGACGGCGAAGAGCGCCGCCACCGCAGGCAAGGTCCCCGCGATCAGGCCGGCATCCGTCGCGGTCGCGAGCCTCACGCCGCTGAGAAGCAGCACCGTGTAGCCCACGCTGCCCGAGCCCGATTGCAAAATCAACAACGACGCTTCGCGCCAGCCGACGCGCGGCCAACGTTCGCCTGTCAACGCCATCGCGAATAGGAATACGGGCAGCGCGATGCCGAAGCGCAGCGCCGTTGCCGTGAACGGCGGCAGCCCATGGACGATGAGCTTGCTCGCCACCACCGTGCTGCCCACGCCGACCATCGCCAGCGCGCAATAAAGATAGCCTGTGAAGCGCCGCCCCATCTGCATTGCATCGCCCCTTTCGTCAAAAGATGAGGCGAGATTAGGCGCAGGGCGCTACCGGGTCTTGAACGAAATTGCAGGGCGGGCTGCCAAGGGCAACCCGGCATCAACGGACGGCGCTTGCGTACTGCGCCGGCGTCACCCCTAGCGTGCGAGCGAAGGCGCGCGTCATATGGCTTTGATCGGCGAATCCGGCGCCGACGGCCGCATCGGCGAGCGATGCTCCTCGTTCGATCAGATGTCGTGCGAGCGCAATTCGACGTTGGATCAAATACGCGTGGGGCGGCAGGCCCGTATCGCGCGCGAAGCCGCGCAGAAGTTGAAAGCGGCTCAAGCCCGCTTCGTCGGCAAGCGTAGCCAATGTAACGGGGGCGCACGGATCGTCGTCGATGCGCGCCTTCGCCCGCCTTATCGACGCACTCGCGGCCGCGACCGATTCCGCTTCCGGCATGCGCTGCCGCACGCTCGCATGAGTGCGTACGAATCTCGCCATCAATACGAACAGCGACGTTTCGCGCCCAAGCGCTTCGTCGTGCATGCTCATCGCGCCGGTCCCGATCTTCGCCGCAGCGGCGAAAGCCTGCTCGAAACAAGCGGCAAAAGCGTCGTCGCGCAATACGGGGCGCTCGAATTCGACCGAGGTCGGTGTGGCCGAGCCGAGGTCGCGCGCCACCTCATACACCTGCGCCGGATCGAAATAAAGCATGCGCCAGGCACGGCCGCGCTCGTCGAACGGGCGGCCGTCGTGCACTTCTCCAGGGTTTGCGGTGATCACGTCGCCCGCGCGCGCTTCGACCGGCCCACGACCGCTTGCGGAGCGCTGCGCACCGCGCCATACGCGTCCCACGCCGAACATGTCATGCGAATGGCGGCCGAACGATTGCGCCGTATCGGCGGTCGTCGCCTGCACGCCTGCTACGACGCAACGATGCATGACGACGCGCCCGCGCTTCATCGCCGCACGCGTCCTCGCGCATCGGCCTCGCTCCCGCGATCGCCCTCGCGTATGCTGCCCTGCGATACGCTCGCGCCCGGCGCCACGCTATGCGTCAACCAGACGTTGCCGCCGATGACAGCGCCGCGCCCGATCGTCACTCGGCCTAGAATCGTCGCCCCGGCGTAAATGACCACGTCGTCCTCGACGATCGGATGCCGCGCGTGCCCCTTCACGAGTGCGCCGTCGGCATCGGCCGGAAAACTCTTCGCGCCGAGCGTGACGGCCTGGTAGAGGCGCACGCGCTCGCCGATGACGGCGGTCTCGCCAATGACGACGCCGGTGCCGTGATCGATGAAGAAACTGGGACCGATTTGCGCGCCCGGGTGGATGTCGATCCCTGTTGCGGAATGCGCGATCTCGTTGATGAAGCGCGCAAGCAGCGGCACGCCGAGCCGATGCAGCGCATGCGCGAGCCGGTGGTGCATGATCGCGAGCACGCCGGGGTAGCACAGCAAAATTTCCGTGATGTGCTGGGCCGCCGGGTCGCCCGCGTGCGCCGCCCGGATGTCGCTCACGAGCATGGCGCGAATGCCTGGCAACTGCGCCGCGAAAGAGCGCGTGATCTCGAAGGCCAACGTTTCGAGCTCGGGCGCGGGCGTATCGGCGTGCTCGGGCAAAAACCGCAGTGCGCGTTTCACTTGTTCCCAAAGCAGCCGCAACGTGCTTTCGAGCGTATGTCCGACGTAATAGTCGACGCTTTCATCGGTCAGATCCGGCGCGCCGTAGTGAGTGGGAAACATGACCGCGCGCAGGCACTCGACGACGCCCACGATCGCGTGGCGCGAGGGCAGCTCGCGAATACCCTGCGGATGGCGTGTGCGATGCAGCGCTTCGCGCGAAGCGCGCAAATCGGCAACGATCTGATCAAGGCCCCAATGGTGCGAAAGCGGATTCGACATAGTGATAAAAACGGCGGCGTGGCCGCATCGAACGATGCGGATATCCGGAAAGATTACCGCGTTTTGCGCATGCTCGGGCAAAGCGCTGGTTTCAGGGCGCACATACCGCCCGCGATTCGCCCGCTAGACCGTGAGGCTGCTTGCGTCGATCCAACGCACGGCCCAGTCGCGGGCATGGGCAATCGCGGCGGCTTCGTCCTCGAAGCGCAGCTCGTTGGGGAAGAAGCGATTCGCGACGAGTTCGCCGTCGCTCGAGCGAGAAATCACGACGTACGGGTGATAAGAGCCGTCGCCCGCCCGCGCGGGCGCGCAATTGAGCAAGTATCCGCGATGCGTGAATGCGGCGTCGGGGTGATGCATGGTCGTCACCTGCCTCCCTTGATACGCTTGCTGCCTCGTCGTGCGATGCGCCGAGCAGCCGCGAAAGCCAAGCGCTTGACTGCGTTTTCCCCACGGGCGCCGGCTTGCAGGATTCGAATCATACTCTGTCGGAAACGCCGGTTCTACGGAAAATAATTGGGGTTTAACAGCGCAGATGGGTAAAAGAGCGCGCGCGCCATAGCCCACCGGAGCCGGAACAGCTCTTGCATCGATCCACGACGCAATGCCGAGCGCCGACGCTCGACACGAGCGTACGCTGGCGCACCCGAAACGCTTGAAGTTGTTCGTGGCTGCGCTACGATTGTCGAACGACTGCGCACGCTCGGCGCATCCGCGCGGCGGGTGCAAGGGCGCGGTCAACCTTGCGAGCGAATCATGAACGCGAGCCACCCGTTACCCGGCGCACCGACGCCGCATGCGCGCCGTGCGCCCACGCCGCGCGGGGCACCGTTCGAACCCGGCTCGGCCAGGCGTTTTTCGATTGCGCTCGCTTGCCTCGGCGTGAGCTACGCGCTCGCCTGGCTCGAAATGCCGCTCGGGCAAATCGCACCGGCCCCGGCGGACAGCCCCGCTCCGGCTGCCGCCGCGCTCGCAGCCGCGCTCGTGGCGCGCGTCCTGCTCGGTTTGCTCTATGCGTTCGTCGCTCTGCGGCACGCGTGGGCACGATGGACGACCGTTGCGCTCTGTCTCGTCTCGGCGGCGTTCGTCGCGCCCATGCTTCCGCTCGAATGGCGCGCATTTCCGCTCGGCGCACTCGTGACCGGGGCCGGCCTCGCAGCCAAGCTCGTCGCCGGCGCGCTCTTGATGTTGCCGCTGCGCAGGCAAGGCGATACGCGCTCATAATGCGCGCTGGTGCGGCGCGCTGCGCCACACATTGCCTGTTTCCACCTCCCTTGCCCTGCGAGCGATTTCAGGCATTCGCCTGCGCGTTCCACGCGTAACCAGACCCTAGGAGCCGAAATGAAAGTTGTCGTGATTGGAGCGAGCGGCACGCTCGGCCGCGCCGTCTGCGCAGAACTGAAGCAACGTCATGAAGTGATCGAAGTGGGCGCCACGCGCGGCGATTATCACGTCGATGCGACCAATCTGCCGAGTGTCGAGCGTTTATTTCACGAAATCGGCCGTGTCGATGCAGTCGTCGCCACCATCGGGAAGGTTCATTTCGGGCCATTTCACGAAATGACCGCCGATCAGTTCTGGATCGGCCTGCGCGATAAGCTCATGGGCCAAATCAACGTCGTGCTGGCAGCGCAACATCACGTCAACGACGGCGGGTCGTTCACGCTGACGGGCGGCATTCTCGCCGACGAACCGATCCGCGAAGGAATCAACGCCACCACCGTCAATTTCGCGTTGGAGGGCTTCGTGCGCGGCGCGGCGATCGAATTGCCGAGAGGGTTGCGCATCAATCTCGTGAGCCCGACGATCCTCGAAGAATCGGCCCAAGCGTACGGCTCGTACTTTCGCGGGTTCGAGCCGGTCAGTGCGCAGCGCGCCTCCTTGGCGTTCAGTCGCAGCGTAGAAGGCGCCCAAACAGGGCGCGTCTATCGGGTCGGAAGCTGAAGGCCGCAATGCGGGCCGTCACGCGCGCCGTTTAAGCGGCGCGGCGCGCACGGCAAACCCACCTGCAACGCGGGCGGCGATTCGGCGAAATGCACCGCCCCGCGTGTTGCTCAGCGACGCTCGAATGCGCCGTCGCGCAAGCGCCAGAGGTTCAACGGATTGTCGTCCTGCACGGCTTGCGGCAACAGCTCGGCCGGCAAGTCTTGGTAGCAGACGGGCCGCAAGAACCGCTCGATCGCGAGCGTGCCAACCGAGGTCGAGCGCGGATCGGACGTGGCCGGGAACGGCCCGCCATGCACCATCGCGTGCGATACCTCGACGCCCGTTGGAAAGCCGTTCGCCAAAATGCGGCCGGCCTTGCGTTCGAGCGTGGGCAGCAACTTGCGCGCGAGCTCCACGTCGTCGCGCTCCATCTGCAAGGTCGCCGTCAACTGCCCTTCCAAATGCTCGGCCAGTTCGATCATTTCATCGATGTTGGCGCACGTCACGATGAGCGAAGTCGGCCCGAAAATCTCGTCTTCGAGCGGCGGCGCAGCGAGAAATTGCGATTTCGTCGTCGCGAACAACTCCGGCAGCGCCGCGTGGTGCGCATCGGTGCTCGCACCCTGTGCGACGCGCGTCACGCCCTCCACGCCTGCGCGCTTGCTCACGCCGTCGCGGTAAGCGCTCGCAATGCCGGCCGTGAGCATCGTTTGCGCGCCCTTCTTCTCGAGCGCCTTTGCGGCGGCGTCGACGAACGCCTGGCGCTGCGGCCCGTCGAGCACAACGACGAGCCCCGGGTTCGTGCAGAATTGGCCCACGCCGAGCGTCAGGGATTCGACGAAGCCGTTCGCCACCGCTTCGGCCCGTGCCGCCAAGGCGCCGGGGAGCACGAAGCAAGGGTTGATGCTGCTCATTTCCGCGTAGACGGGGATCGGTTCGCGGCGCCGCGCGGCGATGTTCATCAGGGCGATGCCACCGCCGCGCGAACCCGTGAAGCCGACGGCCTTGATGGCCGGATGTGCGACGAGCGCTTCGCCCACGGCATTGCCCGCGCCGAGCACCAGCGCAAACACGCCCGCGGGCAACCCGCACTCGGCGACGGCTTCTTGAATCGCGCGCCCCACGAGTTCCGAAGTGCCGAGGTGGGCCGGATGCGCTTTGACGACCACCGGACAGCCTGCCGCCAGTGCCGACGCCGTATCGCCGCCCGCTACCGAAAACGCGAGCGGAAAGTTGCTCGCACCGAACACGGCCACGGGACCGATCGCAATCTTCTGCTGCCGCAAATCGGAGCGCGGCAGCGGTTTGCGCTCGGGCATCGCCGAGTCGAGCGTTGCGCCGAGCCAGCGGCCATCGCGCACGAGTTGCGCAAACAGCTTGAGCTGGCCGACGGTACGCCCGCGCTCGCCTTCGAGGCGCGCCTTGGGCAGCGCCGACTCCGCATGACCGCGCTCGATGAGCGCATCGCCCAGCGCCATGATGCGGTCGGCAATCGTTTCGAGAAGACGCGCGCGCGTTTCTAGCGGCGCCTGGCGAAACGGATCGAAGGCTGCTTGCGCCAAGCGGCAAGCGCGGTCGACGTCGTTCGCATCGCCGGCGCCGAATGCCGGTTCGATCTCGCTGTTGCGGGCCGGGTCGAACGCGCGCAGCGTTCCGGCAGTGCCACGCACCGAGGCGCCGCCGATCAGCATATCTCCCGTGATCTGCATCGTGAGGTTCTCCAATTTGCGCCGGCTCGCGGTCCGGCAGTAGTCGCAATAGCGGTGACGGGCCAGGCCGCGTCGGAACCCTTGATCTTCGCATGAATCCGCATTTCGCGAGCAGGATGGCAAGCGTGCCCAAATCCTGGGACGGTGAGCTCCCGAAAACCCTCACCTGTTGTTAGGTGCTCCGGTTCTGGGTGAAGATCGGGGTGGGCATACGGCTCACCTGCGAAGTCCAAGGATGCTGCCGCGCCATGCCGGATAGCCCTTTTTGCCGTCCCGACGGCCCACTTGGCGTGTCTGGAGGAAGGATGCGTGAGGGCAAACCACCTATCGGGCCTCACCGAATCGTGCTCCCGAAAACCCTCACCTCGGGCACCGACTGCCGACTGCCGACCACCGCCGTCCAAGTCCCGTCGCACTCGCGCGTCGCGCCGCAGTTCGGCCGGCCTTCGATTCAGAACGGCCACAGCTGCACGATCAATATTGCATTCATGGCCATGATGCCCAGCAACGCCACGATCGCAAGGAACAGCATGGCGCGCCCCAATCGATGTTCGCCCATGATCCGCCGACTGCTCGCAAAGCCGATGAGAGCAAGCATGGGCACCGGCACCGCTAGGCTGAGCACCACCTGGCTCAGCACGAGTGCGCGCACCAGCCCAACCCCTAGCGCGACCACCACGAAGCTAGGCGCCATGGTCACGATGCGGCGCAGCCATAACGGCAGCGATATACCGAGGAAATCTTGCATGATCGCCTGGCCCGCCATGGTACCGACCACCGAGCTCGATATGCCCGACGCCATCAGCGAGGTCAGAAACAGCGCAGCCGCCATCGAACCGAACAACGGCGTCAACGTGTGGTACGCGACTCCGATATCCGTCACCTCTTTATGCCCACTGTGAAAAGCGCCGGATGCCATGATGACCATGGCCATATTGACGAGCCCGGCCACCGTCAAAGCGATGGCGACTTCCGCATTCGAGTAGCGAACGAGTTTTGCGCGCTCTTCTTCAGTGCGCGGCCTGATGCGTTCGCCCGTCAACCCCGAGTGCAAGAACAGCGCATGCGGCATCACGGTCGCGCCGACGATGCCGGCCGAGACGATAAGGGCCTCTCGATCTGGCACCGCCGGCACCAGTACGCCATGTAGGACGGCGCCCCATGGGACGGTGACGAACAGCAACTGAGCCACGTAAGCGATGGCGATCAGGCCGACGAGCGCGCCGATCGCGACTTCGAGCGGCCGAAAGCCCTGCCTTTGAAGCAACAGCAACGCCCAAGTGAAAGCGGCCGTCACCGCCATGCCGAACAACAACGGAACGTGGGCGAGCAGCGAGAAGCCGATCGCGCCGCCCAGGAACTCGGCGAGATCGGTCGCCATCGCCGCGATCTCGCTCACCGCCCACATCGCCAACACGACCGGTAGCGGCAGACGGCGCGCACAGAGCGTCGCCAGACTCGACCCGCTCACGATGCCGAGCCTGGCCGACACGGCTTGGAACAACATCGCCACGAGGTTCGCGAACAGCACGGCCCATAGCAACGTGTAGCCATACGCGGCGCCGGCCTGCAGGTTCGTCGCCAGGTTGCCGGGGTCCATGTAGGCCACCGACACGACGACGGCCGGGCCCGCGAACGGCAACAGCAGGTGCACGCCGCGCCGCCGGCCCTCGAGCGCCTCGCGTGCTTGCGACGCGGTGCGCTCGCTCCAGGTGCGTTCACGTTCGGACAGCGGCGTGTCGTTCATGTGCCAGTCCCCGTTCGAAGCCGAACGATCAGCGCGGCGCACGGCCATGCAGGCGCCTTCGTGTCTGCGTCTCGTCCGAACTTTCCCTCTCAGGCGCTCAGTTTGGCAGGGTTTGTCCATTTCGGCAGCGCCCGCCGGAGCCGACGCGCCGCTCGAAGCGGGAATGGAACCTGCTATTTGCAACGCGATCCGTCGGATCGATCGACGATCCGCATGAAAACGTCGCCGCGCAGTCGGTTTCCGGCAACGACGTGGCGTCGGTGCGCGAGATCTCGCACAAGTAATCCGTTGCCATTGCTTAGGACAACTAAGTTTCGATGGCCATGAGGTAGATGGCTACCTCATCGGTTCGCAACGATCATTCCCACTGCGGCCGAAATGCAATGCGCCGACATGCGCTTGTCGTGCGGCCGTAAGGCAGGCGCTTTACACTGCGCGTATCGCTCATCCGCCGCGCAAGCGCCTGCGTCATGCCGATCTCATCGCCGTTCGTTCGCTCCCCCGCCGCTCCCGGCAATCGCTTTGGGCAGGGCTGACCATGCCCTCGTGTCCCGCATTGTTCATTGGCGCCGTCGCATCCGGCCAAGGCAAAACGACCATCGCAGCCGCGCTGGCGCGCGCTCATCGCCGCCGCGGGCTGCGAGTGCGCGTCTTCAAAACGGGGCCCGACTTTCTCGATCCGACGATCCTAGAGCGCGCTAGCGGCGCCCCCGTCGATTCGCTCGACCTGTGGATGGTCGGTGAAAGCGCCTGCCGGCAACGATTGGCAGAGGCGGCAGGCGAGGCCGATTTGATCATCGTCGAAGGCATGATGGGCCTGTTCGACGGCACGCCGAGCGGCGCCGATTTGGCATTGCGCTTCGGGTTGCCGGTTGCCGCCGTCGTCGACGCCCAAGCAATGGCCCAGACCTTCGGTGCGATCGCGCTCGGACTCGCTCGCTTTGAACCGTCGCTCGATTTTCACGGCGTCTTCGCCAATCGCGTCGGTTCCGAATACCACGCGCAACTCCTGAAGGACGCATTGCCCAGCGACGTACGATGGCTCGGCCATGTGCCGGGTTCCGAACACATTTCGCTCCCCGAACGGCATCTTGGCCTTCACGCGGCGATCGAGATCGACGATATCGATGCGCGCATCGATCGCGCCGCCGACGCGCTGGCGACAACGGCGCTCGCGCAATTGCCGCCGCCGGTGGACTTCGACGCGCCGCCCGAGCCGCCGCTGCCCCGGCTGCTCGATGGCCTGCATATCGCCGTGGCGCGCGATGCGGCATTCTCGTTCGTGTATCCGGCCAATTTGCGATTGCTGTCCAAGCTCGGCGCGCGGGTCACCGAGTTCTCGCCGCTTGCCGGGGACGCGTTGCCGGCAGCGACCGACGCCGTTTACCTACCCGGCGGCTATCCCGAACTTCATGCTCCGGCGCTCGCGCGCAACACGCGTACGTCGAGCGCGATCGGAGCGCATGCAGCGGCAGGTAAGCCTCTGTTCGCGGAATGCGGCGGCATGCTCTACCTGCTCGAAACGCTGACCGACAGCGCGGGGCTGACCACTCCGATGCTCGGCCTGCTGCCCGGCCGCGCTACCTTGAGCCGGCAACTCGTCGCGCTCGGCATGCAGTCGATTGCCGGCGTGCACGGCGAGATGCGCGGTCATACGTTTCATTATTCGCAGGTCGAGACCACCCTCGCGCCGGCCCTCATCGCGCGCTATGTGCAATCGGACGCGCCCGGCGAGGCAATGTACCGCTCCGGCGCGGTCGTCGCCTCGTACCTGCACGGATATTGGCCCTCCAATCCGGCTTTCATTGCCGCACTCTTTCATGGCCACGCAATTTGACGATGACGAACGCGCGGCTGTCTACCGCGCCATTTACGAACGCCGCGACATGCGTCACTTCGTACGCAAGCCGGTCGACGCTGGGGTGCTGGCGCGATTGATCGACGCGGCCCATCACGCGCCGAGCGTAGGCTTCATGCAGCCGTGGCGCATCGCGCGCATTACGGACACGGCGTTGCGCGCCGCTCTGCACGCCGCCGTCGAACGCGAGCGCGTGCGCACGGCCGAGGCGCTCGGCGAGCGACAGGATGAATTCATGCGCCTGAAAGTGGAAGGCATGCTCGATTGCGGCGAATTACTCGTGATGTCGCTGATGGACGGCCGCGACAAACACGTCTTTGGCCGTCGCACGATGCCCGAGATGGATCTCGCATCGGTTGCCTGCGCAATCCAGAACATGTGGCTCGCGGCTCGCGCCGAGGGGCTCGGCATGGGATGGGTATCGCTGTTCGATGCCGACGAAGTGCGCGCGCTCATGCGCATGCCGCCCGGCGCAAAACCCGTTGCGATTTTATGTCTTGGCCATGTCGAAGCGTTCTATCCGCGGCCGATGCTCGAACTCGAAAAATGGGCGCAGAGGATGCCGATCGACGAATGCGTATTCGAGAATTATTGGCCTTCGGGTCGGACGGCCACCGAGACATCCAGGGACGAATGACCCCAGGGGCGATCTAGGTTTCGCAACGGTAGAAGTCCATGTTCTGGCCGGCGGCCACGGCGCGGCGCAGCCAATCGGGGGGATCCCCGTATCCATCCCATGTGTTGCCCATTGCGTCGCGATAAAGAATGGGCCGCTCCGCCTGCTTATCGGCGGAAATCGATTCGGCAACGGCTTCCACGGTAATGCCGTATTCGTCCATGCGGCGTCGCAGCCAGCGAATCAACCGTTCGCGAGCTTCGCCTTCAAGCTGTTCCATCGATGATTCCGGTTATGGTTGATGCGGGGGCGCGTGAATGCCCCTGTGACCCGAGCCGAATCATACTCGACTCGCGGCCGAAAGGTTGCAGCCGCGCGACGGCGCTTGGCCGTGAGGCAGCGCGCGATTGTCTTCAAGCGGTGTCGACTCGAATTATCGATACAAAATCGCTAAAAGGCAAAACCACAAAAAGCTTGTGTCTCTTTTCACCTGCACGGAACGTTCCCGGCGCCGGTTCCCCATGCCAGGCGCATGACCGGCGCCGGCGCGCATAAATTCGTCACACGTTTACCGGACGGGACACGGCCAATGCTTCGGCAAACGCGCCGCGCCCGCGCGCAATAGCGTAGGGGCGCGGACCGATACAAGCCGAGCGATCCCCGCAATGTACATGCTTTCATGCACGGTCGAAGTGGGATCGACGGCATACCGTTATTTCTCTCATTATCCGTTTCGCCCATGGCATTGGGTATTCGGACGCCATTGCATCGATTAACGGCGGATTTCACGCTTTCGCCACCGATGCGACTCGCGCATCCAAGCCTCGAGTCCTCTCCCGAAAACACTCACCTTTCGGACAATACGAAGCTTGCCGGGCGTCGAAATCGCGCCGTCGGCGAGCCCGTTGCAACCTCGCCTTCGTCGGCCGACCTTCCGTGGCACCCAAGGGCGAATCCCTTGATGCATCACGCGGAGACGCCGAAAACGGCGCGCGCCGACGGCCCGTTGCACGGTGAGGGTTTTCGGGAGTTGCGGGGACGAAATCACGCGTCGCCGCAGCACTCCCGAAATGGCTCACCTTTGGCCTGCAGGGCAATCCCAACCGAATCGTTGGCCTCGCGCCATCCGCACCCCCGCGCCTCGACGACGCGCATTCCGCTTCAAATCGACGGCATGCGTCTCGCCTCATTCGTCGCGCCTGGGGCACCCGCGCGCTCTTGAACCACTGCAGCACGCGGCGCGCCGGAGGCCAAGCGCGCCTGCATCGCCGCGTTCATCGCTTCCTCGATGCGTTCCTTGTTGTACGGCTTGCGCAACAGCATTGCACCCGCGAGCGCCTGGTGATTGCTGTCGTCGGGCAGCGCATCGTAGCCCGTTGCGAAAATCACGCGCAGGCCGGGCTGCAACGCCAAAGCCCGCATCGCAAGCTCGTCGCCCGACAAATCGGGCAGCGAGATGTCGGTGACGAGCACGTCGAACGCTTGCTCGCTGAGTAGCCGCAACGCATCGGACGCATCGCCCGCCTCGGTGACGGCATGCCCAAGGTAACTCAGCATGTCGGCCGTCGTGAAGCGCACCATCGCGTCGTCGTCGACGAGCAGCACGCGCGCGCTCAGCCGCGAGGGCTCCGGCGCCGCTTCGGGTGGGCAAGGCTCCGGCAAGCTCGGCGCCTGAGGGGGCACGCCCGAGCTGCGCGGCTGATTGCGCAGGACGCTGCGAATCTTGCGCGCCATGGCTTCCCGGCTGTACGGCTTGCTGAGCAAATCGACGCCCTCGTCGAGCCGGCCGCCGTGCACGATCGCGTTATCGGTATAACCCGACGTAAACAGCACGGCGATGTTGGGCAAACGCTCTCGCGCCTTGCGGGCGAGTTCGGGACTACTGAGCGGCCCCGGCATGACCACGTCGGTGAACAGCAAGTCGATGGGCACGCCGCTTTCGACGATCGCCAGCGCACTTTGCGCCTCTTTCGCACGTAGCACGCGATAGCCGAGCTCCGACAGCAAATCGACGACCGTCCCGCGAACGTCCTCATCGTCTTCCACGACGAGAATCGTCTCGCTGCCGCCCGTGATCGGACCCGTATCCACGTCGGTTTCCACGTCTTCGGGCTGCCGGGCGCGCGGCAGATAAATCCGAACCGTCGTGCCGTGCCCGACTTCGCTGTAGATCTTGATGTGCCCGCCCGATTGCTTGACGAAACCGTACACCATGCTCAACCCGAGTCCCGTTCCCTGCCCCTCGGGCTTGGTCGTGTAGAACGGCTCGAAGACACGTTCCAGCAATTCGCCGGGTATCCCGCAGCCCGTATCGGTGACGGCCACCATCACGTATTGCCCGGCCGCCACGTCGCCGTGACGGGCGACGTACGTGTCGTCCAAAAACGCATTGCCCGCTTCGATCGTCAGCTTGCCCTGCCCTTGCATCGCATCGCGCGCGTTGATGGCGAGGTTCAACAGGGCGTTTTCGACCTGCACGGTATCGACGAAGGTGTTCCACAAACCGCCGGCGATGATCGTTTCGATCTCCACGCCCTCGCCCAGCGAACGACGCAGCATATCGTCGATGCCACGCACGAGCCGGCCCAGGTTCACCGTTTTCGGCGACAGCGGTTGCCGCCGGCCGAACGCGAGCAGTTGCGAAGCGAGACGCGAACCGCGGGAGGTGGCGGCGATCGCCGTCTGCAAGCGCTGCTCGGCGCGCACGTTGCCCGCCACATCGCGCCCCAGCAACTGCAAATTGCCGGCGATGACTTGCAGCACGTTGTTGAAATCGTGCGCGACGCCTCCGGTCAGTTTGCCGATGGCTTCCATCTTCTGCGCTTGCCGCAATTGGGCCTCCGTATGCGCGCGCTCGGCGATCGCCGCGGCCACGCGCCGCTCGAGCACGAGATTCGCCTCCTGCAAGACCCGCTCGGACTCCTTGCGATGAGTGATGTCGATAATGGAGCCGATGTAGCCGAGGAAGGCGCCATCGTCGCTGAATCGAGGTGCCGCCGCCGCCAAGGCCCAGCGATAAACACCGTCCGCGCGGCGCACGCGGCACTCGGCGCGAAACGGCTCCCCGTTGCTCGATGCCGATAAGAGCGAGGTTTCGTAGTGCTCGCGATCTTCGGGGTGCAACGCGTTCCATGCGCCATCGCCCACGGCCTCGTCCAACGATTGCCCCGTGAATTCGCACCATAGGCGATTCAAATAGGTGAGCGAGCCGGTGGGATCGCTCACCCACATCATCACCGGCGCATGATTGGCCATGTTCCGAAAGCGCGCCTCGCTCTCCAGCAGTTCGCGCGTGGCGTCTCTGCGCAAGCGCGCCATCTCGAGGTTGGCATTGACGCGCGCCAACAACTCGCGCGCCGAAAATGGTTTGACCAGGTAATCGTCGGCCCCGGATTCGAAGCCTTCGACTTGGGCCTCCTCCCCCGCCCGCGCCGACAACATGACCACGGGGAGATACTTCAACTGCTCATCGCTGCGGATCTCGCGCAAGAGACCAAAGCCGTCGAGACTGGGCATCATCACGTCGGTCAACACGAGGTCGGGCTTCTCGCGTCGAATGGCTTCCAGCGCGGAGCGGCCGTCGGCGACCGTCTCCACGTTCCATCGCTGACGCAGCAAGCGGCCGATGTAATCGCGCATATCGCGGTTGTCGTCCGCCACCAGCACGCGCGCTCCGATCGTGCCGCGGCCGAACGACCATTGCCCCATGTCCGCGGCAAACGCGCCGGGCGCATCGGCATCGCCGTCCGCATCGTCTTCGTCTTCCGCCCGCTCGTCTTCGTTTTGCGGCAGCCAGCGCAACGCCTCTTCGACATAGGCATCGGCGCGCCCGGATTTGCCCTCGGAAACCGGCTTGGCGCCGATGCGTTCAGGCGGCAAATGCCCGGTTCCGAACGGAACGCGCAGCGTAAACGTTGCGCCTTGGCCCACCTCGCTGTCGACGGCGATGGCGCCACCGTGCAGCTCGACGAGCTCCCGCACGAGCGCAAGCCCGATTCCAGTTCCTTCGAACGAGCGGCTACGCTGCCCTTCGACCCGATGAAAGCGCTCGTACAACCGAGGCAACTCGTGCGCCGGAATGCCGACTCCCGTATCGCGCACGATGACTTCGGCCGCCGCGCCGTCGGCCGACACCCGTGTGGCGACGCCGATCTCGCCTTCGAACGTGAATTTGAACGCGTTCGATACGAGGTTCAAAACGATCTTCTCCCACATGTCGCGATCGACATAGACAGGCTGCGGCAGCGGCGGGCAATCGATCGACAATTTCAGATTGGCGCGATCCGTCGCCGATTCGAAGTTCGACGCAAGCTCGGCCGTCAGCTTCGCCAAATCGGTCGGCTCGAACGCCGCGGCGGCACGGCCCGCCTCGATGCGCGAGAAATCCAGCAACGAATTGACGAGCTTGAGCAGCCGCAAACCATTGCGATGCGCGGTCACGAGCCGCTTGCGCTGCGACGGCGGTAGCGTTGCCGCCGTCGCGTAGTCGAGCACGTCTTCGAGCGGTCCCAGCATCAACGTGAGCGGTGTGCGAAATTCGTGGCTCACGTTGGAATAAAACGCGGTCTTTGCACGGTCGATTTCGGCCAGCGCCTCGGCGCGCCGCCGTTCGGCTTCGTATGCCTGCGCCTGGGCAATAGCCGCGCTGATTTGGCCCGCGACGAGCCCCAAGAAGGCGCGATAGTTCGCATCGAACAGACGAAACGGATTCAAGCCGACGACGAGCGCCCCGGCAAGCCCCGTCTCGCCTGAAGACGAGAGCGGCATCACCACGGCCTGCGACGGCGCTTCGGGCCATGGCCCCTTGGGCAACGGCGACGCCAAGGATCGTTGAAAATCCGACACGACGACAGGCGCATGCGTTCGAACCGCTTCATGCACGGGCCACAAGGCCGGTCGATCCGACGAAAGGCACGCCGGTGCGGCTTCATGTGCCGCATCGATTCCCCACGAACCGATCAGCCGCATTGGTGCATCGCCAGGCTCGGCCATATAGAGCAATGCGAACGGCAGATCGCGATCGTCGGCGCCCAATGCGTGGATGCAGCAATCGCTCGCCTCCTGCCAGCTACGCGTGTTCGTCGCGCCCGCGGCAAGGTCGCGCAACAGGGCGAGTTGTCGTTCCCCGATCACGCGCTGGGTGTCGTCGGTATTGGCGCAGATGATGCCGCCGACGCTGCCGTCGTCGTTCGGAATCGGGCTGAACGAGAAGGTATAAAAGGTTTCCTCGCGATAGCCGTTGCGCTCCATGATCAGCGGTTGCGCTTCGACGTAGATGGCGTCGCGCCCGCTCATGGCAAGCTCGAGCATCTCGCTGATGTCGTCCCAAATTTCCGTCCATACTTCGGACATCGCACGCCCGAGCGCCCCGGGGTGCTTGCCGCCGACGATAGAACGATACGCGTCGTTGTAAAAATAGACCAACGAAGGGCCCCAGCCGATCCACATCGGCTGCCGCGAATTAAGGATGATGCGCAGCGCCAGCTTCAGGTTCTGGGGCCATGTTTCCGGCTCACCGAGGGGCGTCGAGCGCCAGTCGTAGGCGCGAATGAGCTGCCCAAGCTCGCCCCCGCCGGACAGGAAATGAGTGTGATCTCGGTTGGGCAACAGATCGGATGCGTCGCTCATTGAGGATTCCTGTTTCGAATTGATCGCAAAGATAAGCTCATGGCGCGCAATAACCAATACGGCTGCTTCGGCATCGGATGGCGAGTCGCAACAGAGTTGGAAAGCCACGCCGCAACGTCTCACGTGCAGCAAAAATTGCAGCAAGGGCGTGGCACCGGGAAATTGAACCGATCGTCGGCGAAGAGGCTGCCGGAGCAGGTTTGGAATGGTCCTGCGGTCGCGCCCCAGCCGTCCGCGATCTAGCGGCGATGCAAATGCCCAACCGTTTCGTCTAGCATGGCGCGTGCCCGAGCCGGGAAGCCGGCCGCATGTCGTGACGAGCGTGCCCACCCTGCTCGTTTAGGAATCCTAATGAACCGATTGGACGGCGGCGCGCCGTCGCTAGATACACGGACGGGCCTGCGCACAGCGGTCTCCACGCCGGTGTGGCGACCGGCTCCGGCAAAGCGCCGTCCTGCAGATAGAGCGCTTCGCTCGTACTCGCGCGGCGCCGCCGCGGCGATCGGAGCGAAGCGCGTCAAGCGCTCAGCCGGCGATCAACGCAAGCGCGTGGCGAATTGCGCAACGCGCTGGCCGAGCAAGCGCGCCGTTTCGAGATCGCCCGATCGCGGCGCTTCTTCAGGCGATGCGTCGGAGGGTGAAATCGCCAACGCACCGGCAAAGCCCGCCGTCCAATTGACGTCGGATGGCCCGTGTTCTTTTTTGTTGGCGGGCATCAAGCCCGTGCCGATCCAGACTTGGCCATGCTGCTGCGATAGCGTCCAGAAATATTCCATCGTCGAGAATTTATCGCCGTTCGTCGAAGCCGATGTCGTGAATCCGGCCGCAAGCTTATTCTTCCAACCTTGCGTGAACCACACCTTCGAACTGGCGTCGGCAAACTTCTTGAACTGCCAGGCGGGGCCGCCCATGTACGTCGGGCTGCCGTATATCAGCGCATCCGCTTTCGCGATCTCTTCCCACGCGCCCTCCGGCAAGTCGCCGTTGGCGTCGATACGGTAGAGCGTGGCCTTCGCGCCGGTCTCGGACGCAGCGCCGGCTTGCACGGCCTCCGCGAGTTTGACGGTGTGGCCGTAGCCGCTGAAATAAACGATTGCAACGGTTGTCATGAACGAGAACCTCGATCGATAAGAAAACGCCAAGGAAATAGAGCGACCGATGCCGCCGCCATGAAAGATTCGCGCGAACGGACCGGCGAAGTGTATCGCCCAAATGCGAAACGCGTCGGCGAACACCCCTCACGCCCTACCGTTGAGCAAGGCAGCGCGTTGGAAGCGGCGCGCCGAGCTCCCGATAAAGCTCACCGTTGGCGCTGGCGGCCGCAGCGATGCCGTTCGAGCGTCCCGAAAGAGCTCATCGACTGGCCGTCCAACCAGTGGAATGGCCTACCGGATCCGACATCCGAGCGACCGAGTTTTCGGGATCGGCCCAAGCGGGGCGCGGCGCGGCGGCGCTCGCACGCGCGCCCCAAGGGTGCGCAGGAAGCGAGGCCGCGCACGCCGCTAAAGGTGAGGGTTTACGGGAGGGGGCTGGGCGCTGTCTGCGCGCTCCAAACGGCGGTCCGACTCGACGGCATTCGTGCGACGCCGGGGATACCGGTCCCTGTGCGCTCAGCCCGTGAGGTGAGCGTTTTCGGGAGAGCGAACGCGTCATTTGACCTGCGTCAACAGCGTCACGCGGCGCACGCGTACGGTATCCAGCAAGCATGCTACCCCCGCTCCGAGAGCGATAGGAGTTCAAAATGCACAACGGTTTTAGTCGAATGATATCGGGGCTCGTGATCGGTGCAGCCATCGCGAGCGGCATCGGCCTGGCGAGTCCGAGCACGTTTGCGCAAGCGGCTAGCGCGCCTGTAGCGATGCAAGGCGTCACATACCTGACCGGCGGCATCGGCGAAGACGACGTGCAGCAATTGCGCGCCGCTGCCGCAAAGTACAACTTGCGCGTGACGTTTGCGTCCAAAACCGGCGCCTACCTTTCCGATGTCGACGTGTCGGTCTCCACCGAGTCGAAGCGCGATGTGCTTTCGATTCGAACGGACGGACCGCTTCTGTTCGTTCAAGTCCCGCCGGGCCGATATATCCTCGCGGCCAACTATGCGGGCAAAGCGCAAACCAAGCATGTCACCGTTCCCCCAAAGGGTGCCGTGGATATCGTTTTGCGCTGGGACGACGCCGACACGGGGAGCGCGCAGGGCGCAGCGGTCCAACGTTGCCCGGGCTGCGCGCGGCGGGCGGGCCGGCCCATGCCGAGCTCGGCTCCTTAGGCCGGATCCGCGGGGTTAGCCCCGCTTTACCGCTTCCGCTTCCGCTTCCCCGTCCGCACGCGCTTGCGTCTCCGCTTGCGCCTCCGCCTCCGCAATGCGTCGCTTCACCGCCACGAAGCTATCCGGCGTAACCGACACGGAATCGATGCCGCACTCCACCAGAAAGCGTGCGAAGTCCGGGCGGTCGCTGGGAGCTTGACCGCATAGCCCGACTTTGACGCCGCATCGATGCGCTGCCCCGATGACGTGCCCGATCATCCACTTCACCGCGTCATCCTCTTCGTCGAAGAGCGAAGCGAGATCGGCCGAATCGCGATCGACGCCGAGGGTCAATTGCGTCAGGTCGTTGCTGCCGATCGAGAACCCGTCGAAGCGAGCCGCGAAGGCTTCCGCGAGGATCACGTTCGACGGAATTTCGCACATGACGTAGACCTCGAGCCCGTCTTGGCCGCGCGCCAGCCCCTGCTCGGCCATGACTGCGAGTACGCGGTCCGCTTCTTTCGGCGAGCGGCAAAAAGGGATCATGACCACGACGTTCTTGAAGCCGAGTTCGCGGCGCAACCGGTCGATGGCCCGGCATTCGAGCGCGAACCCTTCGCGATACCGCGGCGAATCGTAACGCGATGCGCCACGAAAGCCGAGCATCGGATTCTCTTCCTTGGACTCGAATTGCATCCCGCCGATCAGGTTCGCGTACTCGTTGGTTTTGAAGTCGCTCATGCGAACGATCACGGGGCGCGGATAATGCGCGGCGGCAATGCGCGCGAGACCGCGCGCAAGGCGCTCGACGAAATACGCGGTTTTGTCTTCATACCCCGCCGTGAGTTCGTCGATCGTTCGCTTCGCGACGGCATCGGTCAACGCCTCATAACGTGCGAGCGCCATCGGATGAATCTTGATGTGATTGCCGATCACGAACTCCATGCGCGCGAGTCCGACGCCATCTGCAGGCAGCCGCCACCAGCGCAGCGCCGCTGCCGGATTGGCGAGATTGAGCATTACCTGCGTGCGCGTGATGGGCAGATGAGCAAAATCGATGTCTTCCACCGTGAACTCGGCGCGTCCCTCATAGACGAATCCCTCGTTGCCTTGAGCGCACGATACGGTGATCTCTTGCTCGTCGTGCAACATATGCGTCGCATTGCCGGTGCCCACGATGGCCGGCAATCCGAGTTCGCGGCTAACGATCGCGGCATGCGAGGTTCTTCCGCCATGATCGGTGACGATCGCGGCAGCACGGCGCATGAGCGGCACCCAATCGGGATCGGTCGTGTGCGTGACTAAAATAGCGCCGTCGACGAAATGCGCGGCGCGATGCGGGTTGTCGATCACACACACCGTGCCGGCCGCAATGGCTTCGCCCACTGCCACGCCGGTCAACAGGCGCGGCCCCGCATGAACGAGACGATAGGTTTTGATTGCGCTCGCTTCACGTCTGGACTGCACCGTTTCCGGACGCGCCTGCACGATGTAGAGCGCGCCGTTCGCACCGTCCTTGGCCCATTCGATATCCATCGGCTGGCCATAATGGCGCTCGATCGCGCACGCCCAACGCGCCAGCTCGAGGATCTCCGGATCGGTCAATACGAATGCGGCGCGCTCGGCTTTCGAAGTGGGGACGTTCTTCGTCGGCGTGCGCGCATCGCTCGCGTAGATCACTTTCAGTTGCTTCTCGCCGAGCTTCTTGCCGATGATCGGGGCGAGCTTCGCATTGCCCAGCAGCGGCTTGAAAACTTCATACTCGTCCGGATCGACGGTTCCTTGAACCACGTTTTCCCCGAGGCCCCACGCCGCGTTGATGACGACGAGCTTGTCGAACCCCGTTTCCGTATCGATCGAGAACATCACGCCGGCGCCCGCGAGGTCTGAGCGAACCATGCGCTGCACACCGATCGATAACGCCACCTTCATATGGTCGAAGCCTTTCGCTTCGCGATAGCTGATCGCGCGATTGGTGAAGAGAGACGCATAGCACCGCCGGCATGCCACGAGCAACGCTTGTTCGCCGCGCACATTCAAAAAGCTTTCCTGCTGTCCGGCAAAGCTTGCGTCGGGCAAGTCCTCGGCGGTCGCGCTCGACCGCACCGCGACGTCAGCCGCGCCCTCTCCCGCGCGTTCGCTCAAGCGCCGATATGCCGCGCAGATCGCCTCGCCGATCGCGGCAGGCCATTCGCCATGCACTATTGCGCGGCGTATGGCCGTACCCGCTTCGGCCAGCGTGAGTTTTCCGGCAGCCAAATCCGCGAGCAGCGATGCGATCGTCTCGCGCAATCCATTGGCATCGATAAAGCGCCAATACGCGTGCGCGGTGGTCGCAAAGCCCGGCGGCACGCTAATGCCGGCGCCTGCCAGGGCAGAGGTCAACTCGCCGAGCGAGGCGTTCTTTCCGCCGACGCGCGCCACATCGGTGCGGCGCACATCCTCCAACCACATGATCGACGTATCGTCAGACATCGCGAGGCTCCTATCGGTGCTGCGGGACGGTGTCGGATGCGCGCGTCGCAGCGAAATGCCCGCGGCCGCCGTATTGACGGCCTGCCGCCGCACGCCCCCGGAGGCATATGCGCGACGCCGTCCGTCTGCCGATCTGCCTACCGTTGCGGCTCGTATGCATCGCTCGTTTCGATTCTGAGCAGTGCGCCGCGAACCGCTTTGACGTGAGTCAACCGTTGTCGCCGGTACGGCGAACGAGAAGCCGATGGCGGGGCGCATCGCCGGTGCGGCATCCATTCGCGGCCGGCGCGGGGCGCTTTACGCGGTTCGAGGAACGACGTCGTCGACTCCCATTGACCGAAATCAACCGCGAATTCGCCTGCGCGCTTATCGTGGGATATGTGATGGACCATTCGATCGTGACCCGAGGAGGAGCGCACAAATGAGTCAAATGCCCACGCTGACCTACCAGACGCTCCCCGACGCCGCAGTCAAGCCTGTTCCCGAGGGCGCTCCCCCAGTCATCGAGTTGCCTCCCCCGGATTTGCTTTCGGGGATATCGCTGCTCGCAGCCTTGTCGTTTCGTTCGAGCACGCGCGAGTTCTCGCCCGCGCCGTTGTCCAAGCGCACGCTCGGCGCGCTGTTATGGGCCGCCGATGGCATCAACCGGCCGCTTAGCGGCGGACGCACCGCGCCATCCCCCCACGGGCGCCAAGAAATCGACATCTATGTGGCGCTGCCGCAGGGCGTCTACCGCTACGACCCAGCGAAGCATAGCCTCGTGCTAAAGCGCGCCATCGATGCGCGCGGCATGACCGGCTATCAAGATTTCGTCGGCGCTGCGCCGCTCGACCTCGTCTACGTCGTGAGCACGTCGAAGCTGCTGACATTGCCGCCCGCTCAACGCGACACATTCTCTGCGATCACGGCGGGCGCGATTTCGCAAAACGTATCGTTGTATTGCGCGTCCGCAGGACTAGCGACGGTCGTACGCGGCTGGATCAATCATCGCTTGCTCGCCGATGCGCTCAGCTTGAACGAGGATGAGGTGCCGATCCTCGCGCAAACCGTGGGCATGAATGTCGTTTCTCCAACGTGACGAGCCAAGCACCATACGAACAGAAACCGCCAGCCGGGCAGACCGGCGACGCCGAATCGAAACTTCTGACACTCGTGCGTGCGCTGGCCCAGGAGTTGCACGGTGAGGGTCCCGCCTATCCCAAAGTCACACTCGACGCACAGTTCGAGCGCGATCTCGGCTTCGATAGCCTCGCGCGCGCCGAATTGCTCGCGCGCATCGAAGCGGCGTTCCACGTGCAGTTGTCGGTCGAGACCTTCGCCTTGGCCGCGACGGCTGCCGACGTTCTGGCAATACTGACGGATACGAGCGCACGGCAATCGACAGCCGCCGAGCGATCTGCGTCGGCGCCACCGTCGCCAACTCAGCCTGAAGCTGGCGACGCCGGCACGCTGGCATGCCCAACGCAAGCGAACACGCTCATCGACGCGCTGCATTGGCACGCCGACCGTCACCCCGAGCACACACACATCGTGCTGATCGACACCGATGGCGTGACCGAATCGCGCATGAGCTACGGCGAACTTCGCGACCGTGCCATGCAAGTTGCGAGCGGCATGCGTCAACTCGGCATCGACCCCGGCGATACGGTCGCGCTCATGTTGCCCACGACGAGCGACTATTTCGTCGTGTTCATCGCGACGCTGCTGTGCGGGGCAGTTCCGGCACCGATCTACCCACCGCTGCGCATCGATCAGGTTGCCGAGCACGTGGCGCGTCATGCCGCCTTGCTAACGAACGCGCAGGTCAAAGCGGTCGTGACCTTCGATCAGGCCGCGACCATCGGGCATTTGCTCAAGGCGCGCGTGCCGACCATTCGGCACGTGCTGACCCCCGACGAAATCGAGCACTTGCCGCCCGACAAAACCGTGCTTGCGCAGCCCGGCGATCTTGCCTTGCTTCAATACACCTCCGGAAGCACCGGTGCGCCCAAAGGCGTCAGGCTCACGCATGCGAACTTGCTGGCCAACATTCGAGCGATGGGAGCGCGTATCGACGTGCGGTCCGGCGATGTATTCGTCAGTTGGCTGCCGCTCAGTCACAACATGGGCTTGGTCGGCGCTTGGATGGGGCCGCTTTATTTCGGCGTACCGCTCGTCGTCACCTCGACGCTGACGTTTCTCGCCCGCCCTGAAAGCTGGCTGCAGATGATCACGCGCTATCGCGGCACCATCACGGCCGCGCCCAACTTTGCATACGATCGATGCGCGCGTCTTTCGGATGCCCAGTTGAAAGACCTCGATCTGTCGTCGCTGCGATTCGCGTGCTGCGGCGCGGAGCCAGTGAGCGTGAAGACGATGCGCGCCTTTTGCGAGCGCACGCGTGCCATACATTTCGATCCTCATGCACTCGCACCGGTCTATGGTCTCGCCGAGAACGGGCTCGCGCTCACGCTACCTCGGCCTGGACGGGGCTTGTCGGTGGACACCGTGATGCGAAACTCCCTACTCGTCGACAGCGTCGCCGTACCGGCCATCGGCGCTGGGGAGCCTGCGAAGACCGTCGAAGTGGTCGGCTGCGGATCCGTACTCGACAACTCCGACATACGCATCGTCGACGAGCACGGGCAAACGCTCACCGACCGGCGCGTGGGCCGTATCGAATTCCGAGGGTTGTCGGCCACGCAAGGGTATTACCGCAATCCCGCGCAGACGGCGGCACTCATGGACGGCGATTGGCTGGACAGCGGCGATCTGGGCTACCTGGCCGATGGCACGCTTTACGTCACCGGACGAACGAAGGATATGATCATTCGCGGCGGCCGGCACTTCTTTCCTTACGAACTCGAAGAAGCCATAGGTCGCCTGCCTGGCGTCATTGCGGGCGGCGTTGCGGTGTGCGGAAGCGTCGACACCGCGCGAGGAACCGAACGCGTCATCGTCTTTGCGGAAACATCCGACGAAGGCGCTCAGGCGCGCGCGCAACTGATCGAGCGCATCGGCGCGGCGACCGTTGAGTCTTTTGGCTCGCCCGCCGAACGCATCGTCCTCGTGCCGCCGGGCAGCGTTCCGAAAACGGCTGCCGGCAAGATCCGCCACGCCGCCATGCTCGACCGATTCGAGCGTGCCGAACGTGCTGATCGCGAGGTCCAAACGCTGGGCGCCCCGCATGCCGGATGGCGCCAAGTTTCGGAAGCCGTGGCGGGCAGCGTTCCAGCGCTTGCGCGCCGGGTGTTGCAGCAAATGCGAGCGATCACGTATGGCTTATGGTGCTGGACGGTCGGGATTGCGATCGCGTTCGTGCTCTGGGTTCGCGTCACGGCACACGCCGACGCGCGACGAAACTGGGAAAGCGCGGCGCGTAGCGCACGCTTGTTCTTGCGCGCCACCGGCTTGCGCGTGCAGTTCAATGCCGATGCCGCCCCGTTGCCGCCGTCCCCCTGCATCCTTGCCGTCAACCATACGAGTTATCTCGATAGCGTCGTGCTGTTCGCGTACCTGCCGCGGCCGGTGCGCATCGTCGCCAAGCGTGAACTGGAGAGCACGCCCTTCATAGGGCGCTTTCTGAAGGCGCTTGGCGCCTACTTCGTCGAGCGAGCCGACTTTCGCGGGAGTCTCGAAGACGAACACAATCTCGTGCTCGCCGCAAGGGACGAAACGCTGTTGTTGTTTCCCGAAGGGACGTTCGTACGCGCCGCAGGCCTGCGCCCATTTCATTTAGGGGCCTTTCGCGCCGCATGCCTCGCGGGGCGTCCCATCGTGCCCATTGCGCTGCGCGGCGTACGCAACGTGCTGCGCGACGGAGATCGCTTGCCTCGACGCGCGCCAATCGAGATGACGTTGCTACCGGGCATCGCACCCGCTGGGATCGATCTTCGATCGATGGCGAAGCTGCGCGCCGCAGTGCGCGCGGCGATCCTCGCTCACTGTGGCGAACCGGAACTCGTCGCGCGCGAGTAGCCGAGTCATCGTGGTCGATTCCTCGGGATTGCGCGGGTAGTCGCGTAGAGAACCGGATCGCCCGATCGAGCTAACGCCGCCAATAGGCGCGCACGAGTTGCTCACCGGGGCCGTATTTCAAATCCAGTGTGCCCTGGAACGCCGATTTCAACGCCGATCCGAGATCGCGCGCCAAATGTACGCCGGTCGTCGTGACCACGGTGGCATCGCCCTCCGTCTCGATCGCGATGATGCGCTCCATCGGGTGCTCCGCTCGAGCGCGAGCCGCGTGATGGTTCACGAGATCCAACACCTCACTGCGATGATCGACAGCGAATGCCCCGTCGATATAGACGTAGCCCGCCGGCACGCCGTCGGCGGTGCGGTGACAGGCCGTGCAAACGACCTCTTGCGCATGTTCCGGGCGCGTCAGCCATTGCCATCGCCCGTCATGGTAGACCGCACCGCAGGTCGGGCAAACAGAAGGCTCCGAAAGCTTGCTGCGCAAGGCATACGGATCGTCCTCGAGCCCGGGATAGACGGGCTTGTGTTCGCCAGGTTTAAACGGTCTCGTATGATCATTCATGGCATTCCTCGCTGAAGTCTGAACATCGCCGCGCCAACGTCGGCCATTCACGCTCAGCGTAGCCCTGATGTCGGCGCGCATGTTGACGTGAGTCAACCGGCGGCAGCCGCATCGGCGCGCGGCCCTGCGGCCTTTTCGTCACTCGTTGTGGCCCCGTGCGTCACCCACGCATTCGTCTGCTTGACGCACATCATGATCGAGCGCGCATAGAACGGGCACGATGGTTTCTGTCTGACACACCGCTCGCGTGCCGCCCGCTCCACCCTACAAATATGCGCAAAACAATCTGCTTACCGCGTGCGTTGCGCCACCTGGTTCGCGACGTTCTCATGCTTGTGCTTGGCTGCTCCACCTGGCTTGTCGGCGCGCAGGCCGCCTCGATCGGGAGCGACCCGCCGCGCGTCGCGATTCTCGCTTATCACCGCTTCGACAACACCCGGGCCGTCGATTCGATGACCGTGCGCGTGACGACGTTCGAAGCCCAACTGCGCTTCTTACGCGAGCACGGCTATCGCATCGTCGCCTTGCCCGAGATCGTGGATTGGCTCGCGACACCGGATGCGACGCTGCCCGACAAAGCAGTCGCGCTCACAGCCGACGACGGACATCGCAGCGTCTACGAGGTGCTCATGCCTATTGCCGTGCGCGAGCGCCTACCGTTCACGTTGTTCATTTATCCGTCGGCCATTTCGAACGCGTCGTATGCGCTCACATGGGAACAGTTGAAGGCATTGCAGCAAACCGGGCTGTTCGACGTTCAATCGCATACATATTGGCATCCGAATTTCAATCACGAGCGCGCGCGCCGCAGCCCAGACGATTTCCACCGTTTCGTCGAGAAACAGCTGGTCGAGTCTCGCAACCGTCTCCGTGCCGAGCTGGGCGTCGAACCGACGATGCTCGCTTGGCCATTCGGCATCGTCGATCCAGAGTTGACGTCGATCGCCGCTTCGACGGGTTATCGGGCCGCCTTTACGATCGCAGGCCACATGGTCGATAAGCACTCGTCGCCTCTTGCCGTATCGCGCTTGCTGATCACCGATGCGGACACCCCGGCCGTGCTTGCCCGACGGTTGGGAGAACCGCAAACGCGAGCGCAGGCTGAAGCCCCCAAGGGGCGCTTGCCATGATTCGACGCTTATTCGCGAGCGTGTCGCTCTTGCTCGCCGCGGTCGCGTTCGCATCCGCGAGCGCGTTCGCCGCTTCCGGGGTCATCGTCGATACGCGCAGCCACCTGCCTGTTGCGGGCGCGACCGTAACGATCGACAACCGTGTCGTGCTCGCCGACAGCGAAGGACGTTTCACGAGCGAAGCACCCGATGGCGCGACGGTCAAAGCGCGGGCACCCGGCTATCGACGCGCCGAGGCCACGCTGCCTCGCGGTGGCGCCGTCACGATTGCGTTGCCGCCACTGCGGCCGCACGCCGTATATCTCTCGGTATTTGGCGTGACGAGCGAGACCCTGCGTGAAGCCGCCGTTCGGCTCGTCGATACGACAACCGTGAACGCACTCGTCATCGACATGAAAGGCGATCGCGGCATGACGCCTTATCGCAGCCCCGCGCGCGAAGCGATCGGCGCAGCCGCTCACGTCGGCGAGCACGCGCCGGCCACCGACACGTTTCAGTCCATCGTCGACGATTTGCATCGGCACGGCCTCTATTTGATCGCGCGCATCGTCGTCTTCAAAGACGATCCTCTCGCGCAAGCGCATCCGGAATGGGCGGTGCGCGACCTGGAAGGAGAGCCCTGGCGCGACCGCGAAGGCCTGCTCTGGGTCGACCCGTTCTCGCGGGACGTCTGGCGGCACAACCTCGATTTGGCCGAAGAAGCCGCGCGCGCAGGCTTCGACGAGATCCAATTCGATTACGTCCGCTTTCCCGACGCAAGCGGCGTGAGCTTCGCGCTGCCCAATACGCGCGCCAACCGCACCGCCGCGATCGTCGGGTTCCTGCAGGCCGCGCGGGAGCGCCTCGTTCCCTATAACGTATTCGTCTCCGCGGACATCTTCGGATACGTACTCTGGAACCTCGACGACACGGCGATCGGTCAGCAGCTCGAGACACTAGGGTCGGCGCTCGATTACATCTCGCCAATGCTCTACCCTTCGGGCTTCACATGGGGGCTGCCCGGCTGCGCCGATCCGGTCGCAGATCCGGGACAGATCGTGCGACGCTCTCTCGCGGAAGCAAAGCGGCGCACGGGGTTGCCCGGCGTCCGATTCCGCCCGTGGCTGCAGGCGTTTCGAGATTATGCGTTCGATCGGCGCGCGTTCGATGCCGACGATATACGCGCACAGGTGGACGCGGCTCAAGCGGCCGATACGGATGGGTGGATGCTATGGAATCCCCGCAATCGCTACGACAGCGCGCAATTGCCGCATTAAGGGAAGCTTTGCTCATTGCGGTCCCTTTCGCGGCGTGCTCTTGGCCGCTAATCGCAAAGGGTGCTGAGATCGCCACGTCAGCGCGCGAGGCGATCGCCCACGTCGTGCAAGGCGAAGTTGCGGCCGGCCGGATCCCCGGCGCGGTGATCGTGGCCGGAGACGCCGACGGCGTGCGCTACCGCGAAGCATTCGGATACCGGTCGCTGACGCCGTCTCGCGAGCCGATGTCGCTCGACACCGAGTTCGATCTGGCCTCCCTCACCAAAGTAATCGCAACCACTACCGCGATCATGCAGCTTGCCGAAGCGGATCGACTCGAACTGGACGCGCCCGTCGCTCGCTATTGGCCGTCTTTTGGCGCAAACGGAAAAAGCGCCGTAACGATCCGGCAACTGCTCGCCCACACATCGGGCTTGGCCCCCGACCTGCCGCTCGGCCCCAAAGCCAGGAGCCCTTCGGGCGTGCTCGCCGAAGTGATCGCTCAACACCTGCATGCAGCGCCAGGCGAGCGAGTGATCTATAGCGACATCAATTTCCTCGTGCTGGGCGAACTCGTGCACCGCATCACGCACCGCTCGCTGGACGCGTATTGCCGTCGGCACATCTTCGCTCCGCTCGGCATGCGCGACACCACGTTCGATCCGCAATCGCCGCTCGTGCAACGAGCGGCGCCCACCACGGCCGATGCCGACGGCATGCGCGTCGGCCGGGTGCATGACCCCACGGCGGTGCGGATGGGCGGCGTGTCAGGAAACGCAGGGCTGTTCTCGTCAGCCGACGACCTCGCGCGCTTCGCACAGATGATGCTGCGCGGGGGCCGCTTCGGCGGAAAGCGCATTTTGCAGCCGGAAACCATCGCATCGATGGTTGCGACCGAATCGCCGCTCGCTTTGCCGCCTTGGCGCGGACTCGGCTGGGCGCTCGACGCGCCCCTGGTCTCGAATCGCAGCCGCCTACCGGCGACTGGGATGCTCTATCACACGGGATACACGGGCACGGCGATATGGATCGATCTCGTCTCCAAGCAGTTCCTGATCGTTCTCACCAATCGCGTTCACCCCGACGATCGCGGCGATGTCAGGCCGCTGCGCGATCAAGCCGTCTCATGGCTTGCAAGCGGGAGCCCTGCGTCGTCCGCCGACGCGATCTCATCGGCGTTACCTTCGACCGGGCCGTCCGTGGCCGACTTTCTACGCTTGCCCCCTTCGTCCGGCCCCGTGAAAACCGGGATCGATGTTCTCGAAGCGCTCGACTTTGCACCGCTCGCAGGCATGCGTGTCGGCCTCGTCACGAACCGTACCGGCTTCGACAGCGCAGGCAGGCGCACGATCGACGTGATCGCGCACGCGCCGCAGGTAACACTCGCGGCGATCTTCGCACCCGAGCATGGGCTCGACACGAGCCGCGACGAGCCGCTCGGCGATACGCGCGATGCAGCGACCGGCATCGTAGTGCATAGCCTGTACGGCGTGACGCGGCGTTTCGACGTGGATTCGCTACGGCGCATCGACGCGCTCGTATTCGATCTTCAAGACGCGGGCGTGCGCTTATTCACCTATGAAACGACACTCGGGTACGCGCTCGAAGCCGCGGCAGCGAATCACATTCCACTGTTCGTGCTCGATCGTCCCGATCCGCTCGGCGCCGATCGCTTCGGCGGCCCGGTGCTCGATGCCGGTAGAGAATCGTTCACGGGCTATTTCTCGTTACCGTTGCAGCCTGGCATGACGGTCGCCGAATTGGCCATGCTCTTCAATCGGGAGCGCGAGATAGGCGCAGATCTGCGTGTGATCAGGATGACGGGGTATGTGCGTTCGATGCGATACGGCGACACTGGCCTCGGTTGGACGCCGCCTTCGCCGAACTTGCGCACCCCGGCGCAACTCGACTTGTATCCCGATGTCGCGTTGATCGAAGGCGCCAACATCAGCGTGGGCAGGGGTACGGCCCATCCTTTCGAATGGATCGGCGCACCGTGGATCGACGGCGTTGCGCTCGCGGCCAACCTCAATGCGCAAGCGCTCGGCGCGCGCTTCGCACCCATCGATTTCGTGCCGACCGAATCGCGCTACCGCGGCGTGCAATGCCATGGCGTGCGGATCGTATGGGATGAGGATCGAGCGGTGGGAAGGCTCGGCATCGCGCTGCTCATCGCGCTGCATGCGCTTTATTCCGACGAATTCGATCTTGCGGCGACGCTCGATTCCGTGGGCTCCGTGCAAGTTTGGCAAGCAGTGCGCGACGGCGCCGGCATCGATGCAATCGAGGCGATCGAAGCGCGCCGCCTCATGACGATCGCTCCCTTGCGACAGCGCTACATGCTGTATTGAGCGGGGCCGATCTCGACCCCGCGGTCATGGGCCGAGTCAATCCTCCATAGGAGCGAGCGCTAGCGAGTCGCGATAGAAGCGAACGACGTCGGCCGGATCGCAAAGCGTCGTGCCTGGGTTGGTCACCGCGGCGCTGCCGGCCGCGATTGCGTAGCGCAATGCTTCCTCCGCGCTCGCTTCGTGATCGATCGCCCAAATCATCGCCGCAAGAAAGCTGTCGCCTGCGCCGACCGCGCTGACGACGTTCACCGGCACCGCGGGCAGTTGCACCACCCCGCCCTGCGTCGCCAATATAGCGCCGTGCCCGCCGACCGAGAGCGCCACCTTGTGCGCACAGCCGAGCTGCACCAAGCGCTGTGCCGCTTCGCGCCACTGTGCCCGCGTCGCGAGCGGTTCCTCGCTGAGCCCGCGCAGCTCGTCCAGGCTCGGCTTGATCATGAACACGCCTTCATCGAGCGCGGCGGCGAGGGCCTCGCCGGAAGCATCGAGCACCATGGCGACGCGCGCCTTATGAGCCCATCGGGCGACGCGCGCGTAAAAATCCGTGGGCACGCCGGGCGGCAGACTGCCGCTTGCGACGACATAGCGCGGCGGTGGGTCGATCGCTTCGAGTTCATCGAGACAGCGGCGCCATTCGGGCTCGGTCACCATCGGCCCCGGCATGACGAAGCGATATTCGCGAAGCGTCGACGTCTCTAGCACCGCGACGTTTTCGCGTGTCTCCGCCGCGATAGCGAGGCACTTGGTCTGCACCTGCTCCACGGCGAGCAACCCGCCTAGACAGTCGCCGGTCGGACCGCCGGCGAGATAGATCGCGAGGCAATCGCTTCCCAAGCGCTTCAGAACGCGCGCCACGTTGATGCCGCCCCCGCCGGGGTCCTTACGGGGCTGCGAGCACCTAAGCTTGACGGTATCGACCAGACGCTCCACCGACAGCGACAGGTCGACGCTGGGATTGAGGGTGAGGGTGACGATGTCGGCCATGTCCAGGTTCCGCTTGGCGCCGATGGAACACTAGGCCAGCGCGGACCGCGCCTTGTCTGCCTGCTCGGCCGGCGACACGCCGCCAACGGGTTCGGCGCCCGCGCCTGCTTGCTCCGGTACGGGTTCTTCGATCAGCCGAATCAGCGATTCGCGATCGAGCACCTCGTGCTCCAGCAGACGCTGCGCGATCCGCTCGAGTAGCGCACGACGTTCGGTCAACGTCTTCACGACGCGATCGTGCGCCTCCTTGAGCAGCCGCCGCACCTCTTCGTCGACGAGTTGGGCCGTGTTTTCGCTATACCGCACGCCTTCGGCGCCGAGCGGCATCGTGGCCGAGTTCACCGTGGCAAGGCCCAGCCGCTCGTTCATGCCGCACCGTTCGATCATATGGCGGGCCATGACCGTGGCGCGCTCGAGGTCGTTCTCGGCCCCGGTGGACACATCGTCGAAGACGATTTCTTCCGCCACTCGCCCGCCCAGCAGCGCGTCGAGCCGGTCGAGCAATTCGCTTTCGCGCAGCACATAGCGATCCTCGGTCGGCACTTGCTGCGTGTAGCCGAGCGCCGCAACGCCGCGAGGAATGATGGACACCTTCTTGACCGGATCGCAATGGGTGCGGCTTTGCGCGACAAGTGCGTGGCCGGCCTCGTGATAGGCGATGGTCACCTTCTCCTGCGCGTTCATCACGCGGCTCTTGCGCTCCATCCCCGCCATCGCGCGATCGATCGCCTCGTCGAAATCCGACATTTCGATCGCGTCTTTCTCGAGCTCCGCCGCATGCAGCGCCGCTTCGTTGACGACGTTGGCCAGATCCGCCCCGACGAATCCCGGCGTACGCGAAGCCAGTTCGGCGACGTCGACGTCCGCCGCGAGCTTCACGTGCTTCATATGGACGGCGAGGATTTGCCTGCGTCCGATCAGGTCGGGCCGGTCGATCGCGATGTGGCGATCGAACCGCCCGGGCCTGAGCAATGCCGGATCGAGAATTTCAGGCCGATTCGTCGCCGCCATGATGATGACGCCCGAGTTCGGCTCGAACCCGTCCATCTCCACCAGCAGTTGATTGAGCGTCTGTTCACGTTCGTCGTTGCCCGAGGTCACGCTTGCGCCGCGCACCTTGCCGAGCGCGTCGAGTTCGTCGATGAAGACGATGCAAGGGGCCGATTGCTGGGCCTGTTTGAACAGATCGCGCACGCGCGCAGCGCCCACGCCGACGAACATCTCGACGAATGCCGACCCGCTGATCGAGAAGAAAGGCACCGATGCCTCGCCGGCTACCGCCTTGGCCAGCAAGGTCTTGCCGGTGCCTGGCGCGCCGACGATCAACACGCCTTTGGGAATCTTGCCGCCGAGCCGCCTGTAACGTTCCGCGTTGCGTAGAAACTCGACGATCTGCTGCAACTCGGCCTTGGCTTCGTCGATGCCGGCGATATCGTCGAACGAAATGCCGGTCGCCTTCTGCATGTAGACCTGGGGCCGGCTCTTGCCGATCCCCATTAAGTCTTGCGCGGCCCCGCCGCGCTTCAAAAAGAAGTTCCATGCGACGACGAGGATCAGCACGGGCGCGATCCACGACAATAGCGAGCCCAGCCAGGTCGACTCGACCACGCCCCGGTAGCGAATGCCCGCGCTCGATAGACGCTCGACGAGCCGGTCGTCGGCCACGCGCGTCGTCGAAAAGCGCCACGGCGCACCGGCTTTATCGAGCGCCGCCGCATCCGACGCCCCCAAGACCTTCGATGCCGCGCTCATTTGCACGACGCCTGTGATTTCGGTCGAACCGATCTCGAGGTTGTCGACCGCATGCGCGGCCACGAGACGCTGAAAATCGCTGTACGCGATGGTGACCGCCGCGGTGCGCAGCGCCACCATCAGCACCTGCATCGCGATCAACGTAACCAGCACCATCGTGACGATGGTGCTGATCGAGTCGGACTTCTTCGGTTCCATCAGGGAGCTCGATGTGGAATTTGCCGGCGCCTACCCGCGTTGCGACGTCGTTTCATTGAACGTCGAGGTCGTCGATTACCGCATGCACGCCGCGCGCGGCCCACGCCGCACCGCGCGCAGCCGCGCGTTCGGCCAGCGAGCCCACGGTGCCCGTAAGCGTGACGGTACCGTCATGCACCTTGATCTCGATGTGCTTCGCCTCGCGTTCGGCATGACGTTGCAGGGCACGACTGATCTTTTCCGCGAGGTCTTGTTCCGTCTGTCCCGCGCTGACGTCGATCAGATTGGAGACGCCGGCCACGCCGCGCATATGGCCGACCGTGCGCTCGGCGAGGTGCGACAGGTGCGCGCTCGGCACGTTGCCGCGCAGCGTGACCCAACCCTTCTCGACCTGGACTTTGACGGCCTCTTCGGATAACCCCACCATCCAGCGCAGCATGGCGCGCACGGCGTTGGCCGTGTCTTCGTCCGTGTGCAGATCGGACCGAGGCAACCGCACTTCCATTTCCACGACGACGGCCTTCACGCCTGAGACCCGCTGCGCCGCTTGCTCGGCCGCGAGCTTCTCGGCATAGCTGGTTGGGTGCCCGGACAAGGTCACGATCCGGTCGTTCACCTCGACCCCGATGTCCGCGACGTCGACCGCGGGATCGTACTCGAGCTCTTCCTCGACTTCCTGCTTCAATTGCTTGTCTGTCTTCATCTCACACCTCGCGGGTCGTTTCGATCGCGCAGCTTCGCGCTGCATTCGGTTTATCTTCAAGTATTGCCCGCGAAACGCTCTGACCTGTATCAAGGAGTCGATGACTACCGCGCTTCATCCCGGCGCCAATACGCGGGCCCAGCAATTGGTCTGCTTTAAGCGACGATCAAGCGGTTGACTACGTCGCGCACGCCGTGCGTATGCCATGCCACGCCCTCGGCAGCGCGTCGCTCCGCCAGCGACCCGACGGTCCCATTGAGGGTGACGACGCCCTCGCGCACGGCGATATCGAGCTTTGCGGCCTCGGCATGGGCGCGGCGCTCGAGCGCCGCCTCGATCTTTGCGCGAATCTCACCCGGATCGGCTTCGGTGCGAACCCTGATCTTGTTGACGATACCCACGACACCGCGGGTGCGACCTGCCGCGATCTCGGCTGCGCGACGCTGGTAGCCGGAATCGAGTTCGCCCGTCAAGGTGACGCAGCCGCGCTGCACGGTTACGCCGATCGCATGCGGCGGCAAGCCCTCGGCTGCACCGAGGACGGCGAGAACGGAGTCCGCAACGAGCGAGTCGGAGCGCGGCTCGCCGACTGGCGCCTTCACGGCCAGTTCGATGACGAAGGCCTTGACGTCCTTCATTCGCTGAATCGCTTTCTCAACGGCGATCTTGTTGGCGTAGCTCGGCACGCTGCCGCTCAGTGTCACGATACGGTCACGCACGGCGACCTCGATGTGCGACGGGTCGACCGCCGGGTCCCAATGCAGTTCGTCGATCGCGTCCTGCTTCAATTGTTCGTCGGATTTCATCGGTTGCTCCGCTGTAAGCTCGATTGCTGCAAGCCGAAGACAGTTTCGGTACTTAAATCTTGCGAGATCGCGGAATTTGCGTATTGACGGCGATCAACCGATGGGGGCGGCGATCGCTTCGTGCTTACGGTTCGACTGGCGCAGGCGCGCCCCAGTCTGCAGACTTGCCTCGGGGAGATGAATGGCCGCTCGGGAGAACGAAGAGGCTTAAATCCTTCTAGAAGAGCCACCGCGAGAACCATCCGGCTGCGAGATGCGCAGCTTCATCGAGCTTGCCCGGCTCTTCGAACAGATGCGTGGCGCCGGGCACGATGACGACCTCGTGTTCGCAAGCGAGGTGAGCGGCGGCAAGCCGATTGAGCCGGATGACTTCCGTATCCAGTTCGCCCACGATCAATAACGTCGGCGCCTTGACGAGCTGCAGGGCCTCGCGCGCGAGGTCTGGCCGCCCGCCGCGCGATACGACGGCGTGCACCTGAGCCGCGCGCTCCGCTGCCGCGCACAATGCCGCCGCCGCGCCGGTACTCGCCCCGAACAGCCCGACGCTGAGCGCGGCCAAAGCAGGCTGCGTCAGCAGCCAGTCGAGGGCGCCCGATAGGCGGCGGCCAAGCAACGGGATATTGAATCGATATTCAGCCGAAACCGCGTCATGCGCGTGCTCGTCGACCGTCAGCAGATCGAAGAGCAACGTCGCGAGACCGGCGTGCTGCAAGATGCCTGCCACCTCCTGGTTACGGGGGCTTAAGCGGCTACTGCCACTGCCGTGGGCGAAGACGACGATGCCGCGCGCACCGTCCGGCACACAAACCAGGCCCTGAAGGGCGACGAAGTCACTCGAAATCGTCATCTCGGTGGTACGCATCGTTGCTCCTTGGCGCGTCGCGAGCATCGTTGCCTGCGCTTGTCGTGCGCCTAACGATGCCACCTCAGTCTAGGATGCGCGCGCCGTCGCGGCTTGACGAACGTCAAGGGAAGCCGCGCGAATGCGTGGCGCGCCACGACAGCGCACCGAACTGAAGGCGATCGAGCAACATTCGGCAAAGGGCCGAGCCGACGCGTCGAGCCGGACTCGCGGCGAGCGTCTATCGAGAACGCCTTTATGCATCGACGCAGCAGTCGGCGCCTCATCCCGGAGGAAGTAAGACATACTGCTCGTATTGTTCATCCTGTAACGGAGGCGGGCGTGCCTGGTTTACTTCCCGAAGTCGATCGCGAGGGACTCCTCGAATATTCAGTCGTTTACACCGACCGCTCGATCAATCATATGTCGCAACGCTTTCAAGGCGTCATGCGAGACATTTCCGCTGCACTAAAGAGGGTCTACAACGCGCAGTCGGCCTTCGTGGTTCCGGGCAGTGGAACCTTCGGCATGGAAGCCGTTGCCAGGCAGTTCGCGACGAACAAGAAATGTCTGGTCCTCCGCAATGGCTGGTTCAGTTTCCGCTGGTCGCAGATATTCGAGATGGGAGACATTCCTTCCGAATCGATCGTGATGAAGGCGCGTCCGGTCGCACAAGGGCGGCAAAGCGCCTATGCGCCGGCGCCGATCGAAGAAGTGGTCGCCGCGATCAAGGAGCACAAGCCGGATTTGGTCTTCGCGCCGCATGTCGAAACCGCTTCCGGCATGATGCTGCCCGATGCCTATTTGCGGGCCGTATCCGACGCGGTGCATGCCGTAGGCGGCATGTTAGTCCTCGACTGCATCGCCTCGGGTACGGTCTGGGTCGACATGCAAGCCACCGGCATCGACGTTCTAATTAGTGCGCCGCAAAAAGGGTGGAGCGCGTCGCCGTGCTGCGCGCTGGTCATGCTAGGCGCCCTCGCCCGCGAAAGAATCGACGCAACGACCAGCACGAGCTTCGCCTGCGATCTGCGCAAATGGCTGCAGATCATGGAAACGTACGAGAACGGCGGCCATGCTTATCACGCCACCATGCCTACGGACAGTCTCGTGACGCTGCGCGACGTGATCAAGGAAACCGAGGCATACGGCTTCGATAAAGTAATGGCGGAGCAACTCGAACTCGGCCGGCGCATTCGTTCGCTCTTGGTTGCCAAAGGTTTCAAAAGCGTGGCGGCCGCGGGTTTCGAGGCGCCGGGCGTCGTTGTCAGCTACACCGACGACGACGGCATACGGTCCGGGAAGAAATTCGCCGATGTCGGCTTGCAAGTCGCGGCCGGCGTGCCTTTGCAATGCGACGAACCCGACGATTTCAAGACCTTCCGCATCGGGTTGTTCGGCTTGGATAAGCTGCATGACGTCGAAGGCACGGTCGCTCGATTCGCCGATGCATTGGACCGCATTCTTTGACGTCGATGGAAGTCCGAGCGCTTCGGGACTTCCGGCACGCTAGGACCGAAAGGTGAGCGTTTGCGGGAGTGAGTATCGCCAAGCACCCACCCGCAAAACGCTCGACTTTACGGTGCTCCGTATCGTGCTATGCGCGCGATCGCTCGAAGGTCTCATCTTGTTCGTATCGCGACCCTGATCAGAACCCCACCTTCAACTGAAACCCAACCGTGAACGGTAAGTTGTCCGAAGGAATCGGCGGCACGAGAATGAAATTCATCCCCACGCGCTTATACGCGACCATGACGATCGGCGCGGCCACCGGCCCGATCGAATGGTCGTGGCCGAACCCATAGCGTCCGTAGTTGTATCCGGAAATGAGCCCGCCCATGACGGCCAATCTGACGAAGCCCCAATGCGCGAACTCGGGCGCCCACAGACCACCGCCATACCAAGAGGGATGCGAAAGCGAATTGCGGAAGCCTCCCGCCGTCACCGCCCACTGGCCGTTGAGCCAACATTCCACGCCCAGGCCCGGGTTGAAGTCCTCGAACGATTGTTTCGGGTGAATGTGATGCGACGCCAGCATCGCGTCGACCCAAACGCCGCCGCCGCACCAATCGGCCGCGCGTGCTTGCGTCGACCCGATCGCCAAAGCCGCCACGCTCGTGGCAACCGCCAACGCCGCCTTAACCGTGCGCAAGCCCAGCCAGCGCACTGCCGTCATCCTCGAACGCATGCCCGCTCCGTTCGCCGGCTGCCCGCCGGCACTGGTTTTCGTTCATCTGTCACGCGGCGTTCGCCGCTCGTCGCGCACTGTACTACAGCACCTGGCGTCTGTGATGAATCGAAGAGAACTGGAGTGGAGCAGGCGGCGGCCGACGGGCATTGGGATCGGCATCTCGGTCTTTCGGCTCGATCCGGACTTGACCGAGGCGGCGGTTACGCGACAGTCAAAGCCCCAAATCCGACAGCCCCGGATGATCGTCCGGCCTGCGCCCGAGCGGCCAGCGATACAAGCGGTCGCTTTCGCGAATCGGCAAATCGTTGATGCATGCGAAGCGACGCTCCATCAGCCCATGCTCGTCGAACTCCCAATTCTCATTGCCATACGAGCGAAACCAATTGCCCGAATCGTCGTGCCACTCGTAGGCGAAGCGCACGGCAATGCGATTGCCGTCATGCGCCCAGAGCTCTTTGATGAGCCGATAGTCGAGTTCTTTCGCCCACTTGCGGCGCAAGAAGGCGACGATTTCGGCGCGGCCGGTCACGAACTCGGCGCGATTGCGCCAAACGCTCATGGGCGTATAAGCCAGCGCGACGCGCTCGGGATCGCGCGTGTTCCAGCCGTCTTCGGCGGCGCGCACTTTTTGCGCCGCAGTTTCGCGCGTGAAAGGCGGCAACGGCGGCCGCGCTTCATTGACACCGGCATCGGACATCGGATTCTCCTAGGAAGGGGCGATTCACGTTATTCACGTTACGTGGACAAAGATGCGCGCTTCACCTTGGAAGCGCGCGTTCGCTGCTGCATAGCCGCCTGTTCGAGCAAACGCTGCGCAGCCGCTTGCGCGTCGCGCGCCGCATCCGCCGAGCCGCTGACGAGCGCGACGCCGATGGCGCCATCGACGAGCACGAGCCACTGACGAGCGAGCGCGGCCGAAGAACGTGCGCTCATGCCATGCTCGGCCGCAAACGCATCGCAGCGCTGCGCGACGAATCTCAAGAGCGCCGCCTTGTGTTCGCGCGCCACCACACGGATTGGATCGTCGGGCGCGGCGATTTCGCCCGCCGCGTTGAGAAACGCACAGCCGTGAAAGCCCGGCGACGCAAACCAGGCGCGCAGCAGATCGAACATGCCGAGCAACTGTGCGCGCGGCGTCCTGCCGATACGCAGCGTGCCATCGACGAACCAGTCCATCCACCGGCCGTGCCGCCGCGAGAGCGCCGCGGCGACGAGCGCGTCTTTCGATTCGAAGTAGGAATAAAAGCTCTTGCGCGTCGCCTGCGCGGCCCGAACGATGGCGTCGACGCCAGTCGCATGGATACCGCCCGCGTAAATCAGGGCTTCAGCCGCATCGAGCAACCGCTCGCGCGGACCCGCCTGCGCCGCGTCCAAATGCTGCTCCATCGGTTCGGGACTTTGAATGCGCGTAGTCATAGCCGCAAAGGTAGAACGATCATTCTCCTTTGTCAACGAGTCGTGAAGCGCTAAGCTATCGGCCAAAGGTGAGAACTTACGGGAAGGATCGCGAAGGCGCGGCCGGAACGTTTTGGACAACGCGAGAAAGGAACCGACAACGATGAGAACGCAAGTGATGCGCACCGCGCTATGTTCGGCGCTCACGGTGCTAGCCGTTGCAGCCGGTGCGCTGTCGATCTCCGCATGCACGCCGCTGCGAGTAGTCACGCATACGGTCGCGACCAACGAGGCTCAGGTGCCCGTCGGCGCGTATGCGATGGATGCCGATCATTGGAGCATCACGTTCGACGTCGAGCATTTGCAGTACTCACGCTTCGTGATGCGGTTCGACCGCGCGCACGCGATGCTCGATTGGAAGCCCGGAGGACTCGAGGCCAGCACTGTCGACGTGACGATCGACGCGGCTAGCGTGGACACGAAGGTACCGTTGCTCGACAAGATGGTCAAAGGGCCGGACATGTTCGACGCCACGGCTTTTCCGACGCTGCATTTCGTCGGCAAACGATTTGTTCGAACGGGCTCGGCGCAGGGCAAACTCGAAGGCGAGCTCACGATTCGCAACGTGACGCGTCCGATCACGCTCGACGTCACGTTCAACGGCTACAGCCGCAATCCATTGACGAAGGCCGATACCCTCGGCTTCTCGGCGCAAGGCGTGTTCAGCCGCGCTCAGTTCGGATTGGCGACTTGGTACCCTGCCGTCGGCAACGACGTGCATGTGCACGTCGAAGCGGAATTCGAGCGTTCGGAGAAGACAGGGGGATAGCACGCGCCAACCATGTCCACCGGCGAACGGTGGACGAACATGCTTAGGCTTCCTAACGAGCGCCGCGGGCGGCTGCGCGCACTACGCATGAACGCGCGCCCAACCGTTGCATCAGACGGTCCAGTCCAAGATAACCTTGCCGCTTTCGCCCGAAAGCATCGTCGCGAAGGCTTGCTCGTAATCGTCGACGGCGAAGTGGTGGGTGAGGATCGGCGAAAGATCGAGTCCGCTTTGCAACATCGCGACCATCTTGTACCAAGTCTCGAACATCTCGCGACCATAGATGCCCTTGATCTCGAGCCCTTTGAAGATGACCTGATTCCAGTCGATCGCCGTCTGCGCCGGCGGTATCCCGAGCAGGGCCACTTTGCCGCCGTGGTTCATCGCCTCGAGCATGCCCGTGAACGCGCTGGGCACCCCGGACATTTCCAGGCCGACATCGAAGCCTTCAGTCATGTGCAGATCGCTCATCACATCTTTGAGCGACTCTTTCGAAATGTTCACCGCACGCGTGGCGCCCATCTTGCGAGCGAGGCCCAGCCGGTACTCGTTCACATCGGTGACGACGATGTTGCGAGCCCCCACGTGTCGCGCAATAGCCACCGCCATGATCCCGATCGGCCCCGCGCCGGTAATGAGCACATCCTCGCCCACCAGGTTGAACGAAAGCGCCGTATGCGTGGCATTGCCGAACGGATCGAAGATCGCGGCGAGATCGTCGGAAATCTCATCGGGAATCTTGAACGCGTTGAAGGCCGGAATCACGAGGTACTCGGCAAAGGCGCCCTCGCGATTGACGCCGACGCCCACCGTATTGCGGCACAGGTGCCTGCGTCCCGCCCGACAATTGCGGCAGAAGCCGCAGGTGATGTGGCCTTCGCCCGAGACGCGATCGCCGATTGCGAAGCCGCGCACTTCTTGCCCCATCTCGACGATTTCGCCCACGTACTCATGCCCCACATGCATCGGCACGGGAATCGTCTTTTGCGCCCAATCGTCCCACTTCCAAATGTGGATGTCGGTACCGCAGATGGCCGTGCGCTTGATGCGGATCAGGACGTCGTTGTGGCCCACTTCGGGTTTTTTCACTTGCGTCAGCGTCAAGCCCGGCGCGCGTTCGAGTTTCGCGAGCGCTTTCATTGGCGAGGTCTCCTTAAACGATGCCCAGCGAGCGGCCCACGCGCGTGAAGGCATTCACCGCGCGATCGATATGTTCGGGTGCGTGCGCCGCGCTCATCTGGGTACGGATGCGCGCGCGTCCTTTCGGAACCACGGGGTACGAGAACCCGGTTACGTAGACCCCTTCCTTCAGCAACGCATCGGCCATGCGCGATGCGACCGACGCATCGCCCAGCATGACCGGAATGATGGGATGTTGTCCCGGCACGAGCGTGAATCCGGCCGCGCTCATCGCCTCCCGAAAATGCTCACCATTGGCCCGAACCTGCCGGCGCAGACGGTCGCCTTCCTCGCTGGCCAGCAGTTCGAGCACGCGCAAAGAGGCAGCGGCGATGCTCGGCGTGAGCGTGTTCGAGAATAGGTACGGCCGCGAACGCTGCCGCAACAGTTCGACGATTTCGCGGCGGGCCGCGACATAGCCGCCCGATGCGCCGCCGAGCGCTTTGCCCAGCGTGCCGGTGATGATGTCGACGCGGCCTTCCACGCCGCAAAACTCGGGTGTGCCGCGCCCATGCTCGCCAATGAAGCCGACGGCGTGCGAATCGTCGACCATCACGAGCGCGCCGTAACGGTCAGCCAAATCGCAAATGCCCGCGAGATTGGCAATGATCCCGTCCATCGAGAATACGCCGTCGGTCGCGATGAGCTTGAAGCGCGCACCGGCGGCATCGGCCTCGCGCAGCTTCGCCTCGAGATCGACCAGATCGTTGTTCTTGTAGCGGTAGCGCTTCGCCTTCGACAATCGGATCCCGTCGATGATGCTCGCATGATTGAGTTCATCGCTGATGATCGCATCGGTCTCGTCGGTCAGCGTTTCGAACAGCCCGCCGTTGGCATCGAAACAACTCGAATACAAGATGCAGTCTTCGGTGCGCAAGAACGCGGACAACTCACGCTCGAGATCTTTATGGACCGTCTGCGTGCCGCAGATGAAGCGCACCGACGCCATGCCGAAACCGTCTTGGTCCAGCCCTTCTTTCGCCGCGGCAATGAGGCGAGCGTCGTTGGCCAGCCCCAGATAGTTGTTGGCGCAGAAATTGAGAACGTCTTCGCCTCCCGCCAGGCGCACTTGCGCCGATTGCGGGCTTGCGATGACGCGTTCGGATTTGTAAAAGCCGTCGGCGCGGATCTGATCGATCGTGCCGCGCAAATGGGCGAGAAAGGTGTCGCGCATGGGTTCGCTCCTGGCGGAAGGGGCGCCGCTCGCCCCTGATGGCGGGCGATGAGGCCGTCTATAGCTGTTATAGTCGGTTGTCCGGTCACACCGAACAAATTCCAGTTTTTCGAACTCAGGTTCGATATAGCGAACAACTTTAAGCGATCCGAATTTAAATGGCAAGCTCCGCGACCCGGCGCACGGCGTCTCCGCCTGCGTCAACCACGCCCGCGCCGGCCTTGGCGCCGCCGCGCGTCGGCGAGCAAATTCAGCGGCTACGCATGGAGCGGAAATTGACGCTCGACGACCTTTCGCGTGCGGCGGGCGTATCGAAATCGATGCTGTCTGAAATCGAGCGCGACAAAGCGAATCCGACCATTGCCGTGGCCTGGCGGCTGACCAATGCGCTCGGGGTGAGTCTCGACCAATTGTTCGCTTCTCAGCGGGCGCACGAAACGATCGCCGTCAGCGGGCCGCACGACATCCCGACGCTCGATGGGCACGATGCAAAGTATCAGCTGCGCGTTTGGGGCCCCATTGAACTGGCAGGAAGGTTCGAATGGTATGAAGTGACGTTGCAGCCCGGGGGCGCGCTCGTGTCCAATGCGCACGAGCCCGGCACCCGCGAGCATTTGACGGTGCTCGGCGGATCGATCGAAGTCGAGGCCGATGGGGAGAAAAAACGCCTCAAAGCGGGCGATACCGCGCGCTATCAAGCCGACGTGCCGCACGCCATACGCAACGCCGGCAAGAACGAGGCAAAAGCACTGTTGATCGTCATCCACGGCTAGCCGGGCAGCGGCGTACCGCCAACTGGGCGCACCGGGCAAAGTACTGTATATTTCCACAGTATCTCGATATCCCGGAGAGCGGCTATGACCGAACGCGATCTCGCCGCGCTGACCTTTCAGGGCGCGGCGCGCGACCTCGAACACATCGTCCGTCATATCGCGGCGCGCTATATCGTGCAAGGCGTGCCGCTGAGTTGGCGCTTGCTGCACGCAATCGAAGCGGAAGCGCTGGCGGACCTCGGCTTTGCGGGTCGACACGATCCTTTCGTGCTCGACCTATTCAAACGCCCAGAGCACATGATCTACCCGGAAACGGACGATCCGGCCACGTTCGGTAAATCGAACGCGTTGCCTGCCGCGTTCGCCTTCGCCGTTGCGGCTTACGAAGAAGCGCAGGCGGAACAAACGGCGCAAACGCCGCTCAGGCAAAGCCGCGGCCGAAGGCCCCGCCCGGTATGAAGGGGAAAATGCTCCCGCAAGGACTCACCTATCGCATCCCGAATTTCCTCACCATAGGCCGAATGAGGCGGGCGCATCCACGGATCGTCGGAAAATCAACCGCTTACGCGGGCGAATCGGTGCGCTGCGGGCTCATGAACTGTGTCACGGCTTCCAGGCGCGACGCCGTCGCCCCGGACGAATGCTCGCATTCCGGGCACGACAACTCGTATCCCTCGCCGTCTCGCGCCAGTTCGGGTTCGCCGTCGGCGCATTTGGGGCAATGAGACGGAAGCTCGATATAGGCGTCCAACGCAGTGCCGAGCGAAGCGAAGTCGGCGTCCGAAAAACGCCCGGCTTGCGCCCACGCGCGAATGAGGCCGGTCACTTCGGGGGAAAGCGCGCCGCGCTCTCGAACTGCCGCAAGTTCTCGCGTTAGTGCATCGATTTCGTCGGACTGCTCGCGGGTTTGGGCTTCGAGCCGGTCGCCGCGGCTTTTGGCGGCGCTCAATTGCTGAATGAAATCGAACTCTTTGCGGCTTGCGTCGCGAATGCCGGCTTGGTAGGTGCTTGCCATGCTGCGCAAGGAATCGAGCTCGACGAGCATCGGCTTGACGCGGCGCTCGGCTTCCGCGATTGCGTCCTTGATTTGGTTGGCGTAATGCTCCGTACTGTGGCGCAACTCTTGATGCAGGGCCTCGATGCGTTCGCGCAACGAGGCGTTCGTCGCCTGTTCGGTTTCGAGACGTTGCTCGAGCCGGGACTTTTCCCCTTCCAGTCGCGCGAGCGTCGCTCGCAAAACATCGTCCTCGCTCACTCGTAGCGCAGCCGACGCGTCGATCTGCGCTTCCAGTTCACGCACGCGAGCAAGCGCGGTCTCTGCGCGCGTCTCCGCGCGTTGCCAGGCATCGTGCGCGGTTTCCTGCCGAATCTGTGCTTCGCGCAATGTATTGGTGGCTCGATCGAGCGCCTCCGCTGCGTGCTGGCGTTCCTCGTCGAACGCCTGCCCGGCTGCCGACACAGCGTGTTCGTATAATGCGCCGAGCAACTCGCCGGCTTTTTCCTCCAACGACGGCGGAATGGCACCGCCTCCGACGCGCACGCGCGATGCGTCGCGAATGCGCTCCCAGAAATGATCGATATCCTTGGGGATGTCGCTGGCGCTGCCAGTTTGGGTCAGTTCACGGACAGCGGCGCTCGACGGCCGGATCCCGAGGTCGAAAAACAGCCGCTTGCAGGCGTGCAGCGACAATTCCCGGCGATGGGCGCCGGCTGCTCGCAGCGATTCGAGCTCTTGCCGGATGGCGTTGCGTTCGTCATCGATCTTCATTGGACAGCTCGCTCGGGTTGAAGGTGTACCAATAATAACGGAACACGTATTAAAAGGTACGATTTTGATCATACCAAGCGTCGCTGTGCTGATTGGCGTCGATAAGCGTCTTAGCTGGCCTGTGGGCAGTAGCCTTGCTCGGTTATTCCGTGAAACAAAGCAAGGAATATCTGCTAAGTTGTTGATATTTAATTGAATTACGGATCTTTCCCTTTATCGCGCCTTGTTTCACGGGACGGAACCGTTTTTGGAGCGACGTATGTCTCCAGGCTCACAGACATCGTCTTGAGAGTCATTGAAGTAAACACCCTTGAACCCTTGTTAAAAACGTTAACGCCACGGCAAACCCTTACCAGCAAAGGCTTTCGCGGCGGTTCAGTGAAGCTTTACGGGAGACGAGGTGAGCCGTGACGGGAGCAATCCGTGATGGGGTTCGGGGACGTGAGTGAGCCGGAGCAGGAAGCAATGTGAGGGGATTCGGGGGGTGCCGTCCAGCTCGGAATCGGGCCAGTGAGGTTTTACGGGAGGCGCCGGGCCTGCGAGTTAGGCAGGCTGGTGATGGATGCAACTCGACTCATCGAGTGAAGGTGAGACTTTTCGGGGCATGTCCAAAGGGGGAAATCGACCGCCGATTTAACCCCTGAGAGGGGGTGGGTGAGATGCTGCGGGACAAATAGCGTTCGAGAAGTGAGCCTTTACGGGAAAACCCGGCCTTTTGGACGTATGCTCGGACCAAAGGTGAGCTTTCTCGGGACCTGGCGCCGTCGTGGAGCGGTGATGGTGACCGGCAAGCGACCTCGCTGCGCCGGAAATGACATTGAGGTGAGATTTTGCGGGAGCATCGGTCGCCACGTATCGCCTCGGCCGAAGCGAAGCGCCGTCGGCCTCAGTGGTGAGCTTTTTCGGGACTGCGATATCCCGTCAAAACTCGGTGCCGCGTGAAGTTAGTCGCCACTTCGCGCGAGAGGTAGGCTGGAACTGTGTGGTGAGATAGCTCTGAATTCCTGGAAATCCGCCAAAGGTGAGTGTTTGCGGGGGTGGGTGGGACTTGCGCGCCGGCGTGTCTGCAAACGCGAGTCGAAGGATAAGGTGAGTGTCTGCGGGACCCATGCGCTACTCCTGGGGCGCGACGAGAGGCGAGGCTAAGTATCGGATCTGCATAGGAAATATCTTACCGAGTCGGTTCAGGTGAGGTTTTGCGGGAGCAGTGACGGGCCGCGGCGTTGACCGGTTTGCACGGTGCCTTATCGCCCCTTAGGTGAGCATTTTCGGGAATCGACTGCCTCCGGGGGGCGCTGGGCCACCCGCGCAATCGGCAAGTACACGGCCTTTCCGCTAGATGAAAGGTGAGCTTGTTCGGGAGCTTGCGCGCGAAGAGTTTCCCCGCAATGTCCTTCTGCTTGCGAGTTGCCTGTGCGCGCCCCGCTCTCGACGTGGGTTCGTGGCCCGAGGGAAGCCATTTGCGTGAGCCGAGCGACGCTTCAGACGCCCTTGCGCGCCGTGCAGGGAGTCGAGCCGACGATCGTCGGTCGTTCACGCAATCTCCGTCGCCAAATTACGACAATCTCGATGGTGAGCCGATACAGGATCGGTCGCTGGGTCTACCCAGCCGAGTGCCAAAGAGCCCAATTCTCGTGGATGCCTATCCGGCAAAGAACCGAAGCGCGCGCCGGATTTACTCACGGGTGAGGCGTTACGGGAGCAGAGCGAGGTGAGTCGCCGTCGAGAACGGCTTTTCACCGCGAAGGGTGAGAGTGTGGGTGTAGACGCCCATCACCGCACTCTGTATCCTGTCGGAAAATTTCCTTCACGACCGATGCATGGCAACGAAGCGCGCGAAGAAAACCGATGTGGTGAGTCCAAGCTCCGCTGAATTGCGAAAGGCCGTCGAAGCGATCGCCATTCAGCCCAAGAGCGGTAAGATCACGCTCCTTACTCGAAAGCTGTTCAACGTGTTGCTGGCCGTTGCGCAGCAGGCGGACGAATCCGGCGACACCTACCGTGCTTTGTTGTCGGACATCGTCGCCAATTCTGCTTTCGATTCCAACGATACGGCCCTGGTGAAAGAGCACCTGCGGCGGATGGTGTCCGTGCAAGTCGAGTGGAGCCAAGGGACGTCCAGCCAAAAGCCGGGCCGCAAATGGGGCATCTCGACGCTGATCGCGGATGCCGAAATTCTAGAAGATCCCGCCACGCGGCGGGTTTGGGTGGAGTTTTCGTTTGCGCCGAAGATCAAGAAAAAGCTGCTCGATCCCGTGCAGTACGCGCGCCTGAGCTTGCAGTTTCAGAGTCAGCTGCGCAGCAGCGCTGGGCTGGCGTTGTACGAGATCTGCGTGCGTTATCTCACCAATCCCAGTCACCTGACGATGCGCGAGTCGTGGGCATGGTGGCGACCGATCCTTTCAGGCACGCCGGACACCGAGGCGGGTGACGAGGCAAAGCGCGAATACAAATATTTCAAGCGAGACTATCTGCGGCCTGCCATTGCGGAAGTGAACGCCGTGACCAACATCTTCGTGGAACTCATCGAGCACCGCGAAGGCCGGCGCGTCGCGGAGATTCAATTCCGCGTGACCGAACGCAAGCAGCCGATGCTGGCGTTGGACGAGCATCCGAACGTCTTCGACAGCACGCTGATCGACCGGATGGTCAAGATCGGCATTCCGCTGAAGGAGGCGCAGACCCTGTACGCCGATAGCGAGGAGAACCGCATCCGCGCTGCTTTGCAAATGACCGAGCAGCGCATGCGCAGCGCCTCGCTGCCGCCCGTTCGCAGCGCTCCTGCGCTCTTCAAGGACGCGCTCAAGAAGGGCTATGCCCCGCCCGTGGACCTGGTCGAGCAGCCGCCTAGCGGGACGGTGAAGGGGCTGTCGGGTACCGTGCCGGCCGACGAGCTCAAAGCGCGGTTGCTGGACGAATACGCCGCGTACCGTCGGAAAGAAGCGCGTTCGCTCTACGAAGAGCAAGGCGAGTCGGAACAGGAACTCGCGAGGCAATCGTTCGAAGAGGATATGCTGCCGCAGTTGGGCTCTCACCTACGCGAAGACTGGCGTCGTCGCGGCCTGAGTTCCAAGCTCGGTGAGACGGCGTTCTTCGATTGGCTGGCACGCAAAACCTGGGGCGAACCCACCGACGGCGATCTGCTCGCCTTCACGCTCAGCCATTCGCGGGCCGCCTGAGCGCGGCATAGCCCGGGCGCCCGCCTGCGGGTCTTCGCGGTGCTTGGGCGCTATCGCCCAGGCTCAGCTCGATTGCAATATCTGTTCGATCCGCCGCAGAATGTCGTCGCGCTTGTCACGAGACAAGCCGCGCAGTCGCAACTCGAGCCTGTCGTCGCCGTAGGATTTGAGATCCCCCACCGCGACACCGTCGAGTTTGATTTCCATTCGCTGCGCGTAGCGCTGGCGCATCGCCGGCTTCGCATCGTCCTGCGGATTCGCCCGGCCCTTGACGATATCGGCGACTTGCCGTGTGCTCAAATCGTCCGCAACGATGCGGTTGATCAAGCGCAGCGTCGCATCGACCCCGCGAGCGGAGTGATAGCGGCCTACCTGATATGCCATGTTCGAGCCGAAGCGATCGGGACGCGCGACCATTTCCTGCATGATCGATTCGGGAAGCTTGGCAAGCGATAGCGCCACGGCCACCGTGGATTCGTCGAGTCCCAAGTGCTCGGCCAATTCTTTCTGACTTTGGAAGTGCTTTTCGTCCAGGAAGCGCCGCCAGACGATCGCGTTATCAAACACGGTTTGCGAATCGCGTTGAACGTTCAGATCGTAGCCGAGCTTATAGCTTTCAATTCCGACCGGAAGATCGACGACGACTGCCTTGACGGTGTCCTTGTTCGCTTCCTTCAATGCGCGCACGCGCCGGCCGCCATCGCTGACGAAATACGAGCCCGGATTGGCGTAATCGGGAATGACGTGGATAGCTTGCTGCTGGCCCTGCTTTGCGAGATTAACTGCGAGTTCGGCGATCGATGCCTTTAGATAAAAGTGCCGTGGATTGAATGGGCTGGGCTTGATCGCCCGCAAATCGAGTTCGATCACCTGCCCGGGGTTGTAGTTGTTCGAGAGACGCCATGCGCGATAGTCGTTCGATTCGTTTGCATGGTGAGCGTCGGTCGACGACGTGACGGAATGAAGAACCGCCTCGCCCCGCCCCGGCGTAGTCTTGACCGATGCCCTCGTGTCGCCCTGTACGATGTCGTCTATCGCGTTAAGCCGATCGAGGGCCGTGCGCTTCTCGCTGCTAGTGGTATCGGGGCGCGCCTGGAAGCCTTTTGCCAACTGGGAGGGTTTCATTGGGGGTCCTTTATGCGCATAAAGTCAGGGGAGCATCGAGGCGATTTCGGCCGCGCACGCTCGGATCTCGGCCGCGGCGAGTTTTGCGCCACGGTCATTCATTTGCAGCACCGTTTGACCGAGCGCCATTGCCTGTTTGTACGCTTCACGCGTCGGAATCTGGGTTTTGAGGAGAGGAAACCCGAGGTCCTCGAGCGCACGTTTGAGTTCACGGGTCAGCATGCGCTTCTCTTCGGTCTTGTTCAGTAAGAAGACCGCGCGGAGATCCTCGTTCATCACTTGGGCCTGTTGCACGAGTTTCACCAGGCCGACGCTCGACCAATAGTCCGCGGGAGACGAAGAGGTTGGGATCACGGCGATAGAAGCCGCCAAGAGGACAACGCCCGACACTTTTTCGGTAATCGAAGGCGGGCAGTCAACTACGATCACGTCGTAGTCACCGATGAATTTCTTGATCTCGCGATGAATTTGGCCGCCGGCTTCGGAAAGGTTGACGACAGGAAAAGGAATACCTGAGTCGCCGTCTGCCGAGGCACTCGCCCAGTGGATCAAGGTGTTCTGCCCATCGGCGTCGACCACGAGGACGCGCTTGCCCTTTTCATGGAAAGCAGCGCCAAGATGCATCGCGATGGTGCTCTTGCCCACCCCGCCCTTCTGTTGAGTTACCGCGACGATTTCGGCTGCCAATTTTTTTAGCTCCTTAACAGATCGACGAATTCTACCTTGTAAATTTAGGAATTCAATGTTTTCGTCGTTGGCGCGCCACGAACTGGCCATTTGGACAAGGTTTATGCGCATAAAGCGGGTGAGACCGGGTCAGCCGGTTTATGAAGTTTGTCGCCTGTTGTTAAACGGATGCGACGATAAAGGGTTTAGCTGATGGGGTTCTAGGGTTGCTTAGAGGGGTGGTCGATTTGCTGAGAAGACGTCACGCGCTGACAGATGCGACATTCGGTGAAGTGCGCCGCGTCCCTTGATCTGTCGCCCGTCTCCTATTTGACTGGTGTGTGGTTCGGTAGCGTGTCGCGAATCCCCTGGCTCGAGGAATCGGCAGCCTGCGAGCCAGCCAGCACGAGCGGAGCGTGGTGCGGCCACTCGATGGCGCGAGTAATCGGTGAGAGTGCGGTCGCCGCGAAAGGCGAAAGCGAACAGGTAAGTTGCGCTCCGCAAAGCGCTCGTTGCAGCCGGTCGGTGACGCAGCGTCGTTTGTATCCGAGGACCCACATGGCGACCGGGCCGATTGGCCCGGAAGATCGATTCTGCCCACCGCTGCCGGGATGCCAGCGGTTTATGCGCATAAACCGTGGCGCACCGCTGTCGCCGACCGACCTGGTTGGGACAGAACGTCTGTGCGAATACCGCCAATCGCGGGCAGGGAAAATGGGAGGGGCGGCCGATGCAAACAAGCACCGATCGACGCCGCCTTGCGGTCGCCCCGGGCTGCGGCGCATGTACCATCCAGTCGAGATTAGCCGCTAGGAACCTGGAAGGGTCACCGCGACCTTCTCGCGGATATCTCTCTCGCACTATCGTTTCGCGAAACCACTCGCCGATACTCGGCTTGTAGCCGCTCGCGTCCGGCGCAGTCTGGGCCCGTAACGGCCTGCGCCCGTAAAATAACGGCCTCTCAGTGAACAGGCGAATGAATCATGATCACCATCTACCACAATCCCCATTGCTCCAAATCGCGTGGCGCGTGTGAACTCGTCAAGGACCGGCTTGACCAGGCTGGCGAGCCATTAACCGTTGTCGAGTATCTGAAAGAGCCGCCGTCGGTCGAGGCGCTCAAGGCGCTGCATGGGATGCTGGGCGGCGCAGTCAGAGACATGGTTCGCGACAATGAGGCGCCCTATAAACAACTGGGCCTCGACGATCCCGCGCTGACCGACGATCAACTGTACGCAGCGATCGCCGCCCATCCGATCCTGCTGCAACGTCCTATCGTCGTCCGCAATGGACGAGCCGTGATCGCCCGCCCGCCGGAGAATGTCGCCGTCCTCTTCGAGTAACGTCGTCGTTCGTCCTCGATGCAACAGGCTCGTGGCGACGACAGAGGGTGAGTTGCCTGCAACGAGTCGAGTGACATTTCGTGATTCGAGTCCAAAGAAGGCAGCGAACGTCAACGCCACCCGGGCGCGCCACGCGTCTCTGCGCCGCCCTGTGGCCGCTTTTTTGAGCTTGTTTTCATGCCCGGTTTTGCTGCACACCGCCCATGACCTTCCCTCGATGCAGAAAGCCTTGAAGCGACCAACGCCCGGCTCCATGGAAGAACAGATAAGCGATCAAGACGGCCCACAGGATGTGGTCTTTGATCATGACGAGTTCCAACCCTGGGTAAGACAATACCGCGACGAGATTGACGAAGAAAAGTCCCGCGGCGGCGAACCGTGGCTGCAACCCGACCAACAGCAAGACCGGGAAGATCAATTCGCCGCCGGCGCCCATCACGGCCGCTACCGCGGGAGGCAGGACCGGCACGTGATATTCGTTGGAGAACAAATAAAGCGTACTGTCCCAACTACGCAATTTTGTTAAGCCCGACAAGAAAAATACGCGGAATAAATAAAGTCGTATCGCTAGCGCGAATAACGGTTGTAGTGCGACTGCAATATCATCGAGACGATGAAACCAGCTAGATAAGCGTTTCATGATGAGGTACCTCGATAGCGTGGACGAGCCGACGGCCGAATAGTTGCGCAAGCAACGAATTCGCGTTGGCGCCTATATCGGAGAGCGCTGCTTGAACCGTGGCGCCGGCCATCAACGCAGCGACCGCCTGCGCTTCTGCCATCCCCAGCGCCTGCCAATGCACGGAGAACGCTTCTCTCCAAATCAAGACGGATTGGCTTCCAGCGTCCAACCGCGCGGGGGCGCCGCCGCCGTGCATCGCCAAAATGTCGGCAATCGGCCAACGGCTCGAGCGCGCCAGCGCAACCGATGGCATGAGCCGCAGCGAGGCCGCCGCAAATTGATCAGGGCCGAGTTCGGCGAGTCTCGCGCCATCGACTGCATCAGCGTCGTCGGCGAAGTAGGCGCGATGCAGCCGCCAATCCACGTCGGCCACGTCGCCCAAGTAGGGCAGGTCGCCTGCGGGCTCGAAGCTGCGAATGAACGCGGGCAGCGCGGCGCCGTCCTCATGAAGGTTGGCGCTCGCCGCCGGCGTGCGATCGACGTAGGCGCGTGCGAGCGCATGGAAGTACTCTTTGCCGACGAGCCGAACGACGTTGACGAAGGCATCGGTGAGGGCGGCGATGCGATTGAGTCGCACATTGTTTCGATAAACGCTCAAGCGCCCTTTCGTGGCCGAGGTCACCCCGGAGGGCTCGGCATCATCGCCACTAAGCGAAGCAGCGAAAGCGCCGAGCCGCGCGGCGTAAGAGGACCGGCTCAACATGGCGCCACCTCGGGCATGGCGGTTTGAGCCGAGCGCAGGCGGGTATCGGCCGCGGCCACGCGTTCTTCCAGTAGCGCGTACTCCTCGAGCAGCGCGTCCAACGCCGGCAAGTTCGAATCTCGCTCGAGCAGCACCGGCGTCGGGCCGAACCGGTCGAACGCGGCGTCGAGCAGCGACCATACGGCGTCGCAAACCGGCGCGCCGTGTGAGTCGATCGCGATCGCGTCCAACCACTCGAATCCCGCCACGTGAATTTCGCCGACGCAGCCCCTCGGCAATCTCGCCATTTCCACTAGCGGATCGATGCCCAGGTTCAGCGCATTGACGTACAAGTTATTCACGTCGAGCAAGATGCCGCAGCCGGTGCGCGCGACGAGCTGTGCGAGCATCTCGGCTTGCGTGCACAGTTCGCCGTCGAAAGCGACATAGGCCGAGACGTTTTCGATCAGCAGCGGCCGGCCAAGCGCATTCTGAACGGCGTCGATGTGTTCGGCGACGACTTCGATCGCGCCTTCCACGCGTGGTACGGGCAGCAAGTCATTGAAATATCGGCCGCCTGCTCGATTCCACGAGAGGTGCTCGGAGACGAGCGCGGGCTCGATGCGCGCGACGAGCGCTTGCAATTGTTTTAGATGATCCGGCGCGGGCGCTTCCGCACTGCCGAGCCCTAGCCCCACTCCGTGCAGGCTCACCGGGTAGTCCTCCCGCACGCGCGAAAGCGCCGCGACGGGCTCGCCGCCCCCGAAATAGTTTTCGCTGTGCGCTTCCCACCAGCCGACGCGCGGACGTCGCGCGAGCGCGGCGGCGGCATGAGGCGCGCGCAACCCAAGACCTGCGCCCATCAGTGCCTGCGGATTCATTGCATTTTGCTCCTAGGGTCGCGACCGCTCGCGTGGACAAGCCCCGCGAGGGGCCGGTGGCGGCGCGCAATCGGCGCGCCGTCCGAGAGACATACGGTGAGTTACATCGCGGGCGAGAGCGTGCCGCCGAGTTGGCCGCATGTCCCTTTGGCGACAGCCTTGAACTCGCCTTTGTCCATGTCCTTCGTCGCCTGGCCTGCGCACGAGTGACTGTTGCCCTTGCAGTCGTTTTGGCCTGCGTGCGCGATGCCGTAGCACTTTTCCATGTCGGCAGCGAACACCGGCGTCGTAAGCGTTGCACCGAGGGCTGCGGTGAAAGCGGCGGCGGCGATCCATTGCTTGTTCATTTGATGCTCCTGATTTGAATTGAAGTGAAAAATCAGATGGCCTCTAGGTGGGCCTCGATAGCTTGAGCCGGTGTCTGCTGGACGGGACGAGAAGCCGGAATCTTTCGATTGCCTGACCGACCGTTCTTGCCGTTTCGCGACGCACGACCCTTGCTGCCTTCAATACGCCGGGGGTAAGCGAACGGATGCAAGGAAACGCAAAGATGTTCGCTCACCGTCGAATAGCCTTCCGGGACATCATGCAATCGTCATGGATGTGTCGATTCGTAAGCGCGGTGGGATATTGACGACTTATCCACAGATTCTGTGGAAAAGGTTGTGGAAAGGCGGGGTGAGAGGCCCAGCCGGCGGCGCGTTTAGTGGGTTGCCGGAAAAACGGGCCAGCGAAGCGAAGCATCGATGGCTATGATGGGTAGTTGGGCCGAACCTTCCGGCTTCGGCATTCTCGTCCTCAATCGTGGGAGTAACGCCATGGCTTACAAAATCGAAGTGGTAGTCGGCAGTCTGCGGCGGGAATCGTTCAACAAGCAGCTCGCGCACGCTCTGACCAAGCTGGCAAGCGGCGACTTCGAGTTCTCGTTCCTCGACATCGGTTCGTTGCCGCTCTACAGCCAAGACTACGACGCCGATTTCCCCGACGTCGCAAAGGAACTGAAAAAGCGCGTCGAAGCCTCGAACGGCTTGCTGTTCGTCACGCCCGAATACAACCGCTCGATGCCGGGCGTGCTGAAGAACGCAATCGACTGGGGTTCGCGGCCGTGGGGGACCAATTCATGGAAGGATAAGCCGGCGGCGGTTTGCGGAATTTCCCTAGGCGCGACCGGCACGGCGTTGTCGCAGCAGCATTTGCGCAACGTCCTTGCATATCTGGACGTTCCCACGCTCGGCCAGCCCGAGATCTTCCTCAAGCACACCGACTCGTTCTTCGACGCCAATGGTGGTATCGCCAGCGAGGACACGCGCAAGTTCCTCACGACCTTCGTGCAGCGTTTCGAAGCGTGGGTGAAGCGTCACGCTTCGCCGAAGTGACCGCTCACGTTCCGTCAGGCTTGGATTCGCCGCCACGGTAGCTTTCGGCGTCTTGCAAGAACTCGTCGGGGATGGCGGGGGCGCGCGGCTTCGACGCCTCGGGTGCGACAGGGGGCGCCGGCGGTTCGCCCGGCCCCGACGTGAACACCGCACCCATGCCGGGGGCGGAGCCGGCGGCGACGGCAGTCGCGCTTGCTTCGGTGGCCTGCTGTTGCGCAGCGCCTGCCGCCGGCAAGGAGCCGACAACGGGTTCGCCGGCGCCACTTCGCGGATAGCTCCGTACCGTGCTCGGGCGCGTTGCCGCAGCGGGCACACTCGGGCGCAAGCCCAGTTCTTCGAGCGGCGAGTGCGAACGTGTGGCGTCGTCTGCCGGAGCGTGCCAAGTTGCCGCTCGCTCCTCGATGTCGAGCGGCCCCATGGCTTCGAGCGTTGCACGGGAGAGTTGCGCGAGCGCATCGGTCGACGCGTCGACGCAGACCATCACGGCGCCGCGCCGAACCGCCTCTGCGTACTGCGCGCTCGTATGCTCAGGCGGCGCGGTGACGAACAGCGATTCGAAAAAGCGCTCGATGCTGGCGAGCAAACCCTCGTTCGCAGTGGGCGCGGCATCGACGGCCGAAGTCGCATCGCTTGCATAGGTCGGCTCGCATCTGGCCTTGAGCATCACGTCCTCATGCGCGACGCCGGCCGCAACGAGCGCATCGCGAGCGGCTTCGGCCTGGGGATAGGTATCGAAAAACGCGATAACGGTGTGCTGCATGATGACCTCCTCGAGGCTGGGTGCTCGATGAATACGCAAAACTCGCGCCGCCCCGCTCAAGTCGCCTTGCCGTGCGCTGGGGCGCCAAGCTCGCGCTCGCGCGCAATGGTCTGAAGCATCGATTCCAGCAACGCGATATCGAAAGGTTTGGACAGCACGCGCACGTTGACATTCCTCGCGCGCTCGAGCTCCTGCGCGTAACCCGTGATGAGAATGACGGGGATCGGCGCGGCCAGCGCTTGTGCCGCTTCGGCGAGGTCGATGCCGTTGTGGGCGCCGGGCATGTGGATGTCGGAGATGAGCGCGTCGAACGGATCGTCGGCTCGGGCTTTGCTGTCCGCGATGAGCCGCAAGGCTGCGTCCGCATTGAATGCGCAGGTTACGCGGTGCCCCATCATCCTTAATAACGCCTCCGTGCCGGCGGCTACTTCGTCGTTGTCTTCGACGAGCAGGACGTGCATCGCGCCGGGCGGCTCGGCGTAGGCGGCTCGCTGCGCGACGGAGGCGGCGACCGTAGGCGCGTTGACGGCGCGCGGCAAATAAAGCCGCACCGACGTTCCGACGCCCGGCGTGCTGTCGATCGTCGCCAGACCGCCCGAGCGGTCGCAGAATGCGAATACCTGCGGCAGGCCGAGGCCGGTGCCCATCCCCTTGGGCTTGGTCGTAAAGAGCGGTTCGAACGCATGAGCAAGGACATCGGGCGCCATGCCCGCGCCGGTGTCTTCGAGCGAAATCTGGACGAACTCGCCCGTGAGCGCGAACCCGCCTTCGCGTTCGAGCCTCACGTTGGTGGCGCGAACGGTGAATCGGCCTCCGTTGGGCATCGCATCGCGAGCGTTGACTGCGACGTTGATGAGGGCGAGTTCTAGTTCCGCACTGTCGACTTCGATCGGCCAGATGTCGCGGCCGATATCGACGACGAGCGAGGCCTTGGCGCCGAGCGAGGCGCGCAGCAATTCGCAACTGGCTGCCAGCCAGCGCGACAAGTCGATGACTTCGTTGCGCAGAGGCTGCTTGCGCGCGACGCCGAGCAGTTGGCGCGTGAGCGACTGCCCGCTTTTCAACGCACGCTCGATGGCGCTCAGTTCGCGGTCGAGACCGGCGGCGTCGCGCCTGCGCGCGATTTGGACATTCGTTGCGACGATCGTCAGTAGGTTGTTGAAGTCGTGCGCGACCGTGCCGACCAGGTTGCCGAGCGCTTCCATCTTGCGTGACTGCCGATACGCCGATTCGATCGAGCGTCGCATCGATGCTTCGGCCTGCCAACGCTCCCATGCTTGCTTTTCGGCTGCGAGGCGCTTGAGCGAGAGGGCGAGCACGAACCAGAGCACGATCGACGGCACGAATATGGAAGTTGCCGAAATCAAGGCTCTGTTGGACCACGCCGTCCAAATGGCCGCCTCGCTATAAGCGCAGGACACATAGACGGGATAGGAGCCGACCTGTCGATAGGCGAGAATTTTGCCGCCGCGCGGCTCGCGCTGGCCACCCTCGCCGGCAATGCGCAGTACCCCTGAGCGGCTGCCGGCGGCGAGCGCCGTTTCCAACTGCGGCGCGACCACGGCCGATTCGGGACGCGGCGGATACGCGGCGAGCACCGCGCCGTCGCTGCGCGCGAGCGTCATCGACATCGCGCCGCGTTCATTGCCGAGCAGTTCGCGGTAAAACGATTCGAAGTACGAACGGCGCAGCGCGACCGAGACGAGCCCTGCGAACGCACCGTCGGCGGCGCGCCGTGCGATGCCCGTATTGAAGACGGCATCGCCGCTACCCGCATGCCACACCATGACTTTCGAAACATGCTCGAGAATGCGTCCGCCGCGAATTCCGACGAAGTCGTCGCGCGTGGCGATCGACGCGTGCGGCGCCGGGTAGTAGCGGCTGTTTGCGAGCAAGACGCCTTCCGGGCCGAAGATCGACACCGAAGCGACCTGCGGATAGCCGCCGCCGATCTTTTGCAGCTTGCTGTGGATGTCGGCTTCGCTCGCGCGAATCGCCTCGTTGGTGAGCCCGCGTACCAGATCGTCGACGCGCGCATCGAGCGTTTCGTTCAGATCGAATACTTTTAGCGCGTGTTCTTCGGCGATGCGCACGGTTCTAACCGTCGCATCGGTCGCAGATGCGACGCGGGCGCGGAAATCGGAGTAAGCGATAGCTCCGGCATAGACGCACGGCAAGACGATCGCCGCGGCGAGCAGCACGATGAGGGTCACGCGCCGGGCGCGGAAGTCCGGTACGGGCATGGCCTGCACGGGCGAGCCGTCTTGCCAATCGCCGGGCAGGGCGTTCGTCGTCGAAGCTGCGGGCCGTCGGCGGTTCATGTTCTTGGGCTGTTCAATTAGCGAGCGGTTACCTTTCAATCATCATAAGCGACTTATCCTCGCCCGAGCTTTTTCGCGCTCCCGCGATGCACGAGGAGGTCCGAACGTTCGCCCTAAAACAGCGACGAAATTCGAAGCGCAAACGTACACAAAAGAAAAATTACCGCATATTCTGCCAGAAATGCCCCGCTTTATTTCTTCATACAGGAGAAATCGATAAGCTTGGTTGATCGATTCTGAAATTGAAGAGTTGATTTTCCGCCGGTTTGCTCCGAGAATTTCGCTTCATTTTATGAAGGCATGATGCGCTCAATGTAGCAGGCGCACGCCGAAGCACGGTTTGCGCCGCTCTCTCGCGGCGCATTTTCGCCCCGCCGCCGGCCGCATCGCGATCGCTTGCGCGCGCCGCCCGTCGCCGCGCTTCGTTTTCCGCTAAAGAAGAGTGCCGAGCCGCCGTTAACGCGATATAGACCGTTTTCGTTTCCATCACGCTTGCCATGCCTTTGCCGATTGTGATCGCCGATGATTCCCTGCTTGCCCGTAAGGTTCTGACGAAAGCTTTGCCGGCCGACTGGGACGTCGACATCGCATACGCATCGAACGGCCGTGAGGCTCTCACGCTCTATCGCGCGGGAAAGGCCTCGGTGATGTTTCTGGACCTGACGATGCCGGACATGACCGGCTATCAAGTCCTCGAAGCGCTGCAACATGAAGACCTGAATACGTTCGTCATCGTCGTATCCGCCGACGTGCAGCCGCTCGCTCAGGAACGCGTGCGCGCGTTGGGGGCGGCCGCCTTCGTCGCCAAGCCCGTGACGCCCGAGGCAATATTGCCCATCCTCAAGGAGTACGGGTTGTATGCGTGAAAACGTGTTCACCGAAGAGCAGCGCGACGCCTTGCAGGAAATCGCCAACTTGGCGATGGGACAGGCGGCGACGCGGCTCGCGCGTCTGCTAGACACTTTCATCGAGTTGTCGGTGCCTCGCGTTCGCGTCGTGCGCGCCGAAGACGCCGCTCGCACGCTGCGGGATATGACCGGCATCGAGGAGAGCGTCACAGCCGTGCGGCAAGGGTTTCGCTCCGACCTCAAGGGCGAGGCGCTCGTCATCTGCCGCAGCAGCGGGGTCGGCCAATTGTGCGCGCTGGTGAACGATCCGTACGTCAATTCCGCCTACGATTCCGTGAGCCAAACCGAGCTGATGTTCGACGTGGCCAACGTGCTGACGGGAGCGTGCGTCTCGTGCATCCTCAATCAGCTCGACCGCACACCGATTTTTTCGGCGCCCGGCTTGCTCGGCGAAAAAATCTCGCTCGACGATGTCTTTCAATCGGACGTGCTCGCATGGAAGACGGCGTTGCTGCTCGAGGTGAACTTCGCGCTCGAAGACCAGACGTTTCGTGCTCACCTCGTGATGCTCATGGCCGAGGATTCTATTCGTCGGATGAATGAGGCGCTCGACGCGCTCCTATCCAGCCTATGACCGAAGCGATGGAGCAATCTCTCAGCGACCTGGTGATCGAACGCGTGGGCTTCGGCATTTTCGTGCTCGACCGCGACATGACGGTGCTGATGTGGAACCGGTTCATGCAGGATCACAGCGGCCAGCCTGCCGAAACGGTCGTGGGCAAATCCATTTTCGACACGTTTCCCGAATTGCCGCGCGTATGGCTGTCGCGCAAGATCGAAAGTGTGTTTCAGCTCGGCAGCTTCGCGTTCAGTTCGTGGGAGCAACGGCCCTATCTGTTCAGGTTCGATCACGACCGGCCGATTACCGGCGGCGTGGACTTCATGCAGCAAGACTGTACGTTCATGCCGCTCACGCGCGGGCGCGAAGTCGAGGCCGTCTGCGTGACGATCTCCGACGTAACGCACGTCAGCGTGGTTCAGCGCGAACGTGAGGAAGCCGTCGAAAAGCTGCAGGAATACGCCAATCGCGATGGCTTGACCGGCATCGCGAACCGGCGTTTCTTCGAGAGCCGCCTGCGCGACGAATTTCTACGCTGGCAGCGTTATGGAGGCGAGCTCTCGGTGCTGTTGTTCGACCTGGACCATTTCAAGGACATCAACGATCGCTTCGGTCATGCCGTCGGCGATACGGTACTGCGCGTGATGGCTCAACGCGTGGCAGATGCGGTGCGCGTGCAAGACACCTTCGGTCGGTTCGGCGGCGAGGAATTCGCGCTGCTGCTGCCGTGCACGCCGCTTGCCGATGCGATGATCGTCGCCGAAAAGGTTCGCATGACGATCTGCGATACACCGGTCGAAGCCGAGGGCGTGCGCGTGCCCGTCACGGCGAGCGTGGGCGGCGCGGCGGCGCGCCCGGGACTGCCCAGCTACGAGGTGCTCATCAACGAAGCCGACGCCGCGCTTTACAGCGCCAAGCGTCAGGGACGCAACCGCTCGATCGCGCTTGGCTAGCGCGCAGCGCGTTCGACGAACGAGCGTGCGCAAGCTCACGCGGGCGCGCGCATTTGCCGCCCCGGTATGCCGGGACCGAGCGGCCGCCGCGCTCGCGTCTGTGGCTCCTCAATGAAACGTTGGTATACTTTTGTCCGTTTCCGGCCCCCTTTGCCGGCGCCGCGTGCCGGTTGCCGAACTTAGCGCGTTGCGTCAATGTGGCGCGCAGTGTCCGTGGCGCGCGGCAAATCAGCATCGATTTTCATTCGCCCCGCAGGGGCGCATAGCGGAGTTCGCCTTGGCCGTTTCCAATCTCGTCGCGGACGAACCAGCAACCGACGCCGCAACCGTCACGTCGAGCAGCTCGTTCTACCTCGCAATGCGCATTCTGCCCGCGGCGCAGCGCGATGCGATGTTTCAGATCTACGCGTTTTGCCGCGCGGTCGACGATATAGCCGACAGCAGCGCGCCGCGTGCCGAACGCAGCGCCGGGCTTGCACGTTGGCGTGCGGATATCGATGCGTGCTACGACGGCGAACCCCGCCCCGCGCTGTCGGCGCTAGCGCGCCAGATTCGCGCGTTCGGCCTGCGTCGCGAGGATTTCCACGCGATGATCGACGGCATGGCGATGGATGCCGCGCAGGATATCTGCGCGCCCGATGAAGCGACGCTCGACCTATATTGTGACCGTGTCGCGAGCGCAGCGGGCCGTTTGTCGGTGAGGGTTTTCGGGATGACGGATGATGCCGGGCATGCGCTGTCGCATCATCTGGGGCGTGCGTTGCAGTTGACCAACATCTTGCGTGACATCGACGAAGATGCGGCGATCAACCGGTGTTACTTGCCGCGTGAATTGCTCGCTCGCGAAGGTATCGCTGCGACCAACCCCGTTGCGATCGCCGACGATCCATCGCTGCCGCGCGTCTGCGCGACGTTGGCGCAGCGAGCGCTTGGGCATTTTGCGCAAGCCGACGCGATCATGGACACCGCGCCGCGCAATGCGGTGCGCGCGCCGCGCATCATGTCGGGCGTCTACCGGTGCTTGCTCGAGCGGACGCTCGATCGCGGTTTCGACGTGCCGCGCACGCCGGTGACGAAGCCCCGTCTGCGCCTGTTGTGGATCGTCTTGCGCTACGCGCTCTTTTGAGCGGACGCATCGCTCGCAGTGTCGTGCGTATCGGAGTGCTGCGGCGTGCAGCGCCGGCCCTGGCCAAGGCCGAACGTAAAACCCAAATATTCGACTGCGAAGCCGCTGGCTTCGCCTGCTACCCATTGAGATGCCGATGAACGACATTTCCGCCCCTTCCGCCGTGATGGCGGCCTCGAGCGCTTCAGGCGCCGCTCAGTCGCGCGCTGCGCTCGAGACTTCGATCGCGCGCGCGACGGATGCCATCCTCGCCGATCAGCGCCCCGACGGGCATTGGGTCTACGAACTCGAAGCCGACGCGACGATTCCCGCGGAATATCTCCTGCTCGTCCACTACCTGGGCGAAGCGCCGAATGTCGAGCTCGAACGCAAGATCGTGCGGTACTTGCGCCGCATTCAACTGGCCGACGGCGGTTGGCCCCTGTTCACCGACGGCGCCATGGACGTGAGCGCGAGCGTGAAGGCCTATTTCGCGCTGAAGATGGCCGGCGAGTGCGAAGACGCCGAGCACATGCGGCGCGCGCGCGCGGCCATTCTCGGGGCGGGCGGCGCCGAGGCGGTGAACGTGTTTACGCGGATCTTGCTGGCGTTGTTCGCCATGGTGCCGTGGAGCGCCGTGCCGATGATGCCTGTGGAGATCACACTCTTGCCGCAGTGGTTTCCGTTTCATCTATCGAAGGTGTCGTATTGGGCGCGCACGGTCATCGTGCCCCTGCTCGTGCTCAATGCGCGGCGCCCGGTCGCAAAAAATCCGCTTGGCGTGCGGATCGACGAGCTCTTTCTGGGCAATCCGTCGGCGACGGGCCTATTGCCGCGCGCAGGGCATCAGAGCCGCGGGTGGTTTGCTTTCTTCCGCGTCGTGGATTCGATCCTGCGCGCGGTCGACGGGTGGTTTCCCAAGCGAACGCGCGAGCGCGCGGTGCAAAGCGCGGTGGCGTTCGTGGACGAGCGCTTGAATGGCGAGGACGGCTTGGGTGCGATTTTCCCCGCGATGGCCAATGCCGTGATGATGTACGACGCGCTGGGCTATGGACCGGACTATCCGAACCGAGCCATTGCGCGCGCCTCGCTCGACAAGCTGCTCGTGATCGGTGACGAAGAAGCGTACTGCCAGCCTTGCTTGTCGCCCGTTTGGGACACGTCGCTCGTCGCACATGCGCTGCTCGAAGTCGAGGCGCCGCGTGCGCAAGAGGCGGCGCTGCGCGGCCTGCAGTGGCTGCGCCCGCTGCAAGTGCTCGACGTGCGCGGCGACTGGATCTCGCGCCGCCCCCACGTTCGTCCCGGCGGGTGGGCGTTCCAGTACGCGAACCCGCATTATCCGGACGTCGACGACACTGCCGTCGTCGCGATGGCCATGCACCGCGCGGCCGCGCTGACGCGCTCCAATGTCGATCGCGAAGCGATCGCGCGCGCGCGTGAATGGATCGTCGGCATGCAGAGCAGCGACGGCGGATGGGGCGCTTTCGAGCCCGAGAATACGCAGTACTACCTGAACAACATTCCATTCTCGGATCATGGCGCCTTGCTCGACCCGCCGACAGCCGACGTTTCGGGCCGATGCTTGTCGATGTTGGCGCAGTTGGGCGAGCTGCCGGGCAATAGCGAGCCTGCGCGGCGCGCGTACGACTACTTGCTTGCCGAGCAAGAAGACGACGGCAGTTGGTACGGCCGCTGGGGCATGAACTACATCTACGGCACGTGGACCGCGCTAAGTGCGCTGAACGCCGCGGGCATCGCGCACGACGACGCGCGGATCAAGCGCGCGGCGCAGTGGCTCATCGCCATCCAGAACGACGATGGCGGCTGGGGGGAGGGCGGCGAGAGCTACAAGCTCGACTATCGCGGCTACGAACCGGCCGCGAGCACGGCTTCGCAAACGGCATGGGCGCTGCTGGGATTGATGGCTGCGGGCATCATCGATCATCCGGCCGTCACGCGCGGCATCGATTACCTCGTTCGGACGCAGCGCGAGCACGGCTTGTGGGACGAGACGCGCTTCACGGCCACCGGCTTTCCGCGAGTGTTCTATTTGCGCTATCACGGTTACCGCAAATTCTTCCCGCTGTGGGCGTTGGCGCGCTACCGCAATCTCACGCGTGACCGCCGCGCGCGCGTCGCGGTGGGCATGTAATGGCGATCGACGCGGCATTGCCGTTGATCGTAGTGACAGGGATGGCGTTCGAAGCGCGTATCGCGCGCGGGCCGGGCGTCGAGGTCGTGTATGCGGCGCGTGCGGATCGGCTCGAACGTGCATTGGAGCAGGCATTGGCGCGCGGTGCGCGTGGCGTGATGAGCTTCGGCACCGCGGGCGGGCTCGCACCAAACTTGGCGCCGGGTACGGTGATCGTCGCCGATGCGATCGATGGGCCGTCGGGCCGAGTGCCTGCCGATTCGGCGTGGAGCGAGCGCATCGCCTCGGCATTGCGCGCCGCGCTGCCCGGGACGCCTCTTGCGCGCGGCCTGCTGGCGGCGGTGGCCGCGCCCGTGGTGACGCAGCAGCAGAAGGCGGCGCTGCATGCCCGTACGGGTGCGCTGGCCGTCGATATGGAATCGCACATCGCGGCGGCACAGGCGGGCGCGCGTGGGCTGCCGTTTGCCGTGTGCAGAGCGATCGTCGACCCGGCGGGGCAGACCTTGCCGCCTGCGGCGACGGTGGGGCTGCGCGACGATGGCACGACTGCCCTGGGGCCGATTTTGCGTGAACTCGCGCGAGCGCCTGCGCAATTGCCCGCGATGATCCGTTTGGCCTTCGATGCGCGTGCCGCGCGAGCTTCGCTCGTTGCGGCACGGCGGGCAATGCAACATGCCGGCGCATTGAGCCCCGTGTGAAGGGGCTACGAAACGCCGGCTCTGGCAGCGCTAGCGTGATCGATCAAACGGGCGTTAGCTGCCGCCAAAACCTTGCGCCGTGGATTGAAGTACGGCGCCGCAGCTCGTCTTGTGTCCATCGAACGCTACGGCTCGGCCATCGACGATGAACTCCGTATCCCCTTCGACGATGGTGCAGTTTTGATGACCGTCCATCGGACAGGTGCAGGTGTCCCCCACACAGGCGACGGGGATGCCGTCGACCTCGAAATCCGACGCACCGGTCACGACCTTGCCGCCGTGGCTAGTTGGGTCGCCGACGCGAATCACGTTCTTCATGAGAAGGCCCTCTCGGAAATCTTATGGCCCACATTATACGAAGGATGGATATCGCAAATTGCGGGCAGCTTATCCTGCCGCCCGCGCTCGGTGCGACGCGCTGCTACTGCCCGAGCTTGTCGCTGGCGCAGCCCGTGCTGTTGCACTCGCGCTCACGTTCTTGGAGGAATGCGAGGCGTTGCTGCGTCATGTTCACGGCGCAATCCAAATTGACGAAATAGCCGCTGGGCTTTTCTTCGCTGCATTGCTGGTCGCGTTGCTTGAGCCACTGCAACTGCCCGTTCTTCAACGACGTTTGTTGGTCCGGATTCAAGTGGGTGCGCAAACGCGAGTATTGCTGATTCAAGTCGCGATCGGCCTGGGAGAAGACCGTGCTCGCGCAATAGACCTGATCGAATGCGTTACGCGGCTTGCCGCAGCCGGCGGCATGCGCCGCCAGCGGGAGGAGTGAAGCGGCTACGACAACGGCGAATTTCTTCATGATTTTTCCTTTTTATTGACACACGAAAACAGAAAGCAACCGTTCATTGCTTCACGGACGGCAATCCATGACGCCTCTGGAGATTGCGTCGGCCAGCTTGTCGATCGTGGCCGGCTGCGCCAATCGCCTTTCTTCGTCGGGATTGACGATGACGCCCGCTTCGACCAACACCGCGGGCATGCGAGCCGTTTTCAGCACGACTAAATCGTCGAATTTGTGAATACCGAGGCGCCGATCAATCAGCGGGCGGTTTTCCCCCTTGACCGGCGTCGCATGGTAAAGCGACGGCGTTTCTCCGGCAGCCTGCAAGCGCTCGCCTATCGCCTTCGCGCAAGCAAGACTTCGCTCGTAATGCGGATTGAGCTCGGAGACGAAGATCGCGTAGCCTTTGAGCGCTTTGTTGCGTCCCGAGTCGATCCACGCCTGCTGCATCGAATCGTGGTGAATGGAGATGAAGAAATCGGCTTTCGGTGCGGTGTTCGGGCGATCGGCCAAGGCGATGTCAGACCCATCCGCGCCGGTGCGGGTGACGCGATCGCCCGCCGCTTTGAGGTCGTCGGCTACGGCTTTGCTGAGGTCGAGGTTATACAAGTGCTCGACGCGGCCGCTCGCAGCCGTCGCGCCGGGATGGGCCGGCGTGTGTCCCGCATCGACGATGACCCACGCCGCGTGGCACGTGGTCGCGACGCAGGACAAACCGAAAGCGAGCGCGGCAAGGCGGTGAACGAAGGTTCTCGACATCGTATGGATTGAAGGCGAAATTAAAATCGTGATGGTGACGGGCGGGATCCGAAAGATAACGCGACGCTCTTCTCGGTCGATGTGTGCCAAGCGCATCTTTACTTCTCCGCATACGCTGCGGAGACCGCCTTGCGACGAAGCGGCATTCTAATGGATATCCACCCTTGCAGCGAGCGCGCTAATTTCTTATTCGATATTTCGCATCGTCGTAGCAAGTGCCTTTCGGTTTGTAATATGCGCGTTTCAAATGCGGACGGGCTGCGCTTTATTGTGTGACTCGCATCTCACCGCCCCCACTGGCCGTTCCCGTCAAGCCGCGCATACGGTTCGAACTTACCGTCGCGCACCGTCACGGCCATGAACGCCGCATCGACGCGATCTCCCTTCTCATCGAACGCGATGTCGCCCGTCGCTCCGTCGTACCTCTTCAGTGCATGCAACGCCGCCTCGATATCCGCGGGCTGGCTCGATTTCGCGTGCTTGATCGCTTCCGCGGTAACGCCCACCGCGTCGTACTCATACACGGAATACGGGCCCGGTTCGCGGCCATATGCTTTCCGGTAAGCTTTCACGAACTGGCGCGCGCGTGGGTTGTCGAGAAATTGCGGCAATGGGGAAGTCGTCACGATCATGCCTTCGACAGCCTCGCCACCCTTTTCGATGAGCGAGCGATCCGCCGCGCCGTTGCCCATGAAATACCCGACACCCGACTTGGCCTCACGCAAATTTCTCGCAAGCACCGCCGCCTCGGTGTAATACCCCGTGAAGTAAAGCACGTCAGGGTTCTTCTCGGCCACCGCTTTCACCGTGGCGAGGTAGTCCTTCTGTCCGGGCGAGATCGCGTCGTCATACACCACGTCGACACCGCCGCGTTTGAGCGCGCCGACCGCGCTTTGGGCGAGTCCCTGCGAGTAAGTGCTACCGTCGTTCATGACGGCCGCTCGCTTGGCATGCAATGCCCCCTTCATGAGGCTCGCCGCGAGCGCACCTTGCGCGTCGGTGCGCCCGATGGTGCGGAACGCGTTGTGCCAACCGTGTTCGGTCAGTTGCGGAAACGTCGAAGCATCCAGTACGTATGGGACATGCCGATCATGCAATACACGCAGCTCCGGCAAGGCGGCGCTCGAGCAGTACCCGCCCGCGACGGCCACTACGCCGGAAGCCGCAAGCTTGCTCGCCGCTTGCGCCGCCTGATCGGGGTCGCAAGCATCGTCTTGCGAGACCAATTCGAGCTTCTTGCCCTGTACGCCGCCGGCTGCATTGATCCGTTCCACCGCGAGCTTCGCACCATCGACGATATCGACGCCCGCGTCTTTATAGCTGCCGGACAAGGGTGCGAGAACCCCGACCTTGATCGCTTGGGCCTCTGCACCGGCGAACGCGGCCCGGGGCGGCCATCCCGCCGCCAATGCCACCGCTAGTGACGCGACAGCGTAACGAGCGAACCGGGAGCGACGCGGGACCCAACGCGCCGCGATACTACGACTTGCCTCGATCGTCATGTGTCCTCTCCTGGATGGATGTGCGCGAGACCCACGCAAGTCAACCGTACGATCGCTCCCGCCGGCGACTGCGACGCCCCATTAGCTTGCATTGTAGGCATGCGATTGGGAACTTTCGCGGCTAGCCATCGCATTCGGCAAACGCGGGCTTCATTTCAGGGGCCGGGCGAGGCTGCTCGACGCGGCAGCACCACGTGAGAAATCGAACGGCAGCAAGGTAAAGAGCCACTGCAGCACGCCGTGGTCGAATCGATGTCGGCTTCGTTCGGTCGCGCTCAAAGGCATTCGATCCAAATCGCATCGGCGCGATGTGACGAATTCCGATAAGTCAATTGACAGTCGATGAAACTATATAAGTGGATACGTTTCGCGAAAACACCGGGATCGTCGGCGCTCGGGCAAAAAATGCAAGATCAAAAGATCTCGACCGTTCGCTGACGAGCCAATAAAGATATTCAGTAACAACATAAAGTCCGACGATATAAAGCGACTACTAAAGAAGTGAAGCCGGCCCGCTCTCCTCGGCCGACTCCTGTACCGCGCTTGCGTGCCGCGCTCCGTGGCCTCACTCAGTGCGGCCGGGCCTATTGCAGGTCGCGAGCCATGCCGCGGCGCACGCCCATCTTTCTCCATCGCATCATTTTTTCCGGTGACGCTTTATGCGTCTCACATAGTCGGCGACGATAAGTAACATATGCCTATTTCCGGGTCGATATCGGAACCGATTCGAAATAGTTTCAATGGGACCTTGTAGTAAGGCTACTTATGCGCTATTACTAGTTCCGAAGTTTGGCTACATCCACGCGTCCGGCTATTTCTGCCGAAAGTCCTCATCGGCTTGAATCGCCGCTGCGCCGCATGACTCAGTTTCATCCGTAAGACGCTTTGTGCCGGGACCTCAGTCCCGCGCGTTTGCTCGCCCATGCGCGGCGTATTGCGCCCGTTGCGAAGCGGTGCATCACCAAGCCATCAATCACGGAGACAAGCCCATGCAGGCAAAACGTTTATCCCTCGCAATCGCTTCCGCTGCACTGTGTCTGTTCGCTCAATCCGCGGCGCACGCGGTCGAGCCGGTGGCCGACAGTGCGTTCATGGACGACATGGCGCATCGCCGCGCCGATATGCTGGTGCGGCAGTTGACGCTCGACGAGAAGTTGCAACTGATCCACTCGAAATACCAGATGAGCGATGTGCCGGGCGGCGGCGCAGGCTATATCCAAGGGGTGCCGCGCCTTCACATTCCCGATATCAACATGGTCGACTCGGCCACGGGCTCGGGCAGCACGGTGCAGCCGAGCACGACGTTTCCCGCGACGATCGCGCTCGCGGCCAGTTGGGATCGGTTCCTGGCTTATCGTTTCGGCGGCACCATCGCCGATCAATTGCGCGAGGAAGGCTTCTCGATGGGGCTAGGCGGGGGCACGAACCTCGCGCGCGATCCGCGCGGCGGTCGTTTGTTCGAGTATCTCGGCGAAGATCCCGTGCTTGCGGGCGAGATGCTGGCGGCGCGCACGCGCGCGACCCAGGATCATCGCGTCATCGCCACGGTCAAACACTATGTCGGCAACGAGCAGGAAACGAATCGGTTCGGCGGCAACGATACGATCGACGAGCGCACGCTGCGCGAGCTCTATCTGTTGCCCTTCGAGATTGCCGTGAAGCAGGGCCGGCCCGGCAGCGTAATGTGCAGTTACAACAAGATCAACGGCGATTACGCGTGTGAAAACTCGCACGTGCTCAACGACGTCTTGAAGGGCGATTGGCGCTTCCCGGGCCAGGTGCAATCGGATTGGGGCGCCGCTCACAGCACGGCCAAGGCCATCAACGCAGGGCTGGACGAGGAAGAAGATGTCGGCCCGACCGTATTTCTGACTCCTGATCTCGTCAAGCAGGCGCTGACCGGCAATCAGATCACGCAAGCACGCCTGGACGACATGGTGCGGCGCAAGCTCTATGTCATGATTCGCACGGGTGTGATGGACGACCCGGCCAAAGGCGGCCAGCCGATCGATTTCGACGCCGCTCGACGTTTCGCGCAGCACGCGGAAGAGCAATCGATCGTGCTCCTAAAGAATCAAGATCGGCAGTTGCCGCTCGATGCGGCCAGCGTGAAGAAGATCGCGGTCATCGGCGGGCACGCCGACGTCGGTGTCATCACCGGCGGCGGCTCGGGCGATACGCGCGATCCCGTGACCGGCGCATTCCCCGGTTGCGGCGGGCTCACCTTCCCGACGTCGACGGGTTGCAGCTGGTGGCCGAACCCATGGATCAAGGTGCCCACGCCCCTCACGGCGGCCATCAAGAATCTCGCTCCGGGGGCGACGGTCACGTTCGCCGGCAGTGAAGACATGCAATCGCCGTTCAGGGCGTACACGCAACAGGAAATCGATGCGGCCGTGAACTTGGCGCGGCAGTCCGATGTCGCGATCGTCGTCGTCACGCAACCTTCCGGCGAGGACTTCGGCGAGTTGTACAGCCTGGCGCTTTCCAATCCGTCGAATCAGGACGCCCTTGTCCAGGCCGTGGCGCAGGCCAACCCTCACGTGATCGTCGTGCTCGAAAATGGAAACCCGGTTCTGATGCCCTGGAAGGATCAAGTGTCTTCCATCGTCGAAGCCTGGTACCCGGGCGAAGGCGGCGGCAATGCGATCGCCAACGTGCTGTTCGGCAAGGTCAATCCTTCGGGCAAGCTGCCGGTCACGTTCCCCTTGCGCGATGCGGATACGCCTACCTGGAACAACGGCACGCCTGCACAAAACCCGGTCTACGCCGAAGGCCTCAAGATGGGCTATCGCTGGTACGACGCGCAAAACATCCAGCCGATGTTCCCGTTCGGGCATGGTCTGTCGTACACGCACTTCGCTTATTCGGATCTGCGCGTTCATCCCAACTTCGACGGTTCGACGACGGTCTCGTTCTCGCTGCGCAACGATGGTCCCGTGGCCGGCGCCGAAGTCCCGCAGGTCTACCTGGCAGGTTTGAGCGATCCGGTCGAACCGCCGAAGCGCCTGGTCGGATGGGAGAAGGTTAGCCTGAACCCGGGTGAGATGCGCCGTGTGCGCGTGACGGTGCCCGCACAAATGCGGCGTATCTGGGACACGAGCAAAAACGGTTGGAAGATCGCCAATGGCGGGCGGTTCTACGTAGGCGCTTCGTCGCGTGACATCCGTCTCGAGCAATAGCGATCGGAGGAACAGTTAGGAGCGCTAATCGACGCCTGCGCCAGCCGCAGCCTGTGACGGTCGATCGAGCACGCCTCGGTCGGCCGTTTCCGCTATTCGGGTCCGCACGCTGTCGCGCTGCGATGAGAATCGAGCGATGTCCCGACGGGACGAGCAAGCACTATCGCCCGCATAGAAATTGCCAATTGGGGAACGGTTTGCGTTCATCCTAGATTCAATATGCGACGCGCTGCCTCGCGCCCGATGTTGCGCGCGCGCTCCCCATACCGCAGAGGATGATCGGCCGCCAGAGCCGACGCGCGGGTCCTGTCCATGAAGGAGGCTCACAATGGCTCAGTTGAAAGGCTCCAAGACGGAAGACAATCTCAAGGCTGCGTTTGCCGGCGAATCGCAAGCGAATCGCCGTTACCTCTATTTCGCGGCGAAAGCCGATGTCGAGGGTCAAAACGACGTGGCGGCGCTGTTTCGCTCCACGGCCGAAGGCGAGACGGGACATGCTCACGGTCACCTGGAATATCTCGAAGCGGTAGGCGATCCGGCCACGGGACTGCCGTTCGGCACCTCGCGGCAAAACCTGCAAGCGGCCATCGCGGGAGAAACGCACGAATACACCGACATGTATCCGGGCATGGCGAAAACCGCGCGCGAGGAAGGCTTCGACGAGATCGCCAATTGGTTCGAGACGCTTGCCAAGGCGGAGCGAAGCCACGCGAATCGCTACACGAAAGCGCTGGAAGCCTTGTCCGATTGATCGCGGGTTGCACTGTCGTCCATCGTTCGCCACGGGGCGGCCTGCGTCGCGCGAATAAGGCGCGGTTCGGACCGGCCGGCGTCGAGCGCTGCTTGCGGCAGCCACAGGACAGTCAGGGAGCGCAGCCATGCCCCACAAAGAAGGCAGTCTCGAGGCGCCTACGCGCCATCCGCTCGATTGGCGCTCCCCGGACTTCTACGATCAAGCCGCGATCGATACGGAGCTCGCTCGCGTTTTCGATATCTGCGCCGGCTGCCGGCGCTGCGTGTCGTTATGCGGCGCATTTCCTACGCTGTTCGACCTCGTCGACGCAACCGACAGCGGCGAGGCTCATGATGTCGAACGCAGCGCGTTCCCGAAGGTGGTCGATCAGTGCTACCTCTGCGACCTTTGCTACATGACGAAGTGCCCCTACGTCCCCCCGCACCCGTGGGGCGTGGATTTTCCACATCTCATGCTGCGTGCCAAGGCGGCGCGTTATCGACGCGGCGAAGTGGCACTGCGCGACAGACTGATTTCCAACACCGATGCGCTAGGCCATTTGGCGGGCATTCCCGTGGTCACGCAGGCCGTGAATGCGATCAATGACACCAAGCCCGCGCGTGCCGCAATGGAGCGTACGCTGGGTGTCGATCGCAACGCCTGGCTGCCATCGTACGCGGTGCGAAAGTTTCGCCCGCATGCGAAGCCTTCGCCCGAACGCACGGTGCGCGACGGCGAGCGTACGCCGGGGAAGGTAGCCATCTACGCGACTTGCTACGTCAACTTCAACGAGCCGGGCATCGGCCACGATTTGCTTGCCGTGCTCGAACACAACGAGATCGCGTACGTGCTCGTCGATAAGGAGGCGTGTTGCGGCATGCCGTTGCTCGAACAAGGCAACTTAGAGGGCGTGGCGGCCAAAAAGGAAAAGAACATCCCTGTGCTCGCCCGTTATGCCGATCAAGGCTTCGCGCTACTCGCGGCGATCCCGAGCTGCGTGTTGATGTACAAGCAGGAGTTGCCGTTGATGTTTCCTGACGACGCGCAGGTGCGTGCCGTGGCCGAAGCGTTCTGGGATCCGTTCGAGTACTTCGTCGCGCGTCATAAGGACGGCCTGTTGAAGACAGATTTCGTGCATGCGTTGGGCGCCGTGTCGTATCACGTGCCCTGTCACGGGCGCGTGCAGAACCTGGGCCGAAAAACGTACGACATGCTTTCCTTGATACCGGGAACCGAGCTGAAGGTGGTCGAGCGCTGCTCGGGACATGCGGGCACGTTCGGTGTGAAGAAGGCATTTCATGCGACCGCGATGCAAATCGGTAAGCCCGTTTTCAAGGCGATGTCCGAACCGCTGCCTGCCTACATTGCGTCGGACTGCCAACTCGCGGGCCATCATATCGCCCAAGGTATCGAAGCGCAGGGAGTGGAAGGGCCGCAGCTCGCCCATCCATTGACGCTTCTGCGCAAAGCATACGGAATTTAGGGCGCCGGTTTATGCAGTTGCGAGGAAATGTAAATGACCATCTCACGCAATTCCTTATTGACGCTCGAAGCCTACGCAAAGATTCGTGACCGCGTGCGCGCCGAAGTGATCGAGCATAAGAAAAGGCGGTACGTTCAACTCGGCAATCATCTGACTTTTCTGTTCGAAGATGAAACGACCATCCGCTATCAGATACAAGAAATGCTGCATATAGAAAAAATTTTCGACGAAGAGGGAATTGCTGCCGAGTTGGCGGCGTATTTACCGCTCGTACCGGACGGTAACAATTTCAAAGCCACCATGCAAATCGAGTACGAGAACGAAGCCGAACGGCGCGCGGCACTGGCGCGCCTAATCGGCATAGAGCGCCGGGTGTTCGTGCGGATTGGGAACGAGGCGCCGGTCTACGCAATCGCGGACGAAGATTTGCCGCGAGACAATAGTGAAAAAACTTCCGCTGTTCATTTTCTTCGTTTCGAATTGACCGATTCGCAAAGGCGTGCCGCTCGGGCCGGTGCACCGCTGGCGTTGGGCTGCGATCACGCCCATTACCCCGTGGCGGCGTGCGAAATCAAGCCGGATGTCGCGAGATCGCTGGTGGCCGATCTGCATTGAAATTGGGGCACGCTTGCATCGCGCAAACGGTTGCGCGTTCGATTTATTGCGCGAGATGACAGACTTGCTCGTCATTATGATCGCTGAAATCGTTTTGGAATCACTTCGTTACATATCGCCCGATTGCCGTCCGCAAAAAATATTCTAATATTGACACCTCTCACAGGAATTCACACCGAGCAGGGTGCCTCGCTCGGATGATTGGCTATGCGCAATATTTAGCGTGGCATGATTTTTGTTACACCGTGTCGATGGTATGCTTTCTGCGTTATTTCCCATGCACGAGCGAGAACGCCTTTTGTGCGTCAACCGAGGGCAAAACCGCACAGACCATGTGCGATTTTGATTCGCAGTAACACCAGAACAAAACAATGTGTGCAACCTGGCGGTCGTCGGGAGTAGGCCATTTTCGTCGACCAAGTGTCGCAGCCGGGCCAGGCTGCGTGGAGAAAAACATGTTCTTTGAGGAATTGACCGACGACGAGTGGGCTCGTCTAGCGCCGCTGGCGGCCGACGAGCCTGTGCATCCGCATCGCCGCGGCCGGCCTCGGGCCGAACCGCGCGTCGTGGCGAACGCGGTGCTTTGGATATTGACTACAGGCGAGCGGTGGTCCAAATTGCCGGCTCGCTATCCCTCCGGCCCGACCTGCCGGCGCCGGTTCGACGACTGGTTGGCCGATGGCACCTTAAGCAAGATCATCAAGGTGCTATCGGAGTTCGGCCGTACGTTCGCCTATGTGCCGCAGCCCGAGGCGGCCGCACAGACCGTGGCGCCCAAGGCCGCCGCGCCCGTACCGGCGCCCCAGTCGCCGCGCTTGCGCGGCGTGTTCTGGACGAATCCGGAATCGTGGCAATCGACGAACGGCGAGGTCGACGGGCACGAGGCGAACGAGCGGGGCGCCGCAATGAACGCCTGCGCCCATACCGCGCGCGGCGAGGCTCCGGTCGCTTCGTCTCGGCGCGCGCCCACGCCCGGCGTGCAGTTGCGCGCGAGCGACGAGCGTTCGCACGACACACAGGTCGTCGATTCGACGGTAGTGACCAAGCGTTCCGAGGAATACCGGCATCACATGATTCACGCGTCGGCTCAACCCGTCGCGAAGCAGTTTCAACTCAGTTTTCGGGCGTCGGCCGAAATCGTCAAGGACGGCCGGCGCGTCGAACGCTCCGGCTTGATCGGCCCGCGGTTCACCGATCGCGACAGCGCCGAGCGCTACGCCCTGGATTGGGCCCGGGATTGGATCGATCGACACGAAGCTGCCGCTCAGCCGCGCCTCGAAGTCGTCGCCAATGCCAGCGCGGCGCCGCAACCCAATGCGCAAGCGATGCCCGAGGCCGAGACCGACGCCCCCGCGACTGTGGCTGCTTCGCAAGCCGCGCCAGCGACGATCGAGCCAAGCTTGATCCGCAGCAACCGTACGCCCGATTGGCTGCGGCACGCCCACGCGGATGGCCGCGGCGATGCGAAGCCGCCCGAGGTGCTGTACCACGCCTGAGCGGAGCGCGCGAGGCTGCTCGCGCTCGTGATACCTGCCCTGCGGCTCGGCCGTGCGCGCTGAATGCAAGCGCGTGCGGCCTTCGGCATGCGCGGCGCTCCTAACGGAACTTGCCCCGCAACAAGCGCGACCGGCGCTCGTCCCCCTATGGCAGGACCGGCTCACCATCGCGTGCCGGTACCCTCGGCATGGGCCCCATTGGGCGATTGCGTCGACATCGCGCGGGCCTTCAGCGCATTCGCCCTCGCGGGGACAACTAGACATCGAGAAGGTCACATCATCACCTGGCGTTGACACCATCAAAGTGTGACAGGAAGTAAATCGACAAAAAAACCGTAACCGACTTTCGCCGGTGCATAGAACCGATTGCTTGCGTGTGCCACAAAAAAATCCGAAAAGATTATCGGCTCGTGCGAAGTTCGAAATTTTGACGGTATTTTTCTGGCCTTGCTGTCAGCTTTTTGTTAGTGCCTGATAACCGCTCTGCCGGTGGGCCGCGCGCATACGCGCAGCGCCCCGCCATGATCCATTGCACCCCGTTTCTCGTTGTTTCTTGAAGGGCCACCACCATGAATGTGACCATCATCGGCTGCGGCTACGTCGGCCTCGTGACGGCGGCTTGCCTTGCCGACGTCGGCAACGACGTCTGTTGCTTCGACGTCGATCGGGACAAGATCGATTTGCTCGAGTCGGGGGGCATTCCGATTCACGAACCTGGCTTGCACGAAATCGTCGCACGCAACAAGACAGCAGGGCGGCTGTCGTTCACCACCGATCCGCATCGCGCGATGACGCAGCGCGAAGCGATCTTCATCGCCGTCGGTACGCCAAGCGGCGAAGACGGCTCTGCCGATCTGCAATACGTGCTGGCCGCGGCCAGCGAAATCGGTCGCTACATCGAGGGCTTCACTGTCGTCGTCGACAAATCGACAGTGCCGGTGGGGACCGCCCGCCGCGTGCGCGACGCCATTGCCGAGCAATTGGCGCAGCGCGGCGTGGACTGCATGTTCTCGGTCGTTTCGAACCCCGAGTTCCTGAAGGAAGGGGCGGCGATCGAAGACTTCACGCGGCCGGAGCGGATCGTCGTGGGATGCGATGAAGACGTTCCAGGGGAGCGTGCGAGAGAGACGATGAAGCGCCTCTATGCACCGTTCAACCGCAATCGCGAACGCATGCTGTTCATGGACGTGCGCTCGGCGGAGTTCACGAAGTACGCCGCTAACGCCATGCTGGCCACACGCATCTCCTTCATGAACGAGCTTGCGAATTTGGCCGAGCGCGTGGGCGCCGACATCGAGTCCGTGCGTCGCGGCATCGGGTCCGATCCGCGCATCGGCTATCACTTCCTCTATGCGGGCTGCGGTTACGGCGGGTCGTGCTTTCCGAAGGATGTGCGCGCGCTGATGCAGACTGCGCACGACTACGGACATTCGCTGCGCATTCTTGACGCGGTATCGTCGGTTAACGCCGCGCAGAAGCAAGTGCTCGTCAACAAAATCGTGGCGCGCTTCGGCGAAGACTTGAGCGACTGCGTATTCGGCGTGTGGGGCCTCGCATTCAAGCCGGGCACCGACGATATGCGCGAAGCGCCGAGCCGGGTCGTGATTGCAGCGTTGCTCGAGCGTGGCGCCCGTGTCGTCGCGTTCGATCCGGTCTCGATGAAAGAAGCCAAGCGGGCATTCGCTGCCGATCTACGAAGCGAACCCGCCGCACTCGCCCGGCTGACGTTCGTCGAAGATCAAATGGACGTAGCGGCCGCCGCCGATGCGCTCGTCGTGCTGACCGAGTGGAAAGCGTTCAAGAGCCCGGATTTCGACAGTCTCAAAGCGCGGCTCAAGCAGCCCATCGTGTTCGACGGGCGCAATCTGTACGAGCCGAGCGCGATGGAGGAGATCGGCATCGAGTATTACTCGATCGGCCGCCCGTGCAGCGGCGCGCCGCTGCACGAGGAAGCGGTTGATCCTCGGGGCGCCCCGGTCGCCGCATTCGGACGGTGAGGGTTTCCGGGAAGCATTGATCGGCGGCGGTTTCGTTTCGGCGCGAAATCGTGCGCCGGCGCCGGTTCGAGCGCGCGGGTGGGCGAGCGTGTATCATCGCCCCCGCGCCGCTCAAATCCCGAATATCCCCCGATCACGATGTCAGTTGCCGAACTCAAGCGCCGCCGCACGTTTGCGGTCATTTCCCACCCCGATGCGGGTAAAACCACGCTCACCGAAAAGCTTCTGCTGTTTTCGGGTGCGATCCAGATCGCGGGCACCGTTAAGGGTCGGAAGAGCAATCGCTATGCGACTTCCGATTGGATGGAGATCGAAAAGCAGCGCGGCATCTCGGTGGCGAGTTCGGTCATGCAGTTCGAATACGGCGACGCCGTCATCAATCTGCTCGATACCCCGGGCCACGAAGATTTCTCTGAAGATACGTATCGCGTTCTGACCGCGGTCGACGCCGCGGTCATGGTGATCGACGGCGCCAACGGCGTCGAAGCGCAAACCCTGAAGCTGCTCGAGGTCTGCCGCAGCCGCCGCACGCCGATCGTCACGTTCATCAACAAGCTCGATCGGGAAGTGCGCGCGCCGCTCGATCTGCTCGACGAAATCGAGCAGCATCTCGGCGTGTCCGCCGTGCCGTTCACCTGGCCTATCGGCATGGGCAAGGAATTCCAAGGTGTGTACGACATTACTCGCGATCAGGTGCGGGTTTTCCGTGCGGGGCAGGACACGGCCGGCGGCGCCGTCGAGACGTTGTCGAGCCCGAGCGATGAAGAAGGCGAACGGCGTTTCGGCTTTGCCTGGAAGAAGGCGAAGGAAGAAATCGACCTCATTTGCGCGGCGACACCCGCGTTCGATCGTGAAGCGTTTCTGGCGGGTCAGCAATCGCCCGTGCTGTTCGGTTCGGCGATCAACAACTTCGGCGTCAAGGAAATTCTCGACGCGCTGGTCGAACTCGCGCCGCCGCCGTCGATGCGCATGGCCGTGCAGCGACCGGTCCAGCCCGACGAGACGAAGTTCACCGGCGTCGTATTCAAGGTGCAAGCCAACATGGATCTGGCGCACCGCGACCGCGTCGCGTTCATCCGGGTGTGCTCGGGGCGTTTCGAGCGCGGCATGGCGCTCAAAGTGACGCGCTCGGGCAAGACGTTCCGCGCCAACAACGTGGTGACGTTTCTGTCGCAGCGGCGCGAAACCGTGAGCGAGGCGTACCCCGGAGACATCATCGGCATTCCCAACCATGGCACGCTGAGCCTGGGCGATACGCTCACCGAAGGCGAAATGCTGCAATTCGTCGGTTTGCCGTTCTTCGCGCCGGAGATTTTCCAAACCGTCGAAGTCGTCGATCCGATGCGCGCGAAGCAATTGGGCGAGGCGCTCAAGCAACTCGGTGAAGAAGGTGCGATTCAGGTCTTTCGTCCCGCCCATGGCGGCTCGATCATTCTCGGGGCCGTGGGGCAATTGCAGTTCGAGGTCGTCTCGCACCGGCTATCGGCCGAATACAAGGTCGACGTGCGCATCATGCCCGCTCGCTATCGGATGTCGCGCTGGGTAACCTGCAGCGACCCCGCGGAGTTGCGGCGGTTCACCGATGCCTACGCCGCCCGCATGGCGCTGGACGCTGCTAACGCGCCCACGTACCTGGCTTCGCATATCTCCGAGATCGAAGTCGCGCAAAAAGCGTGGCCGAACATTGTCTTCAACGAGTTGCGCGAGCATTCGGGTGCGCCGTTCAAGAAGAACATGTAAGAGGCGGGTAGAACGCGTTCAGGCTCCCGGGTCCGCCGCGGCCCGGCTAGTCCATGAGAGCGGGCAGTTGCGCGACGAGCGCATCGACGGCGAGCCGCACGCGCAACGGTAGATGCGGCGTCTGCATCCACAGCGCATAGGCGTCGTAAAGAAATTCGCGTCGATCAGGCAGCAGTTGCACGAGCGTACCCGCACGGATTCGTTCGCGCACGAGCCAGTGCGGCACCCAGGCGAAGCCCATCCCATCGGCCGCCGCATCGGCGATGGCATCGAGATCGTCGAGCCGAATCCGGTTCGATGGCATGACTTCGTCGACGATGCCGTCCTCGCGCGGAAATAGCCACGGGCGAATGCGCCCCGAGCGGCGGTAGATCACGGCCTGATGTCGCGCTAGCGCTGCGAGGTCGCGAGGCCGCCCATGCGCTTTCAAATATCGCGGCGCGGCGCATACCACCATGCGCTGTCGCGCCACACGCCGGGCCACGACGCCGGCGTGGTCTTCGAGATCCCCCGTTCGTATCGCGAGCTCGTAGTCGCCCTCGGCCAAATCGACGAAGCGGTCGTTGAACGACAGATCGAGTTCCAGTGACGGATGCCGTTTCGCCAGTTCGTAAAGGATCGGCGCGACGCAGCGCCGGCCGAAATGCACGGGCATCGTCACGCGCAGCTTGCCGCGCGGCTCCGACAGTTGATCCGCGGCGAGTGCATCGGCGGCTTGAGCTTCTGCGAGCACGATGCGGCAGCGCTCGTAATAGGCGCGCCCGAACTCCGTCAGGGCTTGCCTGCGTGTCGTGCGCGTCAGCAAGCGCACACCGAGCCGCTCTTCGAGAAACCGGACATGCTTGCCGACCATCGGCCCCGATAGCTCGAGGGCATCGGCCGCGGCGGCGAAGGAGCCGAGATCGACGGCCTTGACGAACACCTCCATGCTGGTAAGACGATCCATGATTCGAAACCAATGGTTATTACTGTTTTAGTCGATGGAGCTTTTTTGCCAAAACGACTGCGCTCATAGTGTATTCAATCCATTTACTTTCGAGTGATTCGATATGACACGCGTCGTTCGTTTTCATCTTCACGGTGGCCCTGAAGTGCTGCGCATCGAAGAGATCGATCTGCCGAGCCCAGCGGGCGGTGAAGTGCAAATTCGCGTCAAGGCGCTCGGGCTCAATCGCGCCGAGACGCTGCTGCGCAAAGGGACATACATCGAGCCGGCTACGTTCCCGTCCGGGCTCGGCTTGGAGGCTGCGGGCATCGTCGAGACGGTTGGGGATGGCGTGGAGGGTTTCGCGCCCGGCGATGCGGTGAACATCGTGCCGCCGTTGTCGATGGTGCGGTGGCCGGCCTACGGCGAGCGGGCCAATTTTCCGGCCGAGCTCGTCGTCAAGCATCCGCCGGCGCTCGGGTGGGAAGAGGCTGCCGCCGTCTGGATGTCCTATTTGACCGCCTATGGCGCGCTGATCGATATCGCGGCGCTCGCCCAGGAGGAGTTCGTCGTCGTGACGGCCGCGTCGAGCAGCGTCGGCCTGGCGGCGATTCAGATCGCCAATGCGGTTGGCGCGGTCCCTATCGCCGTGACGCGCAGTTCCGCCAAACGGCAAGCATTGTTGGAACAGGGCGCCGCTCATGTGCTCGCGTCGGCCGAAGAGGACCTCGGGGCCCGCTTGAGCGACATTGCGGGGGCGGCAGGCATTCGCGTCGTATTCGATGCGGTGGGCGGTCCCATCTTCGAACCGTTGACGGCCGCGATGGCACGCGGCGGCATCCTGATCGAGTACGGCGGCCTCAGCGCACAGCCGACGCCGTTCCCGCTATTCGCGGTCCTGAGTAAGACGCTGACCTTGCGCGGTTATCTCGTGCATGAGGTCGTTAGCAGTCCTAAGCGATTGTGCGCGGCGAAAGCGTTCATTACGCGCGGACTCGAATCGGGCGCGTTGCGGCCGGTGATCGCGAGGACGTTCGCCTTCGAGGATATCGTCGCGGCGCATCGCTTCTTGGAGTCGAACGAGCAGATGGGCAAGATCGTCGTTACGGTGTAAGCCGCTTTATGCGCATAAATCATGTTGTATGTTGGCGCGCAATGGTGCGGCGCATCAATGCGTGACGGCGCTTCGGCTTTCGTGCACGGCAGCGTCGTCATCCGCCCAGGCTTGCGCCGATCCGCCCATGGCCGCATACCACTGCGCGGTGTCCACATAGCGTTGGCCCTTGGCTCTCGCATAGCCGAGGCGCGCCTGCGAATAGAGCCGTTGGGCCTGCAACACGTCGATCAGGCTTGCCGTTCCGACGCGGTAGCTTTGCTGCAACAAGTCGAGCGAGCGCTGCGCCGCATCCAACGCCGCCCGTTGCGCGGCCAATTCTTCGGCGTCGTGTTGCAGCGCGCGCAAAGTGTCGGCGACTTGCCCGAATGCTTGCAGAACCGTTTGCCGGTAGACGCCGAGCTGCGCCTGGAATGCATCGACGGCCGCCTGCTTCTGCGCTTGCAATGCGCCGCCGTGGAACAGCGGCGCCGTCAGCTGGGCCGCGACGGCCCATAAGCCGTTAGCCGAATCGAAGAGCGGGCCCATCGAAGCGGCGCTTTGCGTCCACGCGGCGCTGAGCGTGACATGCGGATAGAGCTGCGCGGTCGCGACGCCGATCGCGGCGCTTGCCGCATGAAGCTGGGCTTCTGCCGCCCGCACATCGGGGCGTTGCGCCAGCCATGCCGACGGCAGCGCAACGGGGACGTCGGCCGGCAGCGTCAGCATGCCGAAGTCGAATGACGGCGGCTGCCATTGCGCCGGGGTCGTGCCGACCAGGATCGCCAGCGCATGCTCTGCGGCGCTCAACTGTTGCGCGAGCGGCGGCGACAGGGCGAGATCGGCTGCGAGCTGGGCTCGCGCGGCGAGCAGGTCGGCCAATGCGGCTTTGCCGACGCCGCGCTCTATCGAGACGAGTTCGACGTTGCGGCGGTCGATGGCGATGATGTCGTCGACTGCGCGCAACTGTTCGCGCGCACCCGCCGCGATCAACGCTTGCGTCACGGTGTTGCCGGTCAAGGTCAAGTAGGCCGCGGCGAGTTGGTCGCGCTGGTACTCGGCCAGCGCCGTTTGCGCTTCGATTTCGCGGCGGGTGCCGCCGAATAGATCGAGCGCGTAGCTGACGCTCGGGCCGACGCTCAGGAGGTTGCTCGTGGTCGTGCCTGCGCTGCCTGCGCGCAGGGAACGCGCCCGGTCACGCTCGGCGCTCGCGTCGACGTCGACCTGCGGATACAGTCCCCCGCGCGCGACGCGGATGGCTTGCTGGGCTTGCGCGAGCGTCGCGCGCGCCGTGTCGAGCGTCGGGCTGCCGGCGATGGCGCGGGCCACGGTGTCGTCGAGCGGCGGCGAGTCGAACGCCGTCCACCAGCGTCGATCGAGATTGGCGCCCCATTGCAGACGTTGAGCGGCGTCGGCCGGGCCGGCGCTCGGCAGCGCGATGGGCTCGGCGAGGTATCCGGCTACTGCCGGCTTCGCGGGCCGCGCGAAGTCGGGGCCGACGGCGCACCCCGCGAGCGAGGCGAGTGTCAGGGCCAGCGCCAGCGCGACGCAGGTTGTCTGGGCATAGCGCATCGTATTTTCTACGGCGCGACCTGTGACGGACACGGTGCGGTCATTCATAGCGGAGCGCCTCGATGGGATTGAGCCGCGAAGCCTTCTTGGCCGGGTAATAGCCGAAGAAGACGCCGACGGCAGCGGAAAACACGAAGCCGCCGACGATGGCGGGGAGCGAGAGCAGTGTGGGCCAATGGGCGATGACGCTGACGAGTTCCGAGGCGGCGACGCCGAAGACGATGCCCCCGATGCCGCCGCTCACGCTCAAAAAGATGGCTTCGACGAGAAACTGGAGCAGCACGTGCAACCTGCGGGCGCCGACGGCCATGCGCAAGCCGATTTCGCGAGTCCGCTCGGTGACCGAGACGAGCAAGATGTTCATGATGCCGATGCCCCCCACCAGCAGAGAGATCGACGCGATCGCGGCCAGCAACAGCGCCATGATGCGGCTGCTGCCCTCGGCCGTCTGCGCGATCTGGCTCAGGTTGCGCACGGCGAAGTCGTTATCGTCGGACGGGCGCAGGCGGTGACGGCGCCGCAGCGTGTCGGTCACTTGCGCGATGGCCGTTTGCACGAGTTGCGGGCTTGCCGCTTCGACGTAGATCTGGTTGACGTAGCCGGTGAGGCGCGGCGGGGTGCCATAGGGATTGGGAACCGGTGGAAAGTAGGGATTCGCGCTCGACTGCACCTGGCTCGGTACGGCAACCCCGAGCACTTTGCGCTCGGCGCTGCTGAACGGGATGATGACGACGTCGTCCTGATCCTGTCCGAACGCCGTTTGGCCTTTGGGGGCGAGCAGCCCTACCACACGCAGCGCCGCGCCTTTGACGAGGATCGTCGCGCCGATCGGATTTTCGCCCGCGGCGAATAGCTGCTGATAAACCGTTTGTCCGATGAGCGCGACCATGGCGGCATCGCGCTCGTCTTCTTCGTTCACGGCGCGGCCCGATGCGACGTGCCAGCCCGTCGCGTCGAGGTAGGCGGGTGCAATGCCTTGGATGCTCGTCGACCAATTGCGCCCGGCATATCCGATTTGGCCCAATTGCCGAATCAAGTAGCTGACCGCGCCGACTGCCGCATCTTCGCGCTTGAGCGCGCGTGCATCGTCGACGGTCAGCGTCGAAGCGCTGCCCGAGCCGGCGCGCACGCCCGTCGAGGTCGTCGCACCGGGAACGATGACGAGCAAGTTGGTGCCCAGGCTCTCGATCTGCTTGCGCACCGCCTCGTTTGCGCCTTGGCCGATCGCCACCATCGCGATCAGCGCGGCGACGCCGATGAACACGCCGAGCACGGTCAGCGACGAGCGCATCTTGTTGCGCCACAGGGCGAGCGCGGCAGCCGATAGCGTCATCTTTGCGAAGCCGGAGTGGGTCGCGGCGGTGGGACGCAGCGGCGCGAGCACACGCTCGCTGACATGGGGCGATGCGGCCGCGGCTTCGGGCGGCGTCTCGCGGTTCGAGCCCAAAGGCCCGTCCGACCCGCTCGAACCAACCGCCCCGGTTGCTTCGCTTGCTTCGTTTGCTGCATTCGGCGCGCTCGCGCGGCGCTCGTCGGAGACGATGCGGCCGTCGCGCATCGTCACGACGCGATCCATGTACTGCGCGATATCGGGCTCATGCGTCACGACCACGATGGTGACGCCTTGCTCGCGATTTAGCGTGCGCAGCATCACCATGATCTCGTGCGAGGTCCGAGAATCCAGGTTGCCGGTGGGTTCATCGGCAAGCACGATGCTCGGGCGCCCGATCAAGGCGCGTGCAATCGCCACACGCTGCTGCTGCCCGCCCGAGAGCTGGCTCGGCCAGTTGCGCTCGCGTGCGGCGAGGCCGACGAAGTCGAGCGCCTCGCGCGCGCGTGCGAGCCGCTCGGCGTGGCTCGCCGGCCCTTCGGTGGAATAGAACAGCGGCAGGGCGACGTTTTCCAGAGCGCTGGTTCGCGCGAGCAGATTGAAGCTTTGGAAGACGAAGCCGATGCGGCCGCTTCGAATGCGCGCCAACTCCGGTTCGGTAAGGCTTGCCGTGTCCGCGCCTTCGAGCAGATAGCGCCCGGAGCTCGGCCGGTCGAGGCAGCCGAGCACGTTCATCAAAGTCGACTTGCCCGACCCGGAGGAACCCATGATGGCGATGAATTCGCCGCGTTCGATGGTCAGGCTCACATCGTCGAGCGCGTGCAACTCGGTGCCGCCCGCGGCATAGATCTTGGTCGCGTGGGTGAGTTCGACAACGGTATCGCGCATCGCCGGCCTCGCTGCGTCACATACGCAGGCGCGGCGCGGCGACCGGGGCCTGCGCCGCCGTCCCCGTCCCCGAGCGGGCGCGCGTTTCGCCGACGATCACGGCGTCACCCTCGCGCAGATCGCCGCTCGTTATTTCGGAGTACGAATCATCGTCGAGACCGGTTGCAACTTTGATCGCGACGGGTCGCCGGTTGCGCAGCACCCACACGTGTGCGCCGCCGAGGGTGCGCTCTTGCGTTGCCGCCTGCGAGGGCGTGAAGCGCAGCGCTTGATCGGGCACGCGCAGCACCTGCCGGCGCGTTTCGATGACGATCCGCGCAGTCGCCGTCATGCCGGGCTTGAGGCTCAAGTCCGGGTTCGACGCGCCGATCACGACGTCGTATGTGACGACGTTCTGCACGGTTTGCGGCGCTTGCCGCACTTGCATCACGCGGCCCGTGAATTGCCGCTTCGGAAACGCTTCGACGGTAAACGTCGCCGCAGCGCTTTCATGCAAGTCGCCGATGTCGCTTTCGCTGACGTTCGTGTCCACTTGCATCTGGGTCAAATCGGTGGTGATTAGAAACAGTGTCGGCGTCTGAAAGCTGGCCGCGACCGTTTGGCCGATCGTCACGTTGCGCGACACGACGGTGCCGTCCACGGGCGACACGATGTTCGTGTAATCGAGGTTCACCTGAGCCGTTCGCAACGCGGCGCTGCGTTGCTCGATGGCCGCGGCGTCGACGGCTACCTGCGCACGCGCTTGGTCGTAGGCGCTGCGCGCATTGTCGGCTGCATCTTGCGAGACGATACCGTGCTCGAGCAACTGCGTCGCGCGCGCAAACGCACTCTTTGCATACGCGAGCAGTGCGCGATCCTTCGCCAGCTGAGCGCGCGCGTTGTCGAGCTCGGCCCGCGCCTGGTCGACGAGGGTTTGATAGGGCCGGGGATCGATCTTGGCGCAGAGCTGTCCCTTGCGCACTCGTGTATTGAAGTCGCAATACTGCTGCTGAATGACGCCCGAGACATAGCTACCGACGATGATCGTGAGCACCGGGTTCACGGTGCCCGTGGCGTTGACCGAATGCACGATGTCGCCGCGCGTGACCGGCAGCGTCAGGTAATGCGGTGCAGCGGGTCGCGAGTGAAACCACCATGCGGCGATTAGGGCTCCCACGACAGCCGCGAAAGCAGCGGCGGCGGCCACATAAGCCGAGGGGCCAGCCTTGGCCGATTGCAGCTTCGTCACGCGTGTTCTCCTTCTTTGCGGGAGTGCCGGCGCGGCAGGAAGCGGTATCGCCGTTTCGCGTCGAGCGTCCCGATGCGATCATCATCGCGGCGCCTACGCCCACGCAGCTTGACGCTTGTCAAACGATTGGCGTTCTCATCTGGGTAGAGTGCTGACATGGCCCCGAAACCTTCCACGCCCTGGCGCGCTCGTCTGGGAGCGTATTCGAAGCGCGTCTCGATACCCGTCGCGCTAGCGCTCGCTTTTGCGCTCGCGGCGAGCGCCTATGGCGCATGGCGTTGGTCTGCGATCTTCAAACCCGCAGGCTCGTCAACGCGCATCGTCGTGTCGGGCAATATCGAGGCGCACGAGAGCGTATTGAGCGTGACGCAAGTGCAAGCGCCGATCGTTTTCCTTCCGTTCGACGAAGGCGCGCGCGTGGCGCGCGGCACGGTGCTCGCGCGATTGGACGACCGGCTCTATCGGCGTCAGGTCGAAATCGATCGCGCCAATCTCGACGTGCAGGCAGCGCAGGTGAACGCCAATCGCAGCACGCTCGACGCCGCGTCGCGCAGCGTCGAGAGCGACCGGTTCGACCTCGCGCAAAAGCAACTCGATTTCACGCGCGCCGATACGCTCGCCAAGCACGACGCCGTTTCGCAGCAAGCGCGCGACCTTGCGCTCACGGCGAAAAACCAATCGGCCGCGTTGCTGGCGCATGACCGCGCCTTGGTCGAGGTGGCGCGTAACGCCGTCTCGCTGGCGATGGCCAACGTCGAGGCGGCACGCGCGAAGCTGGCGCTCGATGAGACGACGCTCTCGTACACCGAGTTGCGTGCGCCGTTCGACGGCGTGATCGCCGTGCGTCAGGCCGAGCTCGGGCAACTGGCCGGTCCGGGCGTGGCCGTCTTTACGCTCGACGAACTCGATCACGTTTGGCTGCGCGCCTACGTGAACGAGCCCGACATCGGTCGTATTCGGCTTGGCGATAGCGTCGAACTCAGCACCGATGCCTACCCATCCAAGGTCTATCGCGGCCGCATCAGTTTCGTTTCGCCGCAGGCAGAGTTCACGCCGAAGACCGTCGAAACGCACGCGCAGCGCGTGACGCTCGTCTATCGCATTCGCATCGACATCGATAACCCGACACACGAATTGCTGCCGGGCATGCCGGCCGATGCGACCATCGTTGCGCGCGCGAGCGGGCAATGAGCGCGCCGGCCGTCGTCGCCGAGCAGGTCGGGCGGCGCTTCGGCGCGGTCCAAGCCGTGCGCGAGGTCACGCTCGCGATCGAGCGCGGCGAGATCTTCGGGCTCGTGGGGCCGGACGGCGCGGGCAAGACGACGCTCATGCGTATGCTGGCCGGTGTGCTGCGTCCCGACGCGGGGCGAATCATGCTCGAAGGGATCGACGTGGCGGCAGACCCGGAACGCGCCAAGACGGTGCTTGGCTACATGCCGCAGCGGTTCGGTTTGTACGAGGATTTGACCGTCGATGAGAATGCATTCTTTTACGGCGAGATTTTCGACGTTCCGCGCGAGCGCTATCGCGAGCGCGTCGCGCAGTTGCTCGAGGCGGCCGGGCTCGCGCCTTTCAAACGCCGTTTGGCCGGGCAACTGTCCGGCGGCATGAAGCAGAAGCTGGGGCTCGTGTGCGCGCTCATCCATACGCCGAAGGTGTTGCTGCTCGACGAGCCGACCACCGGCGTCGACCCCGTTTCCCGGCGCGATTTCTGGGAGATCTTGTACCGTCTGCGCGATGAAGGCGTGACGATCGTCATGTCGACGGCCTACATGGACGAGGCACAACGCTGCGGGCGGCTTGCCCTGTTGCACGAGGGGCAGGTGCGCGAGTGCGCGACGCCGGCCGCGCTCAAGCGCGCGTTGAGCGGCGCGCTGCTTGCGATCGCCGGCAGCGATCCGCGTGCGATCCGCGCGGCGCTGACGTCCGCGCCGGGTGTGCTCGGCATCCTGCTCATGGGCGATCGTGTGCATGTTCACGTCGATGATCGCGCGTTGCGCATGGCCGAATTGGAAGCGCGGCTGAATGCGGGCGCAGTCGCGCATGCGCCGATCGAGACGGTGGAAGCCAGCATCGAGGACGTGTTCGTCGCGCTCGTGGGGGAGGTGATATGAGCGCGCCTTCGCCGCCCGAGCCCTCTTCGACGAGACCCCCGGCGCCGCAGCCGTCGTCCCCGGCGACGCCGCCCCCGCGCGAGAGCGTCGTCGTCGCGCGCGGCCTAACCAAGCGCTTCGGAAAATTCACCGCCGTCGACCGGCTCGATCTGACGATCGGAAAGGGAGAAGTCGTCGGCTTCATCGGGCCCAACGGCGCCGGCAAGTCGACCACGATCCGCATGCTCTGCGCATTGCTGACGCCGAGCGCCGGGACCGCTTCTGTGGCAGGGTTCGACGTGGCGAGCGAGCCGGAATCCGTGCGGGCCCACATCGGCTATATGTCGCAGAAGTTTTCGCTGTACGACGATCTGACCTGCCGCGAGAATTTGCGCTTCTTTGCGGGCATTTATCGTGTGCCGCGCGCTTTGATCGGCGAGCGCATGCGTTTTGCCATGGCCATGGCGGGCATCGAAGGCCGCGAAGACGCGCTCGTGAGAACGCTCGCGGGCGGTTGGCGTCAACGGCTCGCGCTCGGGTGCGCCATTTTGCATCGCCCGCCCGTGCTGTTTCTCGACGAACCGACTTCGGGCGTCGAGCCGCAGGCGCGCCGCCGTTTTTGGGACCTCATTCATCAGCTGGCCGGAGAGGGGGTGACCGTGCTCGTCTCGACGCACTACATGGACGAGGCCGAGTATTGCAATCGGATCGCATTGATCGACGCGGGACGATTGATCACGGTCGGCAGCCCGAGCGAACTACGCGGCGAGCGATTGGGCGGCCGATTGTTCGAGCTCGGCTGTGCCTCGCTCGGCGAGGCCCTTGCCATTGTGCGCACCGTGCCGGCCGTGCAGGACGCCGCCATCTTCGGCGACAAGCTGCACGTGCTCGTAGCGGACACGCGCGACGCACCTGCGGCTTCGGTCGCTGCTTCGTTGCCGGCCCGGCTGGCGCAAGCAGGCATCGAGGCCTCCACGCCGCAGCCGATCAGGCCCGGCCTCGAAGATGTGTTCGTGCAACTCGTGTCGCGTGAGAATCGGCGTGCGGCGAGTGGGCGTGTGGCCGGAGGCGCCGCATGAAGCTACGCCGTCTACTCGCTGTTGCGCGCAAGGAAACGCTGCAGATCTGGCGCGATCCGCGAAGCCTCGCCATCGCTTTGCTGATGCCGTTGATGCAAATGCTTCTGCTCGGCTATGGCGTCAGCCTCGACATCCGGCACGTGCCGCTGTGCTTGCGCGACGAGGCGCACACCCAGGCTAGCCGAGAACTCGTCGCGCGGTTCGTCGCGTCGGGCTGGTTTGCGCCGCAGCGTGCACTCGAAAGCGAGCGGGCGGTGCCCGCGGCGATCGACCAAGGACGATGCGCCGGCGTCGTGACCATCCCGGTCGACTTCTCGCGCGTGCTGGCGACGACAGGCGTCGCGCAATTGCAGACCGTATTCGACGCCACCGATACGAACACGACGAACATCGCAATCGGCTATGCGCAAGGCGTGATCGCGCAAACAACGGCTGCGTTCGAGGCGCGCTGGGCTGCCGATCACGGCTTGCCTCCGCCTGCCGTGGGCGCCGTCGATTTCCGGCCGCGCGTTTGGTACAACGAAGGTTTGGACAGCCGCAACTTCATCATTCCCGGTGTGGTCGCGGTGATCCTCGCGCTCGTCGGCGCGCAGCTCACGTCGCTGACGGTCGCGCGCGAATGGGAGCGCGGCACGATGGAGCAATTGATTTCGACGCCGGTCACCGCGCTCGAACTCATGCTCGGCAAGCTGATTCCGTACTTTGCGATCGGTTTCGTCGACGCCGTCTTTTGTCTCGTGGGCACGATCTATTGGTTTCATGTGCCGTTTCGCGGGAACTTGCTGACGCTCGCGGTGACGACGGGGATGTTCACGCTCGTCGTGCTCGGCATCGGCTATCTGATGTCGGTGCGCATTCGCAGCCAGCTCGGCGCCAGCCAAGTGGCCTTGCTCTTGACGATGCTGCCCACGACGATGCTCTCGGGCTATACGTTTGCGATCGAGCAGATGCCCGCGCCGATCCGCGCGCTGACGCTGCTCGTATATGCGCGCTATTACGTGACGATCTTGCGCTCCGTATTTCTCAAAGGCAGCACCTTGGCCGACCTCGCGATTCCATTCGCCGCGTTGGCCTGTTATGCATGCGTGATCGGCTGGCTTAGCGTTCGCGCGTTTCGTAAGCACCTCGATTGAGGCCCGGGTTCAATCGTTCGTTTAGGATAACTAAGTCAAGGTCGGAGCCGGCGATGTTCGAACGCGTGCATGCGATGCTCGTCAAAGAGTTTCTCGAATTGAAACGAGACCGCTGGGCGTTGTTTCGACTCGTCGTGCCGCTCGTGCTGCAAGTGTTCATCTACGGCTATGCGGCGACGTTCACGGTGAGCCATGTGTCGACCGCGGTGCTCGACCTGGACGGCAGCCAGGCCAGTCGCGATCTCATCGCACGCATCACCGCCAACGGCCGCTTCGAGATCGTCGATTTCCCGCGCTCGCAAAAGGACATCGCGCATGAATTGGATGCGGGGCGCGCGCAAGTGGCCGTGGTCATCCAAGCGGGCTTTGCTCGGGCACTGGGGCAAGGAAGGGGGGCGCCGCTGCAGGTGCTCGTCGACGGCACGAATTCCAACACGGCGTTGATTGCGCTTGGCTACTTGAGCAAGATCGTCGCGCAGTATCAAGGCGACTGGCTCGCAACGGGATGGCGTCCGCGCGCCGGCGCGGCGCCGCCCGAGATCACCGTTGCGCTGCAAGAGAGGCCGTGGTTCAACGAAGGGCTCGACGACAGATGGTTCTTCATTCCCGGCGTGATCGGCACGCTCACGCTGCTGCAGGTGGTCAGCCTCACCGCGTTCGCGGTCGTGCGCGAACGGGAAGTCGGCACGCTCGAGCAAATCATGGTGAGCCCGATCCGCCCCGTGGAGTTCATTCTCGGAAAAACCGTGCCGTCGTTTTTGATCGGTCTCGGCGATGTTGCGATCGTCGCCACGCTCGGCGTGGCATGGTTCGATGTGCCCTTCGTCGGCAGCGTCTTGGTCATGATGGTCGGTGTCATGCTGTTCTTGGTCGCGGTCATCGGCCTCGGCTTGCTGCTGTCGACGTTTTCCCGCACGCAACAACAAGCCTTTGCGCTCAATTTCATCCTCGTCAATCCCATCTTCATCTTGTCGGGCTTCGCGTTTCCGATCTCTGCAATGCCGCGCGTGCTGCAATGGCTGACCTATTTGAATCCGTTGCGCTACTTTCTCGTGGTATTGCGCGCGGTCTTTCTGAAGGGCGTCGGCTTCGGCGTCCTTTGGCCGCAGCTCGCGGCCATGACGGCGCTCGGGCTCGCGATGCTGGGCGTGAGCGTGTTGCGCTTCAGGAAGTCGCTCGATTGATGGGCGCGCAACGCGGGCGGGCATCGCCTATGCTTACGGAATTGGCATTGCGCGCCGCGTGCGGCGCCTTCTTCCATCCTCTCCACCCTCGTTAGACGCGCGCTATGACCGTCCGCAATCTCGATGCGCTGTTCCAACCGAAATCCGTCGCCGTCATCGGTGCGTCGCTTCGCCCGGACAGCGTCGGCGCGAAAGTCTGGCGGCGGGTACGTGAAGCCGGATTCAACGGCCCCGTGTGGCCCGTCAATCCGAAATACGCCGACCTGGACGGCTGCGCCGTGTTTGCCGATGCGGCCGATTTGCTCGAGGCGCCGAGCGTCGCGCTCATTTGTACGCCGAGCGAGACCTGGGTCGATGTCGTCGGCAAGCTCGGCCGCCTCGGCACGCGTGCGGCCGTGATCGTCAGCGATACCGATGATTGGGGCTCGCCGCTCGTATCGCGCGTGCTCGCGGCGGCCAAACCCCACTTGCTGCGCATCGTTGGGCCGGGCAGCCTCGGCGTCGTGACGCCTGCGGTCAACGCACACTTCGGCGCGCCTTCGGCGATGGTGAAGACAGGGGGCGTGGCGTGGGTCTCGCAATCGAATGCGCTGACGAACGCCGTGCTCGGCTGGGCGGCGGCGCGTGGGCTCGGGTTTTCCCATGCCATCGCACTGGGTGGGGAAGCTGATGTCGATGCGGGCGATGTGCTCGACTATCTCGCGAGCGATCCCGCCACGCGGGCCATCTTGCTCGAACTGTCGGTCGTACGCGCCGCGCGCAAGTTCATGTCGGCCGCGCGCGCAGCGGCGCGCAACAAGCCCGTGCTCGTGCTGCGCACCGGCCGCTCGGATCCTTCCGATGCGCTGTACGGCGCGGCGTTTCGGCGCGCCGGCATGGTGCGCGTCGATTCGCTCGACGATTTGATCGACGAAATCGAAACGCTCGGCGTGGGGCGGATTGCCGCGAGTTCGTCGGCGACGCTCGTCACGAGCGACCGTGGCGTCGCTGCGCTCGCCACCGATGCGTTCGCCGCCGCCAACACGACGCTCGCTCACTGGCCCGATGCGGCGCTGGCAGCCGTGGCTTCGGCTTTACCGCGCGTTGCGGGTGGCAATCCGCTCGTGCTCGGCAACGACGCCAAGCCCGAGCATTTCGGGCTCGCATTGGAGGCGCTCGCGCCGCATCGCGAAACCGGCACGGCGTTCGTGGTTCATGCATCGACGCTGGGCGCCCCCGTGGCCGAGGTCGCGCGCGTGTTGATCGAGCGCCAGCGTTTCGCCTACCGCGGCGTGCTCGCTTGTTTCTTCGGGGGCGTCGACGACGAGACGCGCGATGCGCTGCGCGCGCACGGCATCGCCTTGCATTCGACGCCGCACCGGCTTGCCCGGGCCTTCGCGCGTCTCGTCGATTATCGGCTCGGCCGTGAACTGCTGATGCAAACGCCGCATGGGTTGCCCGCGCAGGTGCCCGTCGCGATCGAAGCCGCGCAGGCGAGCGCGAAGGCGGCGCTGGCGGCGGGGCGGACCCTGCTCGAAGGCGCCGATGCGGCCTCGCTCCTGGGCGGCTTCGGGCTCGCGGTTTCGAGCGATGCTGACTCGGTTGCCGCCACCGAAGGCCCGCACGACGACGATGAGCACATCGTCGATGTGACCGTGACGTTGCGCGACGACGCCGATTTCGGACCCGTGTTCGAATTCACTGCGCCACCGGCCGATGGGACGTCAGCGCCGTTCTCCGTTTATGGCTTGCCGCCGCTGAACCCGATCCTCGCGAGCGAGATTGTTTCGCGCTCGCCCTACGCGCAGCGTGCGCCGGTCGCGCCCGTGCTCGATGCGCTGACGGCATTGTCCGAAGCCGTCTGCTGCGTGGAGCAGATCGTCGGCTTGACGGCGGTGCTGCGGGTTACGCGCACGCGTGCGCGGCTCGTCGGACCGCGGCTCGCGCTCGGACAACAACGTGGGCGCCTTGCGATCGTGCCGTATCCGCGCCAGCTCGAAGAAGCGCTCGATTGGCGCGGGCGGCGGCTGACGATCCGCCCGATCCGCCCCGAAGACGAGCCGGCTCACAGCGACTTCATCGGGGGGATGACCCCCAACGATTTGCGCATGCGGTTTTTCGGCGCCGTGAGCGGCTTCGATCACTCGCAGCTCGCCCGCATGACGCAGATCGATTACGACCGCGAGATGGCGCTGATCGCCACGACCGAGGAAGGCGGTCGCGCGCGCACGCTCGGCGTCGTGCGCACGATCACCGATCCCGACAACGAGAATGCGGAGTTCGCCGTGGCCGTGCGCTCGGACCTGAAAGGAATGGGCCTCGGCCGAATGCTGATGGAGCGGATGATGGCTTACGTGCGCGGGCGCGGCACGCGTTGGATCGTCGGTGAGGTGCTGCGCGAGAACGGACCGATGCTCGGTCTCGTCAAGGCATGCGGCTTTACGATGAGCCCCACGGCAGACCCTGCGGTCGTCGAAGTGAAGATGCCGCTGCAAAGCGACATGCGCGCACCTTAGTACGATCGGTAGGGTTCGGTTCACGGCCCGGCGAGCCTTCATGCATCGCGCGCCTGGCCGCTGATCGAACGCCAGCCCGTGGGTTCGCCGCCCAGACCGTCACGCGGCCAGTTTCGCGGCGGCCTCCTCCACTTGCGTGCGGGAAATAGAAAGCTCTTCGAGCCATGCATCGGCATACACGGCGCCTGTTTCGCGCTCGAGCCGCGCGATCGTTGCGGCGTTACGCACCGCATCCTTCGGTGTCGCGAGGAACGGCTTGACCGATTGGCCTGCTTTGAAGGCGTCGAACAGCGGCACGCGGATATCGTCGGGCAACGCGCGCGTCCATTGATAGGTCTTGCCGCCGAGCGTCAGGGCGGGCGGTAACGCACGCTCCTTCTTCGCCGCGGCGATCAGGCCGTAAGCGCGCGCCGCTTCGCCGATCTGCTCGGGCGAAAACAGCTCGTCGGGCGTAATTTCGAATTGAGCGATGTGAGTTTCGATCGCTTGCATTGCGGCCGCGCGGTCGTCGCGCTTTTGCTGCGCGCGCTCGACGATGGTGCGCAGCTCATCAGCTTCTTCGCTCGTGATGGTGAAGCTGGCTTGCTTTTGCTGGAGTTCGGAAAAGCGTTGGAATTCGAGATCGGTCAGAAGTTTTGCCATAGGGTCGAACGACGGCGCGCCACGCACGGGTGCGTCGCGCGCTTTTTTGAAGGGTCGCCATTCTAGCGCCCCTTGCGGCTGCGATCCAGCGTGGCACATGTTTTATACGTCAGCCCTCGTGGCACACCGCTTCGATGTTGTGGCCGTCGGGATCGAGCACGAACGCACCGTAGTACCCCGCGTGGTACTGGGGCCGCAGGCCGGGCTCGCCGTTGTCGCGGCCCCCGGCTTCGATCGCGGCGCGATGAAACGCATCGACGACGCCTCGGTCGGCCGCATGAAACGCGATATGAACGGGCGGATGGTTCGGCGTGCCGCGGCTGATCCAAAAATCCGCCACGCCACCGGCGCCGAAGCCTGCCACGTCCGTATGACGCGTCACGGCTGCGGTGAACTCGCGCAGCAACTCATAGCCGAGCGGGGCGAGCGCCTGCTGATAGAAGCGCTTGCTTTGCTCGAAATCGCTTACCAGTATGCCCGTATGGTCGATCATGTCTTGCTCCTTACAAGGGATGGAACGGTGGCCGCGGTGCTCGAACGTGACGCCCGGCTTTTCCGCCTATCGGTTCATGCGCCTTCGTCGCCGTGCGGTGCATCGTGCTCGTGATGGAGCGACGACACGTTCGGGCCGTCGCCGACGCGATTGATCGTCCCTTGCGCCAAGGCGACGAGCGTTTCCTTCTCGCCATCGATGACATACACGCTGCATTGGCAGATCGCATGGCCGCGCCCCGCGTAGATGAGCTCGGCGCGCGCGAGCAGGGTGCCGCGCACGGCGGGCCGCAGGTAATTGATCTTGTATTCCCCCGTGACGACGCGTGGCCCCAGGGCGAGCGCGCCTGCAAAGGTCAGCGCGTTGTCGGCGAGGTAGCTCGTGACGCCGCCGTGGACGAACCCGTGCTGCTGACGCAGATCGTCTCGGATCGGCAATTGCAATGTCACCTCGCGCTCGCCGATCTGCACGAGCTCCGTGCCGAGCAGCATGCTGAACGGTTGTGCGTGCAGCGCACCGCGAGCGAGGTCGAAAAGATCGGTCATGCCGGAGCCCCTTCGGGGCAGGGCCCCGTGTCATGTCGCGTTCCACTCTAGGAAGGCCGGGTGCACCGCGTCAAGGTGACGCGAGTCCGCGCTCGCGTCGAAGGCGGCCCGCCGTAGGACGGAGGCGACCGGTGGCAACGGTTGTGCGACCGGGGGAGCGCCCTCAAGCAAATCGCGCGATTGCCGTAAACCCTGAGGAACGCCGCTTCGGCTTTTCTTTCGTTTTCCTTTCGGATATTTCAGATGTTCAGCAAGATCAAGCTCGCTTCCGGCCTGTTGTTCGTCTTGGCCGCGTTTTGCCTGTTGCAGCTCGTCACGGGCGGAATCGGGTTCTGGTTCTTGACCAGCACGCATCGCGACGTGGGCCAACTGGCGAACGTGGCGCTCGTTCAAGTGAATGCCGTCAACGAGACCACGCAACACCTCATGGATGCGCGCATCAACCTGTCGCGCGCAGGGACGCGGATGATCGGCGGCGGCGCCGAGCCCACCGCCATCGTCGAGCATGCCCGCGAGCAATTGGCCCTAGCCGATAAATCGTTCGCGCGCTTTGCCGATGCGCCGAAACCGAGCGACGAAAACCGTGCGCACGCCGCGGCGCTGGCCGAGAAGTATCAAGCGCTGCATACGGCGCTCGGCGAACTCGTGCAGTACCTGGACAGCAACAACGTGAAGGCGTTTCTCGATCAGCCGACCCAATCGTTCCAAGACGCCTTTCTCAACGAACAGCGCGCCTTCACGCAATTCGGCGATGCGCAAAGTAGCGCGTCGCTCGAGTCCATCGATTCGCGCCTGGCCATGTTCCGCGGCGTGAGCCTGGCCATCCTCGCGGCGCTGCTCGGCGGCACCGCGATCGTGTACGCGGCGCTCAAGCGCGGCGTCGTCGCCCCGCTCGAAGAAGCGGGCCGTCATTTCGAGCAGATCGCACGCGGCAAGCTCGTCGAACCGATCGCCACGCGCGGCGCAAACGAGATCGGGCGGCTGTTCGCGGGGCTCGCGCGCATGCAGGCCAGCGTCGCCCAAACGGTGAAGACGGTGCGCGACGCGGCCGATTCGATTCATACGGGCGCCGATGAAATCGCGACGGGCAACGCCGATCTGTCGGCGCGCACCGAAAATCAAGCGGCTTCGCTGGAAGAAACGGCCTCGAGCATGGAAGAGTTGACGGCCACGGTGCGCCAGAACGCCGAGCACGCGCGCGAAGCTCACGCGCTGGCCGATGAGGCGCTGCGCTCGACGTCCGACGGCGCGAGCGTCGTCGATAGCGTCGTCGACAAGATGCGCGGCATCGCGCAAAGCTCGGATCGCATCGCCGAAATCATCAGCGTCATCGACGGCATCGCTTTCCAGACGAACATCCTTGCGCTGAACGCGGCGGTAGAGGCCGCGCGCGCGGGGGAACAGGGGCGCGGTTTCGCGGTGGTGGCCGGCGAAGTGCGCGGCCTCGCGCAACGCAGCGCTCAATCGGCCAAGGAAATCAAGGCGCTCATCAGCGAATCGGTCTCGCAGATCGAAGGCGGCTCGGAACTCGTCGAACGTGCGGGCAACGCGATGCAGAAGGTGTCCACGTCGATCTCGCGCGTGGCGCAGATGATGGCCGAAATCAGTGCATCGTCGCTCGAGCAGAGCACCGGCATCGAACAAGTCAATCAGGCCGTCGTGCAGATGGACCGCATGACGCAACAGAATGCGGCTCTCGTGGAAGAGGCCGCTGCCGCGGCCTCGTCGCTGCACGATCAGACGCGGCAGCTCAAGGAAGCGGTCTCGGTCTTCGAGATCTCACCGGCTGTGCTCGGCGACGCGCGCTTCGCCGCTGCCGCTCACGCGGCGGTCAGCGAGCCGGCGCTGGCTTATTGATGTTTTGAAACCGCGGCGCCGGCCGCTCGGCGCCGCGGTTTGCCCGCGCGCTCGCGCCGACTTTGGTGCCAGCCTACCCAACAACCCCTCAGCCCGGCAACGAGGCGTAGGCCGTGGCAAGGTGATAGGGCGTGGTGGACGGCATATCGGCACGCGCCACCTCGCCTTGCGGTGTGATGCATTCGTGCCAGCCGCGCGGATGGAGGAAGCGCGCTTGAAAGCGCGGAATTTGCAACGCGAGCGTTTCGAGATCTTCTTCGCGGCCGCGCGTGGCGAGCGCGCGCAGGTATTCCGTTTGCGCCCAAATTCGCTGCGTTGCGTCTTTCACCCCGCCGCTCTCGTCGAGCGCGGCGCAGACGCCGCCCGTTGCCCGGTCGACACCGCGGCGCTGCGCGAAATCGAATGCGCGCGCGAGTTCCGCTTCGAGCCCCGACGCGGCAAGCACCGGCCCCGCCCGCTTGACCAGATAGAACCACTCGAATTGATGCCCCGGCTCGAGCCGGTTGTCGGCGCTGCCGATGGGCAGCTCGGCGATCGATCCCGTGGGCGTATGAACGAAGCCGCGCGCCACCGATTCACCCAATCGCGCGAGCGCGGTTTCATAACCCGGTTCGCCCGTCGTCTCGTAGGCGGCCAGGTAGGCTTCGGTCAAATGCATGAGCGGGTTCTGCAGCGCACCCGTACGCACGGCGGAAAAGTCTTGCGTGAGCGCGGCTTGGAGCACGCCGTCCGCCGCGGCGAAGCGCGCTTGGACCAATGAAGCCGTTTCGGCTATCACGCGCAACGCATCCCGATCGCCCGTTGCCGACGCATAGTGCGCGCAGGCGAAGATGACGAACGCGTGAGTGTAAAGATCCTTCGTCGCATCGAGCGGCGCGCCCTCGGGATCGACGCTATAAAACCACCCTCCGTGCTTCTCGTCATGGAAATAACGACACATTGCATGAAAGAGTTGCTCGGCATGCGCGGCTTCCCCCGCCTGGGAAAAGACGAATAACTGCCGGGCGCAGGCCATGGCGCGATAGCGGACGGCGGGCAAGGGCGCGTGATCGGCGGCGGCGACGGCCTCGTACGGTAATTGCAACGCGCTGTTGAAGCCGGGCCCGCGCCAAATGGGCAGGACCGTTTGCGTATAGTGCGTACGGAGGACGGCGGCTTCTGCCGCGATCGAACGATCGATCGAAACGGACATGATGCGAAATGGCTCGGCGACGAGGGGGCGCGTGCTCCGTAAAGCATCGCGCAAAGCGCAAAGCATAATCCAAAGGCGCGGTGCGCGGCAGGCCGGCCTATACGAAAGGAGGGCTGGACCGTGTCGAACAACGTGGAACTCGTTTTGCGGCTGATTCTCGCCGCCATTCTCGGCAGCGTCATCGGGTTCGAGCGCGAGCGGCAATTGTGGGCCGCGGGGTTGCGCACGCATATGCTCGTCTGTGTGGGCGCGGCGCTCGTCATGCTCGTCTCGCAGTACGGCTTCGTCGAGGTGTTGAGCCGTCCCAACGTCGTGCTCGATCCTTCTCGAATGGCCGCGCAAGTCGTCTCCGGCATCGGTTTTCTCGGGGCGGGCGCGATCTTGCTGCGCGGCGAGGTGATTCGCGGGCTCACGACGGCCGCGAGCCTGTGGTCGGTCGCCGCGATCGGGTTGGCCGTCGGCGCTGGAATGAACACGGCCGCGATCGCCGCAACGATCATCATTCTTGCGATCCTCGCCGGTATGAAGCCGATCGAGCGGCGCTATATCGCCGTCCGGCTGCGGCGGCGGCTCTCGTTGCGCGCGGACCGCGGCGCGCTCTCGCTCGACGCGCTGCGCACGATTCTCGGGCCGGCGAGCGAGCGCGTGAAGCAATTCATCGTTCAGCAAAGCGAGGACGCGCCCGATTGCGACGACATCGTCATCGGCTTCGCACGCATGCCGGCGAGCGAGTTCGAAAAGCTTTGCCATTTGCTGCGCAACGCGCCTGGCGTGCGATCGCTGCATGAAGAAGCCGCGAACGGCGAGGACAGCGGCAACGAGCACGCCGACATGCGCGAGGGCCGATGACGGCCCGATCCCCGTGCGCCAGCGGGGACGCAGGCCCGACCGATCGTGAGACAATGCCGCGTTTGCAACACGCTCGATCACCATTCCAATGCGCCGCGCCATGCCGCGGCCGCCACCACACCGCCATGGCAGATTCCGCAGGATCCTTCTCTTCTCGTTCACAAGGCGCTAGACCGGCGAAAGGCCGGGCGCGAGCGGCTTCCACCGGCGATGAGCATAGCTCGGCGCGGGTCGCCGTCGAATCGCAACCGCGGCAGCAGGTGCTGCGCGACGACGCCGGCGAGGCGGGCGAGGCAAGCGAGGATACGCCGTCGCTGCACTTCGATCCGCGCCAAGGGACGCTGCTCGGCTTCGAGTTGCCCGCCGAGGCCTTTGTCTCGATGACGGCGGGTGGGCAGCACGCGGGCGGAGAGCCTGTAGGCGCGACTGAAGGCGCGAGCTTGCCCAGAAGCCGGGCGTCTGCCGAAGAGACGCTGCCTACGGCGCAACTGCCAATCGCGAGTGAGACGCCCGTTACGCGCGATAGGCCGCCCGTTGCGCGCCGGGCTGGCGGCCCGGCTAAATCCGTTGCCGCCCAAAGGAATACATCCGCCGCGCCGCAGGCTGAGAAGGGGGCGGGCGGCGCGCCCGATACCGTCGCCGCTGAAAGCGCGGCGACGCCATCGAAAGCCGCAACGCCGGAGTTGGATCAGCGAGCCGAGGCGAGCGAAGCGAAGCCGGACGTTGGAGCGGGTTCGCCGGACGGCGCTTCGCCCGCTTCCCCCGCTTCGCCACGCGTGCCGCTGCTTTCGCCCGGGGCGGCGCTCGCCAGCGTCCGGCAGCAGAGCACGCGGCGGCCAGCCGACCCGATGCGCGCCGCAGGCAAAGGCGCGGCGGCCCAAGCGGGCCCAACCCCGCCGAGCGCGGGCGACGCGGGCCGTTCTGCGCCAGCCGCGCCGATGCTTCCGCTCTCGCCCGCCGAGCAGCCTGCCGTCGCCGGCAGCGCCGCGGACGAAACGGCGCTGCCGTACGAGAGCCCCGAAGCGAACCCGCTCTCGCAGACCGTTGCATCGCTGCAAGCAGCGCTAGATCAGGCGCAGCACGCGGCACAAGATCGCTGGCGGCGCACGCGGCGCTGGCTCGCGCTCACCGCCGCGGGCCTCGCGCTATTGCTGATCGTGTGTCTGGCGCAGACGGTTGCGTTGATCGGGTTCGTGCATCGCTCGGAGGCTGCGCAGCAGCAGGCCCAATCGGTGCTGAGCCAGCAGCAAGCCGCATTGGCGGGTCTGGCGAGCGCGGTTTCGGCGCTATCGGCAACTGGGCAAGGGGCGCAGCGAGCGGCGTCGCCTGCGGATGGCGCTACTCCGGCGAACACCGCGCAACAGCCGGCCAAACGCGCCGCGGGAGCGCATGCCCGGCGCGCCGCCGATAGGTCCAAGTCCGCCGCGCATTGACCTGCCGTTGGCCGCCCGGTCGCAGCATCGGGCGCAACGCTCGGGGCAGGACGCGGGCAAGCGTCGCAAGCGCTCTAAGCGCTGTGCCCACTGCCCGCGCTGGCCTCAAGCTCGTTCGACGCCCTTCCACCGCTTGAGCAACAGTGCGTTGGTGACGACGCTGACGCTCGAAAACGCCATGGCCGCCCCCGCCAGCATGGGGTTCAGCAGCCCGAGCGCGGCGAGCGGAATGCCGATCAGGTTGTAGACGAACGCCCAAAACAAGTTCTGCTGGATCTTCCGATACGTGCGGCGCGAGATGTCGATCGCATCGGCGACGAGCGCTGGATCGCCGCGCATCAGCGTAATGCCGGCTGCGTGCATGGCCACGTCGGTGCCCGTTGCCATGGCGATGCCGATGTCGGCCGCAGCGAGCGCGGGTGCGTCGTTGATACCGTCGCCGACCATGGCGACGACCTGCCCCGTGCCGGCCTTCAACTGCGCGACGATGTCCGCCTTGTCCTCCGGCAGCACCTGGGCGTAGTACTCGTCGATGCCGAGCTCGGCGGCCACGGTGGCGGCCGCGCCGTGATTGTCGCCCGTGATCAGCACGCTTTTCACGCCGCGCGCGGCCAATTGTTCGACGGCGATGCGAGCGGTCGGCTTTACGCTGTCGCCGAATGCGATCAGTGCGAGTGCTTCGGCAGGCACGCCTTCCGCGCTCCGGCGCATCAGCCACGAGATCGTGTTGCCCGCGGCTTCCAGCTCCGCCGCGCGCTCACGCGCTGCGGCCGGTGCCTCGACGGCCAGTTCGGCAAGCCAGCGTGCGTTGCCGACGCATATCGTGACGCCGTCGATCTGCGCTTGCATGCCGCGGCCGGCGACGGCTTGCGCATGCGCGGCGGCGGGCAGGCGCCCGCGCGCATCGCCGCTTGCGGCGGTCGCGGTCGAAGGCGGCTCGCCCGCGGCGCGCGCTTCGTACTCGGCCAGCAGAGCGCGGGCGAGCGGATGATCGCTGCCGCGCTCGACGGCGGCAGCCAGCGCAAGCGCCTCGTCGTGCGGCATGCCGAGCGGCTCGAACGCGGCGAGTCGGGGCTTGCCGACCGTCAGCGTGCCGGTTTTGTCGAATGCGACGACGGACACCCGCTGCGCGAGTTCGAGCGCTTCGGCGTCCTTGATCAACACGCCGCGCCGGGCGGCGACGCCCGTGCCCGCCATGATCGCGGCCGGCGTCGCGAGTCCGAGCGCGCATGGGCAGGCGATGACGAGCACCGACACCGCATTGAGAATCGCCGTCTCCACCGAAGCGCCGGCCAACAGCCACAACCCCAACGTAGCTGCGGCCAACACGAGAATGGCGGGCACGAACACGGCGCTCACGCGATCGACGAGCCGTTGAATGGGCGCTTTTTCCGCCTGCGCGCTTTCGACGAGCCGGATGATGCGTGCGAGCGTGGTCTCGGCGCCCGTGGCCGTCGTCGTCACCTCCAGCGCGCCTTCGCCGTTGATCGACCCGGCCGTCACATGCTCGCCCGGCCCTTTGGCGACGGGCAGGCTTTCTCCCGTGATCAACGATTCGTCCACGTGGGTGCGGCCTGCCGCGATCGTTCCGTCGACGGGCATGCGTTCGCCGGGCCTGACCACGACCACCGTGCCGACCCGCACTTGCGCAAGCGGCACCTCGCGCTCGTTGCCGAGCGAGTCCTTGATGAGCGCTCGCTCCGGCCTGAGCGCGCTCAACGCGCGAATGGCGTCGGTCGTTTCGCGTTTGGCGCGCGCTTCGAGCCATTTGCCGAGCCGCACGAGCGTGATCACGACGGCGGACGCCTCGAAATACAGATGCATCGTGTCGCCGGGATGCGCGATCATCTGCCACACGCTCAAACCGTAAGCCGCCGACGTGCCGAGCGCCACGAGCAAGTCCATGTTGCCCGCTCGCGCGCGCACGGCCCGGTAAGCGCTGCCGTAGAAGCGCGCGCCGCACCCGAATTGGACGATACTGGCCAGCGCGAGTTGCCACCAGGAGGGCAGGGCGGCCTCGACGCCGAACGGCGCGCTCAGCATGGGCAGCGTGAGCGGCGCACTGAGCAACGCCGACAAGGCAACGGCGGCCAATTCCCGCCGGGCGCGACGTGCTCGGGTTCCCTCGGCCGTCGTCGAAGCGTTTTCGCCGGCGCCGGCTTCTTGCGTTTGCGACAGGACAGGCTGCGCTCCGTACCCGGCGTCGACGACCGCTTTGACGAGCCGGTCGATATCCACGGGTGCGAGCGGCTCCGATGTGCGCACCGAGGCGCGCTCGGTCGCAAGATTGACGGAAGCGGCGGTGACGCCGGGGACGCGCGCCAGGGCTTTTTCGACGCGGGTGGCGCATGATGCGCAGGTCATGCCCTGGATCTCGAGTTCGGCGCTCGGCGCGTCGGCGATATCGGAAGGTGCGAGTTCGGTCATAAAGGCTCTGATGACGGAAACGGCGGGGGCCGCAACAAGATGATTCACTATCGACCTTCCCATGATTGGAAGGTCAAGCGATATCGGCGGCTGTCGGCCGGATGGCTTCTTCGGGCAGATTGTGAGACTTGCCGGACGCGGCTGAACTTTAAAACGGCGGGCGCAAGTGTTGCGGCTTTATCGTCGAGTTTTGGTTGATCCTTGCTTAGCGGCCGAGGATACGATACAACGCTCTCGCGATTCGAATGAGAATCGACGTGGCGCGAGATCCTGGCCGGCTCGAGCGCCGTACAACGGCGAAGGCGGAGTTGCCCGCCCGATGCCCTCGTAAAACAGACCGTACACATGACAACAAAAACTCGAAACCTCAAGCTGCCCGCGGGGGCCTGCTCCTGGCTGGCGTGCGTCGCCGCCGTAGTCTTTGCCGGGTGCGCCGCGCCGGTCAAGGCGCCGCCTCCGCCGCATGCGACGGGCTGGACTCAAGACGAAGTCGTGGATTCCTACGTGTTCGGCTATCCGCTGGTCGTGATGACGACTGCGCGCGCCGCGGCGTTGGCGGGGGCCGGCGCAGGCACGGATGCGGGCGCGGTGCTCAACACGTTGCACCCGGTGCCCGTGACGACGACGGAAGGCGACGGACGGCCGCCGCTGGCGGACGTCGACACGCTATCTGCGAACGCGTGGCTCGATTTGTCGCAGGAACCTGTCCTCGTGTCAGTGCCCGAGACGCATGGGCGCTTCCTCGATGCCCGCGTGCTCGATATGTGGACGAACGTGGTCTGGTCGACGGGGCCGACCGCCAACACCCGGACCGGGGCGCCCAAGCCGCAGACCATCGCGCTCGTGCCGCCGGGCTGGGATGGCCAGTTGCCGTCGGGCGTGGTGCGCGTCGCGGCGCCAGGCAAGAATCTATGGCTTGGCGTGCGCATCGCCGCGCTCGATGCGAGGGCGGTGCAGGGGGCTCGCCGGTTGGAGAACGAGGTGCGCGTCGCGCCCCTGTCGGCGTATCTCGCCCACGAACACGAACGCCATGCCGCGCGCGGCAAGCACGCGCAGCGGGGTCGCCGCGCGGGCCAGGCCGATGCCGCGGATGCGAACGAAAGCGTCGCCGAGGCATTGGCCGGTCTTGCCGCGAACGCTGCGGCCGTCGCTCAACTCGATGCGAACGCTTTCTTCGGCAAATTGGCCGATGCGCTGCGCGACAATCCGCCAGCGTCCGACGATGCCCATGCCGTCAAGGTGCTGGCCGATATCGGGGTGACACCGGGGGAGGCGCCGCATTTTCCCGCCGGCTCGACCGATGCGATCGCAGCGGGCGTTGTGGAGGGTTTCAAGCGGGTGCAGACGCCGCCGGTCAACGCCATTTCGGGCAACGGTTGGAATTGGCTGGGCGAGAGCGTGGGCCATTACGGCGACGACTACGCATTGCGGGCCTACGCAACCTATGCGCATCCCGGTGTCGCGACCAAGCAGGATGAAGCGTTCCCGACCGCCTTGGTTGATGGGGCGGCCAAACCGCTCGACGGCGACCGCACCTACGTGATGCATTTCCCTTCCAAGGCGCTGCCGCCCGTGCGCGCCTATTGGACGATCACGCCTTACACGCCGAACGGCGAATTGGCGTCCGGGCGGCTGCCTCGTTACTCGATCGACTCGCACGATCGTTTGCGTCGCAATCGCGATGGCTCGATCGACGTCTATGTATCGTCGAAGCCACCGGCTCGAGCGCATCAGTCGAATTGGCTGCCCGCGCCGCCAGGGCCGTTCGAACTCGTGATGCGGCTATATGCGCCGCAACCGAGCGCGACCGATGGCAGTTGGCTGCCGCCGAAGGTCGAATCCCGATAAGCGAAACACTGGGCGCGACGCCCATCTCAACGGAGCGGGGCAAGCGAGCGTGAACGGAGCGGTGCGATGACGAACGAACCGAAAGGCGGCGCGCTGGCCCGTTTCGGGGAAACGATGCGATCGCGCGGCGCGCGGCGCACCGCGATCGGCGTGGTGATTGCCATCGCGTTGTATGGATTGCTGGGCTTTTTCGCGGCGCCGCCGCTCATTCGGCACCTCGCCGAACAGCAGCTCACGCAAACGCTCGCGCGGCCTGCATCGATCCGCCGGGTGGCGCTCAATCCGTACACGCTGCGCCTCGAAGTCGATGGCCTGCGCATAGGCGAACGCGGCGGCCCGGGCGAGTTCGCCGCCATGGAGCGTCTGGTCGTGCGAGCATCGTGGATGACGCTGCTGCGCTTTGCGCCGATCGTCACCGAGTTGCGGATCGATTCACCGCGGGTCAACCTCGTGCGCTACGACGCACAGCGTTTCAACTTCAGCGATATCGTCGAGAAGTTTGCGAAACCGTCGAAGCCGCAAGCGGGACCGACCTTGTTCTCGGTCTCGAACATCGCGGTCGAAAACGGCCGCGTCGATTTCGACGATCGCCTGCTCGGCATGCGCCATGTCGTCGAGTCATTCTCCTTAGGCGTGCCGTTCATCGCCACGCTGCCGGCGCAGGCCGACATCTTCGTCGCGCCGCGCTTGTCCGCGCGCGTGGACGGCAGCCAGATCGAAATCCGAGGGAAAACCAAGCCGTTTACGAAGACGCGCGACTCGGACGTGGCCGTCACGTTCGATGGGCTCGATGTGCCGCGCTTGCTGTCTTACGCGCCGGCCAAACTCCCGCTGGAAGTGCAAAGCGGCAAGCTGGCCGGCGATCTGAAGTTGCGCTTCGTGATGTCGGGCGACAAACCGAGCTTGACCGTCTCGGGCACGGCCGATTTGACCGATGCCCGCATCGTCGACTCGGCGCACGCGCCGTTTTTCTCGGCCCATGCGTTGCATGTGGCCGCGGCGGCACTGCAGCCGCTCGCGGGTGTCTATCGCTTCGACGAAATCCGACTCGATCAGCCCGCGCTGCATTTGATGCGCGAGCATTCGGGCGAATTGAGCATTGCGCGCGCGTTTGCTCCGGCGCGCGCGTCTGCGCCCAAGCCGCCCGCAACCGTCGGCGAGCCTGCGACGCGGGCCGCGAGCGCTACCTCGGGTGCCGCCTCGGCGGGGGCGTCCGCGCCCGATGCGGCGTCTACGCCTGGCGAGATCGTCGCCGCCACGCCAGCGCCCCTCGATGTGTCGATCAAGCATTTTGCGTTGAACGACGGCAGCGTCGCGCTAGAGGATCGCAGGCCGGATCGACCCGTCGCGCTCGATTTGACCCACTTGAAAGCGACGCTCGACGATTTCTCGACGCTTGGCGCTGCCAAGGCGCGCTACGTCGTTCAAACGGCGCTCAAGCAAGGCGGCAGTATCGGGGCAACGGGCACGCTGGCATTGGCTGCGAAGCGCGCCGACGCCACCCTGTCGATCGTAGAGTTGGCCTTGCCCATCGCACAGCCCTATTTGGACGGTGTTACGCGTGCGCGCATCGCGGCCGGCCGGCTGGGCGCATCGCTCTCGCTCGACGCCGACTGGTCGCGTCCCGCCGCCGAAGCGCGCGTGGGCGCAGGAGAACTGACGCTGAAAGCGTTGCAGGTGACCGGCCCCGATGCGGCGAAGGGCGCTGCGCCCGACATCGCGCTGGCGAAAGGCCGCGTCTCGCTCAAAGGCATCGATGTGGCGGCCCGCACCGCGGACATCGAGCGTATCGAAGCAACGGGGCTGTCGGTGACGGGCACGCGCGACAAGAACGGCCGCATCAGCTTGACACGGCTGGCCGAGCCGCCGGAATCCACACCGCATCCGAAACGGGCCGAGGCGACCGCCGCCGGCCCGGCGCGGCGCGAGCGCGAGCCCGATCGCGGCAATGCAGCGAAACCGGCGACTGCGGCGCAAGCCGCGCAAGCAGGCTGGCGCTACCGGATCGGCGAACTCGCGGTAAGGGACGCTTCCGCCGATATCACGGACGAAGCCGCGCCGCGCCCTGTGAAACTGCACCTGGCCCCCCTTCAACTCGACGTGCGCAACGTCACCGAAGACCTGCGCAAGCCGCTTGCGGTCAAGCTGGAGGCTTCGCTCAACGGCAAGGGGACGCTTGATCTCGAAGGCGACCTCGTGCCGGTTCCACTCGCCGCCACGCTGACGGTCCAGGCGAATCGGCTCGATCTTTCACCCTTCGAACCGTACTTCGGCAGCCGGCTCAATGCAAAAATCGCGGCCGCTCAGTTGAACGCGCGGGGGCAATTGAAGGCCTCGACGCCCAAGAGCGGCGTCGCATCGTACGCGTACCGCGGTGGTGCGGCGCTGGTCGACGTCCGTTTGCTCGACCGCACCAACGCGGCGCCGCTCGCAGGGTGGGGCACGCTCGGGATCGGCGGCATCAACGCGCGCTACGACGAACACGGCGTCAATCTCGACATCGCCCGCGTGACGTTTGCGCGGTTCTTTGGGCGCGTCTTGCTCGATTCGAACGGCAAGCTGAATCTGAACGACGTGCTTGCCGAGGGACGCGCTGCATCGGAAGCGTCCGCGGAACCCAAGCAAAAGGCATCGACGACGACCGCGCACGTGCAGACCGCCCCGCCCACGGGGCCGGCCTCGACGCCGCTGCACGCCCGCATCGGCCAGGTGGTGTTGCAGCAAGGCCATGTGAACTACACGGACGACTTCGTCAAGCCGAACTACACGGCCAACCTCGTCGACATCACGGGGACGATCGGCACGTTCGGTACCGATATCGCGGTTCCTGCCCCGGTCGACATCAGCGCAAGCTTGGCGGACAACGGTCCGATCGCCATCCGCGGCACGGCCAACCCGCTCGCGCCCAAGCCGACGCTCGATCTGAGCGCCAGCGCGCACGACATCGGCTTGAAGAATCTCACGCCCTATTCGCTCAAGTACGCCGGCTACCCGATTACGCGCGGCAGCCTGAACGTCGATCTTCATTACAAGCTCGAAAACGACCAGTTGACGGCGCAGAACCATCTCTTCATCGACCAGCTGACGTTCGGCGAACATGTGCAGAACGATACCGAAACGCACTTGCCCGTGCGTCTCGCGATCGCGCTCCTGAAAAACTCGCGCGGTCAGATCGACGTCAACATCCCTGTTTCGGGATCGCTGTCGAATCCGCAATTCAGTTTGGGCAGCCTGATTTGGAGCGCGGTGGTGCATCTGATCGAGAAGGCGGTCACCGCGCCGTTCTCGCTGCTTGCGAACGCGTTCGGAGGCGGCACGGGCGGCGAGACGAGCGCCGAACAACTGCAATTCATCGCTTTTGCCCCGGGTTCCGCGGCGTTGACCGATCGGTCGCGCGAGAAACTGGATACGCTTGCCAAGCTGATGAACGACAAGACCGCGGTCAAGCTCGAGCTGAGCGGGCGCGCCGACGCGAATGTCGACATGTCTGGGCTTCGGCTCGCTTATGTCGACGATCTCGTCAAGCAGGAAAAAGCGAAGGCGACGACGAGCGGCGGGCAACAGGTCGATCCGTCCACGGTGACGTTGACCTCCGACGAGTACAGCCGTTATCTGAAGGAGGCGTACAAGAACGCCGATTTCAAGAAGCCACGCAATTTTGTCGGCTTGACCAAGACGCTGCCCGATGAGGATATGAAGCGAGCCCTGGCTTACCACGCACCGGTCGACGATACGAGTTTGCACGCGCTAGCGGAGCAGCGTGCGAAGAACGTGCGGCAGTATTTGATCCAGAAGGTCGACGCCGGCCGCATCACGATCGGGCCGCCCCACTTCGGGACCGAAGGGATGAAGGATAACGGCCCCTCGACGCGTGTGGATTTGACGCCGGTCGGCTGAGCGCGCCGCGACGGTGCCGCGCCGCCGGAGGCGGCGCAATCCCACATCGCTTCCGTTGGCTTGCGCACAAGTATTACGAGACGCTGCTAGACCACAGGTCTAGTTGTCCTTCATTTCACTTCAACCACCTAGGGAGGCGTTCGATGTCCATCACCACGCTTACTGCCGTCCCGAACGTGGCACCTGCTCCTCGGGGCGATATGCGACGCTGACGTCGCTTCTTCTCGCCGTGTTCCGCCGGGGTTTCCCGGCGCGTAAACCGGCTCTCGCATTCTCCTAGTCAATGCGCCGCGATAAGCGGCGCGCCGTTGTCGTCGGCGCTGAGCCTTCCGGGTCGCGCCGCGCAGCGTTTGTTCATTGATTTTTCGCATCCCTGGGCGCGCCGCGCCCAGGGCGGAGCGCCTATGAATCACAAGAAAATCGATCTTGGCGGACGCACGTTCAAAGACGTCTTCGGCTTCGCCTTCACACATTGGAGCCGCCAGCGGCATCGCATCGCTGCGATTATCGTTGTGGCGCTGTCGACCGCGGCGGCCGACATCATGACGCCCTGGTTCGCGCGCCATCTCGTCGATGCACTGGCGCGCGCGGGGCTGGGCAAGGCCCATGCCTTGTATGCGGTGCTCGCGCCGTTCGCGTCGTTGATCGCTCTGGCTTTGGCCGGTGCGCTGCTGCGCTATTTCACCTACTTCAGCATCACCGGTCTCACATTGCGGATGATGAGCGACATTGCGGACGATGCCTTCCACCGCGTGCAGAGACTGTCCCCGGCGCGCGTCGACGCTTGCCGCGGAAGCTTGAATCTCGCGCGCCGGGCGAAGCGGGCGGCCGATGTGAGTCGGCCGTTCGTTTATGCCGATGCAAATGTCGAGGCCGATGCCGATGCGATGCGGTGTGACGAGGGCGGGCCGCTGATTGCGGTCGACGAAGTCGTGCCCCATCGGCATGTGCACGCCCATCGATATGGACGGTCGTCCGCATAAGCGAATTCGTAGTTCGATGTAATGCGAATTTTCGTCGATAGTTCAAATCAGAATTTTTTGTTATTGCTGTTTTGGTAATCAAAACGAAAGAAATCGTACGTTATCCGATAAACAGATTAGTGATACCTGTCTAAATCAAGAGAAATCCTCTTACGCAAAATCCCGTTTGCTGCTTCACTCCAAGGCGCTGAATCCGTGGTGGCCGAGCCTTTCATGGCCGTACTGTTTTAAAACATCGTTTGAATACAACCCGTAATTCGCGCGAATGAAAATTGGAGAAAACGGTATGACTGGGTCGTTAACCAAGAAGATTTTGACCGCATTGGCGGCGTGCACGGTCGGTAGTGCATCGCTCACCGGTTGGATCGTATCGGCCGCATTGATTTCGTCGACGCAACCGGGCCTCGCCTACGCCGACACCGCGCAAGCGGTCGACAACTACGCCTCGACGCGGTATCCCATCGTGCTCGTGCACGGCCTGTCGGGCACGGACCGCTATGCGAACGTGCTCGATTACTGGTACGGCATCGCATCCGATCTCGAGTCGCACGGCGCGAACGTCTATGTCGCGAATCTATCGGGCTTCCAAAGCGATCTAGGGCCGAACGGGCGGGGAGAGCAACTGCTTGCGTACGTCCAACAGGTGCTGGCCGCGACGGGCGCGCCCAAGGTCAATTTGATCGGTCATAGCCAAGGCGGCTTCAGCGTGCGATACGTGGCGGCGGTGGCGCCGGAGCTCGTCGCGTCGGTGACGACCATCGGCACACCGCACCGCGGTTCGGAATTCGCCGATTACGTCGCAGATGTGCTCGCGAAAGACCCCACGGGCTTGGCCGAGCCGCTGATCGGCAAGTTCGCGAACCTGCTCGGCACGCTCTTTAGCAGCAACTTCAATACGAATCAGGATGCGATCGCCGCCTTGACGGCGCTCACCAGCACCGGGGCGGCGCAGTTCAATACCGCCGTGCCGAGCGCGGGCTTGGGCGCGCCCGGTTCGTGCCGAACGGGGGCGCCGACCGAGACTGTCGACGGCCATACGCATTACCTGTATTCATGGGCGGGCAGCGCGATTGCGCCGGCTTGGTCCGCGCTCGGCTTGCGCGGCGCGAGCGATTCGAGCGTATCGGGTCCGCTCGACTGGGCCAACTTCGCAGACCCGTCCACGCTGACGTTGCTAGGCTCGGGCACGGTCATGATCAACCGCAATTCCGGCCCGAACGACGGCCTCGTCTCGGTTTGCAGTGCGCTGTTCGGCCAAGTGCTGAGCACGAGCTATCACTGGAATCACGTGGACGAGATCAACCAAGTGTTGGGCGTGCTCGGGCAAAACGCGGAAGATCCCGTTGCGGTCGTTCGCACCCATGCGAACCGTTTGAAGCTCGAGGGGCTGTAACCGATGAGGCGCCCGGCCGATGCAAGCAAGGCGGTTTATACATGCGTACTGCTAGGTCTCGTCGGCATCGCCGCCGCTGCCGCGATCCGCTATCTCGATGCGCCGGCCCGGGCCTCGCGAGCGAGCGCGCAACGCGCCACGCATGTGCTGGTGCCGCCGCTCGCACGAGCGGCGCTGCCCGCATCGGCTCCCGCTACGCTGCCCGTCTCGCTCGCGGGCTCCACGCCCCCTCGGTTGCCGCTCGATGCGCGGGGCCATCTGCTCAAAGCGCGCGGCGTGCGCGACTTCTTCGACTACTTCTCGACCGCGCAAAACGAGTTGTCGCCCAGCGCGTTGGACGCGCTCGTGCGCGCGCAGATCGCCGCGCAATGGGATGGCACGCCGGCGCAATCGGAAGCGCTCGACCTCTGGCAACGGTATCGATCGTACCGGCAGGCGCTCGTTCGTCTGGGCGCGCTGGCCGCGCCGGTCGGGTCGAACGACGCGGACAGCGCCAGCGGGCCGCAGCTCGATGCAATGCAGTTCGCGCTCGACGAGCGAGCGTCGCTGGCGAGCCGCATGCTAGGCGCGGATTGGAACGAGGCGTTCTTCGGCCCCGATTGGCGACGTGGACGCACGATGATCGAGCGCCTGCGAATTGCGCGCGATCCGACGTTGACGGCCGAGCAAAAGGCCGCTCGCTTGCAGGCGCTCGAAGCGTCGATGCCCGCCCAGGAACGTGGCGCAAACGAGCGGGGGCAGCATGCGCGCGCAACGGTCGATACGATTGCTCGGCTCGAGCGGCAGGGTATGACGGATGACGAGTTGCGAGCGAAGGCCACGCAGGCGCTCGGCGCGCAGGCAGCCGAGCGAGTGGTCCAAATGCGGCGGGACGAGGACGCTTGGCGCGCGCAGTACGCGGACTACGCGGCGCAGCGCGCGGGCATCGATGCGATGGGCCTCGCGCCGGGAGAACGTGAAGCGCAGCTTGCGCGGCTGCGCGAGCGTATGTTCGCGACTTCGGCGCAGCGGCTGCGCGCCGCATCGCTCGATCGCGCGGACGCTCATTGAGCATCGCGTGGTGTGGGGGCGCGGCGCGCCGCATCCTCAAGCGACTTGCTTCGCGCCTGCAGTCATATGCTGTTCGATTACGCGCGCGAGCGTGTCGAACGCCGGCCCGATGCGAGCGTTCGGCACGCAGGCATAACCCAGCAACAGCCCGCGGCGTGCGACGTCTTCGCTGCTGTAGTACGCTGCCAGCGGCCGCACGATCACGCCCGCTTCGAAGGCCGCAGTCGTCACGGCGCGATCGTCCGTCGTGTCGGGCAGCCCGAGCACGAGGTGTAGCCCGGCTTCGTCGCCCATCACGGGCAGCGTGTCGCCAAAGCGCGTGGTGATCGCATCGATCAGCATTTGCCGGCGCTCGCCATACAGCGCGCGCATGCGCCGTACATGAGAGGTGAGATAGCCGCCCAGAATGAATTCGGCCAGCACGGCTTGATGCATCAACTGCCCCTCGCGATACAGCTCCGCCACGCCGGTGCGGAACGTTTCGACCAAATGCTCGGGCGCGACCATGTAGCCGATGCGCAACCCCGGATAGAGAATCTTGCCCAGACTGCCCACGTAGATGACGCGGCCCGCATCGTCCAGCCCTTGCAGCGATGCAATCGGCCGGCTGCCATAGCGAAACTCGCTGTCGTAATCGTCTTCGACGATCCACACCTCGTGCTGGCGCGCATATTCGAGCAAAGTGCGCCGCCGTGCGAGGCTCATCACCATGCCGAGCGGATACTGATGCGAGGGCGTCACGACCGCGAGGCGGGGCGGCGCATGCGGTGCGGCTTGCGCGAGCTCGAGCGGGTTCAAGCCTTCGCCGTCGACGGGAATCGGCGCCAGCTCCAACCCGGCCGATTGCAGCACGCTGCGCGCGCCCCAGTAGCAAGGCTCTTCGACCCACGCGCGATCGCCGACGTCGGTCAAGAGCCGGACGGCGAGGTCCATCGATTGATGTATACCCGTAGTGATGATGATCTGGTCGGGCGAGCATTTGACCGAGCGCGCCACGCGCAGGTAATCGGACAACGCGCGCCGCAACGGGCGGTAGCCGCCGCCGGGCGCATAGGTCAGCAAATCGGGGTTGGCTTCCTTCCATAGGCGGGCCTGCAAGCGGCTCCACGTGCGTGCGGGGAACTCGGTCACGTCGGGCACGCCGGGCATGAAAGCGCCCCATTGCTTGGGCGCCACGCCCGCGCGGCCGATCAGACGCCTGCCGCGGGTGGACAGGCTCGCGTGGGCGCGGTTTTCCCGCGCGGGACCGGGCTCGCTCGCGCGCACGAGCGTGCGCGGCCGCACGGCTGCGGCATCCGGTCGCGTGTCGGCCACATAAGTGCCGCTGCCCGTGGTTGACAGCACATAACCTTCGGCGGTCAATTGGTCATATACGCGCAGGACGGTGTTGCGTGCGATGTCGAGATCTTCCGCCAGCGTTCGGGAGCTGGGCAGCTTCGTGCCGGGCGCGAGTTGCCCGGTCAGAATGGCGTGCTGGACGAGGCGCAGCACCTGGCGGTACATGGGCTCGGGGGCGGTGCGCTCGAGCCGGGCGCCCAGCCAGTCCGACAGAATGATCGTATCCAAAGTGGTTCCCTTCGGAATAATGAAATGGTTCCGTTGCGTGGAACCGTAAACGATTATATTGGATCGCAAATGAAATGCGGTGCTCGCATGTCGATGGAGCCAATCGGAGGTAGACGATGAAATCGGATCAAGTGATCGTGAGTTTTCGCGGCGTGCGCAAGACGTACGACGGCGAAACGCTGGTGGTGAAGTCGCTCGACCTCGACATCTACCAGGGCGAATTCCTGACGCTGCTCGGTCCGTCGGGGTCGGGCAAGACGACTTGTCTGATGATGCTGGCGGGATTCGAATTCCCGACGGGCGGCGAGATCCGGCTCGATGGGCAGTTGCTCAACACCGTGCCGCCGCATAAGCGCAACATCGGCATGGTGTTTCAGAACTACGCGCTGTTTCCGCACATGACCGTGGCGCAGAACGTCGCTTACCCGCTGACGGTGCGTAAGATGGACGCCGCGGAGCGCGCGGACCGCGTGGTCGAAGCGCTGAAGATGGTGCGCATGGAAAGTTTCGCCAAGCGTTATCCGGCGCAACTCTCGGGCGGCCAGCAACAACGGATCGCGCTTGCGCGGGCGCTCGTGTTCGCACCGCGGCTCGTATTGATGGACGAACCGCTGGGGGCGCTCGACAAGCAACTGCGCGAGCATATGCAGTACGAACTCAAAGCGCTGCACGACAAGCTTGGCGTGACGTTCGTCTACGTCACGCACGATCAGGGCGAAGCGTTGACGATGTCCGACCGCGTCGCCGTCTTCGACAAGGGCGTCGTTCAGCAATTGGACACCGTCGACCGGCTTTACGAAACGCCGTGCAATGAATTCGTGGCGAACTTCATCGGCGACAGCAATCGCTTGCAAGGCACGATCTCGGAGATCGACGGCGAGTTTTGCCGTCTGCGGCTGCGCGACGGCACGCACGTCGTCGGCCGCAACGTGGGCAACGCGAGGGCGGGCGAGCAAGCGGTCGGCTGCATTCGCCCCGAGCGCTTGCGTTTGGCCTCGCACCCCGAGGCGCGCCAGGGCGGCAATGCGCTCGCGAGCGAAGTGCGCGGCCTCATCTATTACGGCGATCACGTGCGGATGCGCTGCGCGGTGCCCGAGCAGGACGAATGCTTCGTCAAAGTCCCGTTGGGCACCGAAGCGCTCGGGACGTTCGTGCCCGGCGCGCCCGTGGCGCTCGAGTTCGCCCCCGAGCATTTGCGTATTTTCGCGTGACCGATAGCGCGGGCGGATAGCGCCGCTCGCGAGTAGAAAGCAGCGCCCTGTCCCCGGTTTGGCGGACGCATTGACGAAAGTCCACGTAGAGGAGAACCCAGATGAAGACGAACACAAAACTTGCGCGCCGTACCGCGGTGACGCTGGCCGTCGCTTGTTTGTCGACGATGCTCGGTGCCGCAGGCGCCGGCGCCGCCGAGCTGACGGTCGTGAACTTCGGCGGTGCGAACGCCGACGCGCAGAAGGTGGCCTACTACCAGCCGTTCGAGCAAAAGACCGGCGATAAGGTGACGGCCGTCGAGTACAACGGCGAAACGGCCAAGATCAAGGCGATGGTCGAAGCCAAGCACGTGAACTGGGACGTCGTCGAAGTCGAATCGGGCGACCTGGGCCGCGGTTGCGACGAAGGGCTCTACGAGAAGCTCGACTGGTCCAAGATTGCGAAGAAATCCGAGCTGATTCCCGAATCGCCGAGCACTTGCGGCGTGGGCTTTTTCGTTTGGTCGACGGCCATTGCATACAACGCCGACAAGCTGAAGACGGCGCCGACTGGTTGGGCCGACTTCTGGGACGTGAAGAAATTCCCCGGCAAGCGTGCGTTGCGCAAGGGCGCGCGCGGCAACCTCGAATTCGCCTTGATGGCCGACGGCGTCGCGCCGAAGGACGTCTACAAGGTGCTGGCGACGAAAGCCGGCCAGGACCGCGCGTTCAAGAAGCTGGACCAATTGAAGCCGAACATCCAGTGGTGGGAGGCGGGCGCACAGCCGCCGCAATTCCTGGTCGCGGGCGACGTCGTGATGTCTTCCGCGTTCAACGGCCGCATCGACGCCGCGCAGCGCGAAGGCAAGAACCTGAAGGTGGTCTGGAACGGCAGCATCTACGATCTGGACTACTGGGTCATTCCGAAGGGCTCCCCCAACAAGGCGCTCGCCGAGCAGTTCATCGCCTACTCGATCTCGTCCAAGCCGCAGCAAGCGTATGCGCAGCACATCGCATACGGCCCTGCGAACCGTGACGCGATCAAGTCGCTCGATGCCAAGACCCTGTCCAATTTGCCGAATTCGCCGGCCAACGGCAAGAACGCGGTATTGCAGGACGCCGCCTTCTGGACCGATTACGGCGACGAGCTCGAGCAGCGCTTCGCGTCGTGGGCGTCGAAGTAATGCACGCAGCGACGGCGGCGCCGGCAATGTAGCCGGTTCCGCCGCGCAGTAGGAAGTTGAGCATTTTTGCGCTCGAACGCCGCGCCGCCGGGAAACCACCGCCCCGCTGCGCGGCGCCGGAGCGCAGGAAGCACGAGGCAGGAAGCAAGAGGCAAGGCAGGAGACAAGCGTGCAAACGATGACGATTTCGAGCGAGCCGGGCAGCGCATCGACGGCGACGTTGAAGCGGGAATTGAAGGCGGCGCAGGCGCGCAAGCGAGCGGCGGCGTTGCTCTTGATCGCGCCGCTGGCGATCTTCCTGTTTTTGATTTTCGTCGTACCGATCGCCGCCCTGTTGACGCGCGCGGTGCAAAACCCCGAGGTAGCCGACGCGCTACCCAAAACCGTCGTTCAGCTTCACGCGTGGGATCGCAAAAGCGAACCGCCGGTGGCCGCATATGTAGCGCTTGCGACCGATTTGGCCGCTGCGCAGGACGGCGAAGTCATGGGCGGCTTGGCGCGGCGGCTCAACGTCGAGATCCCGGGCTACCGGTCGCTCGTGGCGAAGACGGCGCGAGCACTGCCTTTCGCCGACGACGCCGGCCATCCGCTCGCGCTCACCCCCGAGCAAATGCGTACGAAGCTGATCGATCTCGATGCGCGCTGGGGTGAAGCGCGTTACTGGCGCGCAATCGCCAAGAACAGTTCGCATTATTCGCCGTTCTATATGCTGGCTGCGCTCGATCATCGGCAAGACGCGTTCGGCCATATCGAGCGCACCGACCCCGATCAACGCATCTATTTGAGCGTGTTCGGCCGCACCTTCGTGATCGGCGCGGTGGTGACGCTGGCGGCATTGTTGCTCGGCTATCCGCTTGCCTATTGGATCTCGACGTTGAGCGAGCGCCGCGCGAACCTGGCGATGATCCTCGTGCTGATTCCGTTCTGGACATCGATTCTCGTGCGCGTGGCGGCATGGATCGTGATCTTGCAGACAGAAGGGCTCGTGAATCACTCGCTACGCGGGCTCGGCTTGATTCACGCACCGTTGGAATTGCTCTTCAATCGCACGGGCGTCTACATTTCGATGACGCACATCCTGCTGCCGTTCATGATCTTGCCGCTCTATAGCGTGATGAAGTCGATTCCGAAGACATATCAACGTGCGGCCGTTTCGCTCGGCAGCCACCCGTTCGCGGCATTCTGGCGTGTCTATGTGCCGCAAACGTATCCCGGCATCGGCGCGGGTGCGTTGCTCGTCTTCATCCTTGCGATCGGCTACTACATCACGCCTGCATTGCTGGGTGGCCCTAATGATCAGATGGTGAGCTACTACGTCGCTTATTTCACGAACGTGACGATCAACTGGGGCATGGCGTGCGCGCTCGGCGGCCTCTTGCTTGCCGCGACCCTTGTTCTTTACGCGGTGTACGGCCGGTTCACGCGTGGGCAACCGAGCCTATGAGTTCACGGTTGCTTGCGATGAGATCGATCATGTCGACCCTTTCGGCGTCCGTGGCGTTCTCGACCGATATACCCCTGATGCACTCGTGAGGCCTTCGAGCCGGAGCCGACGATGAAACTTTCGAAACCTTTGTTCGCCCCGCACACGTCGCTCGTCGAGCGCGGATGGTACTTCCTGCTGCGCGGCTTGGCCGTGCTCACGCTGTTGTACTTGATATTGCCCGTGCTCGCGATCGTGCCGTTGTCGTTTTCGTCCAGCACGTTTCTCGCCTATCCGATCCCGGGCTGGTCGCTGCGCTGGTATCAGAATCTCGTCATGTCCGACGAGTGGCGTCTCGCCGCGAAGAATAGCTTCATCGTGGCGCCGTCGGCCACGGCGCTGGCCACGGTGCTCGGCACGCTGGCCGCACTGGGCCTCGCGAAGGCGAATTTTCGTGGAAAAGCGATCGTCATGGCCGTGTTGATTTCGCCGATGATCGTGCCCGTCATCGTCGTGGGCGTGGGCATGTATCTGTTCTTCGCGCCGCTGGGGCTGGCCAATACGTACATCGGCCTCATCATGGCGCATGCCGCGCTCGGCGTTCCATTCGTCGTGACGACGGTCGGCGCGACGTTGCAGGGCTTCGACGGGAACCTCGTGCGTGCGAGCCTCTCGCTCGGCGCGAATCCGACGCGCACGTTCTTCCGCATCACGTTGCCCGTGATCGCGCCGGGTGTGATTTCGGGGGCTTTGTTCGCGTTTGCGACTTCGTTCGACGAAGTCGTCGTGACGCTATTTCTCGCGGGCGCCAATCAGACGACGCTGCCGCGCCAAATGTTCACCGGCATTCGCGAGAACATCACGCCGACGATCGCGGCGCTCGCGACCATCCTCATCGTCTTTTCGACGGCGCTGCTGCTCGCGCTAGAATGGCTGCGCGGCAAGAACGCGGCGCGCGCGGTGGCCTGAGATACGGTCCCCTGAGGCATTCGACGGCCGTCCCCTTCGCCGCCCGCACCAGACGGCGGCAAAGGTCCCAGCCCGTTGCGGGCCGGACCTTGCACGCTGGCTAATCAGAAGTTGAACTGATCGATATTGCTGGCGTTGAAGGTCTGCGGCGGCCCGAGAATCACCTCGCCGTCTCGACCGATCGTACGTGTGCCGAGCTTGCCTGCCGAGAACGTTTCGCCAGGCTTGCCCGTGATCACGCCCGAGGCGAGGTTGGCTGCGGCATAAGCGGCCAAATAACCGAGCTGGCCCGGGTCCCACAACTGAAATGCCGTGACGGTGCCGTTTTTGACGAACTCGCGCATCTGATTGGGCGTGCCGAGGCCCGTCACGGCCACCTTGCCCTTACTCGGTGACGACGAAATATAACGCGCGGCGGCCGCGATCCCGACCGATGTCGGCGCAATGATCGCCTTCAGATTCGGATAGGCCTGAAGCAATCCCTGCGTTTCAACGAAAGACTGTTGATCGTCGTCGTTGCCGTACGCGATCTTGACGAGCTTCATCTTCGCGTATTGCGGCTTCGTCAATTCCTCCTTCATCCATTTGATCCAAGTGTTCTGGTTGGTCGCATTCGGCGTCGCCGATAGAATCGCAAACTCGCCTTCATTGCCGATCAGACTCGCCGCCAGCTGAATCTGGCCGCGCCCGATCGCTTCCGCGTTCGTTTGATTGACGAAGATCGTGCGGCCCGCCGCAGCCGTATCCGAATCGAACGTCACCACTTTGATGCCGCGGGCCATGGCGCGCTTCAAATAGGGAACGACGGCGTTGGGATCGTTCGCGGCGATCACGATCGCATCGACGTGCTGCGTGGTGAGCGTGTTGATGTATTGAACTTGGGAAGATGCTCCCGCATCCGATGGGCCCACCACTTTGCCTTCGCCTTTGAAATCCTTGATGGCGGCCATGCCGCCATTGTCGGCAGTGACCTCGTAGGGATTGTTGATCTGCTTGGGCACGAACGCGATTTTCAGGCCTTCCTTGATGCTCGCCGCCCCGGCCGTGGCCGCGAGCCCTAGCAGTAAGCCGGCCAAGATCGCCGCGGTCGCGGCGCGCACAGGTTTATGCATCATCTGTCTCCTCGTGAATCGTCTCACATGAACGAGCGGTCGGCCGAAGCTCGCCGCTCAAGGTATCGCTCTTGCCTTGCGCCACATTCCGTCAACGTTTTGCCGCGACGCTCAGCTTATCCTTACGCGCCCGCCAGCCGGCGGCGAGATTCGGGATCAGGACGGACGAAAGCAACAGCAATCCGGTCACGATCGTCAGCGTTTCGCTCGAAACGTCGACGAGCGTCAACGCGTTGCGCAGCACACCGACGATCAACAGCGAGAGCAGCACCCCATAGAGCGAACCGCGTCCGCCGAAGATGCTGACACCGCCGAACAGCACGGCGGCAATGACCGCGAGTTCGAAGCCTTCCCCGTTGTCGCCGCGCGCACTGGTGAAGCGCAACGTGAAGATGATGCCGGCGATGGCGCTGACCGCGCCGGACAGCACGAATAGCCGTAGCTTGATCTTGCGTACATCGATTCCGGAGAAGCGGGCGGCCGAGGCGTTCGCGCCGATGGCGTATAGGCTGCGCCCGAAGGGCGTCGCATGCAGCACGACACCGAACAGCGCCGCGCCCGCAATGACGATGACGAACGGCAGCGGGATCAATGTGGGGCCGAGGGTGTCCATGCCAAACGCCGTATACGAGGCCGGGAAGTCCGCCACGGCTCGGTCGCCGAGTAGGACATAGGCAAGACCGCGAAACAGGGCGAGCGTGCCGATCGTCACTGCCAGCGACGGCAATTCGAGACGCACGACGAGCCACCCGTTCAGCAGGCCGGCCGCCGCGCCGCCGACGATGACGAGCCCCATGACGCCCGCCATCGGCAAACCCGCATGCCAGAGCGCACCCATCAGCGCGCTCGATGCGCCGAGCACCGAGGCCACCGACAAGTCGATCTCGCCCATGACGATGATCAACGTCATGGGCATTGCCATGAGCGAGATCTCGGTGATGTCGAGCAGAATGTTGCCGAGATTGTCGGGATTGACGAACACCGGCGAGAGCAGGCGCCCGAACGCGAGGGAGCCGACCAGAATCACCGTGAGCAGCGCTTCCCACGAGACGGGCACGGAGCGTTTGTGCGCCGTATTGCGCGAGGTGAAGTTAGCCATGGTCGCGTTTCCTCAACATGCGTTTGGCCAGCGAACGGGCAATCAACGTGTCGGTCGCTACCGCGGCGACGATCAGCGCGCCTTGGATCGCTTGTTCCCAAAACGGCGAGATGCGCAGCACGACGAGCGCGATGCCGATCACGCCCAGCACGAGCGAGCCTAGGGTTGCGCCGAGGATCGTGCCGGCGCCGCCCGTGATGGCGACGCTGCCCACCACCGCCGCGGCGACGACCTGCAGTTCGATACCTTTGGCCGTGCTGGCGTCGACGGTGCCGAAGCGCGCGAGCCACAATGCACCCGCGAGCCCGGCAATTGCACCCGAAATCAGAAAGCCGCACATCACGCGGCGCTCGACCTGGATGCCTGCCAAGCGCGCCGCTTCGGGGTTGGAGCCGATCGCGTAATGCTCCCGTCCTGCGCGAAACTGCTTCAGGTAAACTCTCAACCCTGTCAATACGATGGCGGCGATCAGCGCGAGGGTCGGGATGCCCAGCACCGAACCGGTCGCGAGCTTCGAGAACGCGTGGGGCAGGCTGCTCGCATTGATCTGTCCGCCACTGACCCATGCATAGTCGGCCCCGCGGAAGATATACAGCGTCGACAGCGTGGCGACGAGCGACGGCACGCGCCCGATTGCAACGAGCGCGCCATTGATGAAGCCAGCGAGCACCCCGATCGCGACGCCCGCCGCCAGCGCGACGATGACGGGCAGATGCGGGAAGGCGACGAACAACGATCCGACGGCGTAGGCGCTGACGCCGACGACCGAGCCAACGGAAAGATCGATGTGGCGCATCAGCATGACGACGGTCATACCCGCGGTCAGCAGGCCGACGATCGACACATTGAGCAGGACGTCCTTGAGGTTTTGAAGGTTGAGAAACTGCGGACGCGCCGTTGCCGTGCAAACGATCAATGCAACGAGCACCACGAAGAGCGCCGTTTCGCGGCGCTTGGTCAAGGAGGCTAGCCAGCCCGAGGCAGCGGGCGCAGCGGCAGGGGTGTCCCGATGCATCGTATTGACGTGAGGGGTCATGCCGCTCGCCCCAAATGGGCGTCGGCCTGTCCGAGCGCGGCGCTCATGATGCGCTCTTCGCTTGCGTCGGCGTGTGCGATCTCGGCGCTGATGCGCCCTTCGTGCATCACGAGGATGCGGTCGGCCATGCCGATCACTTCGGGCAACTCGCTCGATATCATGAGCACGGCCATGCCGCCGCTGACGAGATCGGACAGTGCGGCATAGACCTCGGCCTTCGCGCCGACGTCGATGCCGCGCGTCGGCTCGTCGACGATCAACACTTGCGGGCCCGTCGCGAGCCATTTGCCGAGAACGACCTTCTGTTGATTGCCGCCCGACAGCGTTGCCACGGGCGCATCGAGGTCGGTCGCTTTGAGCCGAAGACGTGCGCCCCACTCGCGCGCGAGCGATACTTCGCGCTGCCGCGAAATGAGACCGAAGCGCGTGAGGCGGCCAAGCACGGTCATCGACGCATTGCGCGCGATGCTCAGTGCGAGTGCTAGGCCTTGTTCGCGGCGGTCTTCGGGCACCATCGCAAGGCCCGCTGCAACTGCGAGATCCGGCCGGCCGAGCGCGATGCGCCGATTCGCCACGCGAACCTCGCCGTCGTCGAGCGGGTCGATGCCGAAGATGGCGCGCGCGACTTCGCTGCGGCCCGCCCCGACGAGCCCCGCGAGCGCGACGATCTCGCCCGCCCGCACGTCGAACGACACATCCTTGAACACGCCGACGCGTGTGAGTCCCCGCACCGACAGCTTGACCTCGCCGGGTTCGAGCTGCGCCTTTGGGTAGAACGTGTCCAAATCGCGGCCCACCATCTTGGCGACGATCTTCGCGGTCGTCATCTCGGCGGTCGGCGCATCGAACACTTTTGCGCCGTCGCGCATGATCGTCACGTGCTGTGCGAGCACGAAGACCTCTTCGAGCCGGTGGGTTATGAATAGGATCGCCGCGCCGCGATCGCGCAGTGCGCGCACGATGGCGAACAGCCGTTCGACCTCGGGCAGCGAAAGCGCGGCCGTCGGCTCGTCCATGATCAATACGCTTGCGTTCAGCGATAAGGCCTTCGCAATCTCGATCACCTGTTGATCGGCGATCGACAGACCGCGCACCCATTGTTGCGGTTTCAGATCGACGCCGAGCGCGGCAAGCAGGTTCGCGACTTCACGATGCATCGCGTCGTAATCGATACGTCCGAACCGATCCACGGGTTGGCGGCCCATGAAGATGTTCTCTGCGATCGACAGATCGAAGAACAGCGTGGGCTCCTGATAGATGACGGCGATGCCCGCATCGCGCGCATCGGCGGGCGTTGCGAAGCGCCGCGCGACGCCGTCGATCCGCAACTGCCCCGCATCGGGCATGTGCGCGCCGGCGAGGATCTTGACGAGAGTCGACTTGCCCGCGCCGTTTTCGCCGAGTAGTGCGTGGACCTCGCCCGGCATGAGGACGAGATTGCCGTCGACGAGCGCGCGCACGAGTCCGAACGACTTGCTCGCGCCGTGCAAGGCGAGGCGCGGCGCCGGTCGCGATGTGTCGTTTGTGTCCAAAGTCCTCTCCGTCGTGTTTTGCATCGCGTTGCGTCGCGATCAGATCCGATAGATGCGCTCGGCGTTGCCCCGGAACAGCGCGGTGCGTTCGGCCTCGCTCGCGCCCTGGACGATGCGCGCATACGCGTTCCACAATTCCTCATACATGCCGAACAGACGATCGATCGGGAAATTCGAAGCGAACATGGCCCGCTCGGCGCCGAATGCGTCCAGCGCTTCGAGGACATAGGGCCGCAGGCTCTCGACCGTCCATCGGTGGTCGAACATGGCAAGCCCGCTGATCTTGAGCGCGACGTTCGGGCACGCCGACAGCGCCCGCAGTCCATCGCGCCATGCACGGTATCCGTCGACGCTGTTGCGATCGACGAACATGCCCGTATGGTTCAGCACGAACTGCGTATTCGGATGGGCGCGCGCAAGCTGCACCGCATCGTGCATTTGCGACGGGTAGAGTTGCAGATCGAACGAAAGGCCATAGCGGTCCAGCAAACCGAAGTTTTCGCGCCAGACCGGATCGCGCATGAAGTGCCGATCGACGTAGCCGTAAAGGGGATCGGCGTGCACATTGAGAATCTGCCGGATGCCGCGCGTATTGGCGAACGCGGCGTGCCCTGCCAGCGTGGCTTCGACGTTGGGCGCAGATAGGTCCGCCGCGGCCACGATCGCGATCGGCAGCGCAACGGGCGAGCGGCCCGCAGCATCGGTCCCGCCCGCGGCGTCCGACAGCGACTGCAGCCAGCGCGTTTCCTCGACCGGGTCGGCCGGATCGTGATTGGCTTCGACATGAACGACTTTGAGGACCTCGATGGAGCCGGCTTCCCGCACTAAATCGCTCGGCATGTAGTCGTGCCGGAGCCGCTTCGCATCGCCCACGAACGACGTGCCGGGATGCGCAAGCCAAGGGTAGTGGTGCGTACCCAAGTCCCAGAAATGCACGTGCGGATCCACTACTTGCATCGTCTCGTCTCCACTCGTTATGTGTGCTTCTCGATCCGGCATCGGTAGGTTGCAAGGACTATAAATCGCCGTGCGATAACAAACCAATCCGTTATCATCATTGGGCGATCCATAAAGCGAATCACCCATGACACCGTCCACCGCTGCTCTGTCGCTCGTCAATCGGCTCAAGTTCAAGCATTTGGCGCTGCTGGTGGCGCTCGACGATACGCGCAACGTCCACCAAGCCGCCGACCAAGTCAACGTCGCGCAGCCAAGCGCGAGCCGAATGCTCGGCGACGTGGAGGACGCTTTCGGCTTTCGTCTGTTCGAACGCAACGCGCGCGGCATGACGCCTACCGCCTTGGGCGCGGTCGTGCTTGCCTATGCGCGCCGCGCCCTGGCGGAGTTGACGCGCTTTGCCGAGGATCTCGACGTCAAGCGCAAGGGCGGCCACGGGCAGTTGACGGTCGGTGCGATCATGGGCGCCGCGCCCGATGTCCTGGCGTTGGCGGTGGCCGCGTTGAAGACCGAACGGCCGCTGCTCAACGTGCGCATCCTGGGCGAGACGAGCGACCAAATCGTGCAATTGCTCTACCGCCGCGAGATCGACCTCGCACTCGCGCGTCTTACCACTTCGCTGCAGCACAACGACTTTGACTTCGAACTGCTGGCTCGCGAAACGCTGGTTCTCGTCGTGCGCACGCGTCATCCGTTGGCGGGCCGAACCGAGGTGTCGCTTGCGGAACTCGTTCAATGGCCGTGGGTGGCGCAACCCGTGACGAGCCCCGCCCGCGTGCTCTTCGAAGAAGAACTGGCGCAGGCAGGCTTGAACACGCCGGCGAACTTGACCGAATGCGGCTCGGTCTTCGCCACCTTGCAATTGATCGAAACGTATGACGCGGTGGCGATGTTGCCCGAATCGGTCGTGCGCGACCACGTGCGCGGCAAGCTGCTCGTCGCGCTGCCGCTCGAAATCGGTAAAAGCCTGCCGGGCTACGGCATCCTCTTGCGCAAGGAGGAAGCGCTGCCCGAGGCGGCGCACCATTTCGTCAACCTACTGCGGCGTTTTTCACAGCCGATGGCAGACGCGCCCGCCCGCAAAATCATTGAAGGTTGACGAACATGCCGCCGTCGACGAGCAATGCCGCACCGGTTACATAACGAGCCAGATCCGACGCTAGGAAGACGACACAATCGGCAACTTCATCGGGCGCCCCTAGCCGGCCGAGCGGAATGCGCCGCTCGAAGTAGGCGCGTTTCGCGCTGTCTTCCAAGTCCTCGGCGTTCAGGTCGGTCGCGATCGTGCCCGGCATCACCGAATTGCACCGGATGCCGTAGGGGCCGAGCGCTATCGCGCACGATTGCATCAACGAGTGGACGCCGGCCTTGGTCGGCGTGTAGTGGGTTTGCATGGCGCCGCCGACGAGCGCGCTGATCGAGCTCGTCGCGACGATCGCGCCGCCAGTGCCTTGTTCCTTCATTTGCCGCGCCACGGCTTGCGTGACGTAAAACGCGCCGTTCAGGTTCACGCCGATGGTGCGTTCGAGTACGGAGGGCGGCATATCGAGGAAGGCGTGAAACGGGCAGATGCCGGCATTGCTGGCGAGCACGTCGACTTTCCCGAAGGCCTCGACCGCATGCCTGACTAAATCGATACCCGTTTGCGGGAGCGCGACATTGCCCTCGAGCGCAACGGCGCGCCGGCCGCTTGCTTCGATGTCGCGGATCACTTCGTCGATCGCCGAGCGCCTACCGTACGACGCATCGTTCTCGCTCCAATAGTTGATGACGACATTTGCGCCTTCGCGCGCGCAGGCGAGGGCGATCGCGCGGCCGATTCCGCGCGAGCCGCCGGTGACGATCGCAACTTTGTTTTCGAGCAGCACGTCATGCCTCCTTGCGTGGTGTCGCCGACGACTCGATTCGATGTTCAATGCGTGTGCGGGCGCATGAGCGCGCACTCGGGGTTCAGCCGCACGCCGAACCCCGGCGTTTCCGGCACCTTCATGCGCCCATTGAGGGGCACGGGTTCGTCGAGCAGCAACGGCGTAAACATCGGAACGACGCGATCGGCCTGCGGGGCCATCATCAGAAATTCCGCGAACGGCGAATTATGGCGCGTCACGACGAAATGGTAGCTGTACACCGATGAGCCGTGCGGCACGACCATCACGTTGTGCGCATCGGCGAGCGCCGAGATCTTCAACAATTCGGTCAAGCCCCCGCACCAGCCGACATCGGGTTGAATGAGGTCGCAGCAACCCATCTCCAGCAACATGCGAAAGCCCCAGCGCGTCGCTTCGTGTTCGCCCGTCGACACCATCATGCCGCGCGGGACGCTGCGGCGTAGCTCGGCGTAGCCCCAATAGTCGTCGGGCGGCAGGCATTCCTCGATCCATTTCAGGCCATGCTCGTGCGCCGCTTGCGCGAGCCGCGTCGCGTAGCGCACGTCCAGGCTCATCCAGCAGTCGTACATCAACCAAAAGTCGTCGCCGACGCGGTTGCGCATGTCCGCGAGCTTCTCGATGTTGCGGCGCAGGCCTTCTTCGCCTTCGGCGGGCGCATGCTGCAGCGGCAACTTGCCGCCGATAAAGCCCATTTGCTGCGCGAGATCGGGGCGTGCGCCGGTTGCATAAAAGACGAGTTCGTCGCGCACGGGGCCGCCGATCAACTGATACACCGGTTCCTTGCGAATCTTGCCGAGCAAATCCCAAAGCGCGAGATCGACGCCGGAAATGGTATTGAGCACGATGCCCTTGCGCCCGTAGTACAGCGTCGCGTAGTACATCTGATCCCACATCGTTTCGATGTCGGTCACGCAGCGGCCCTCGAGAAAGCGAGCGAGATGCTTCTCGACGATGAAAGCGCCGATCTCGCCGCCGGTGGTCACGGCGAAGCCGACATTGCCGTCGCTGGCCTCGATTTCGACGACGAGCGAGCCGAGCACATTGATGCCGAACGATTGGCGGCTTCGCCGATACTCAGGGTAGCGGGACATCGGTGTCGCAATGTGATCGTCGATCCAATGTCCGCCCGACTGATCGTGATAGTCGGCGCCGCCGCCGCGGACCGTGAAGGCGCGCACGTGTTTGATGGTTGGCATGGCCATGAGAGGACGCTCCGCTCAGTAAGTTGCGCGACCGCCGGAGAGATCGAACACGGAGCCTGTGCTGAACGCGCAATCCTCGGAGGCGAGCCAAAGGATCATCGATGCCGCTTCGTCCGGCATCAGAAAGCGGTTCATCGGAATCTTCGACAGCATGTAGTCGATATGCTGTTGCGACATCGAATCGAAGATTTCGGTCTTGCACGCGGCTGGCGTAACTGCGTTGACGAGGATGTTCCGCGTGGCCAACTCTTTGCCGAGCGACTTCGTGAGCCCGATGAGCCCGGCCTTCGATGCACTGTAGTGCGACGCGTTCGGATTGCCTTCCTTGCCGGCCACGGAGGCGATATTGACGATGCGCCCGTAGCCGCGTTCCAGCATGCGAGGCACGACCGCGCGGCAGGTCAAATACGGGGCGATGAGGTTCACTTCGACGACGCGACGCCACACGGCCGGGTCCAGCTCCCATGTCGTGCCGTTGCCGCCGGTGATGCCCGCGCTATTGACCAGGATGTCGATCGAGCCGTGCTGCGCGAACGTCGACGCCGCCGCTGCTTCGACCGCGGCGGCGTCGGTCAGATCGACGGTGACGGCGGACACCTGGCCCCATTCCGATAGTTCGCCGCGGCTTCGCGAGAGGCGGTCCGCATCGACATCCCACAGCGCGACGGCCGCGCCCGAACGCAGCGCACGCTGCGCGACCGCATAGCCGATGCCGCGGGCTCCGCCCGTGACGACGGCGGTGCGGCCATTCAAATCGATTGCGTTCACAGTGACTCCTCGAGGCGTGCTTGGACGGTGCGCTGATACTGTTCGCCGAGGCCGGCGATGCCCAGGCGCATCGTCTGGCCCGGACGCAGGTAGACCGGCTCGGGCTTTTGCCCCATGCCGACGCCCGGCGGCGTGCCGGTGGAGATGACGTCGCCCGGTTGCAGGCTCATGAAATGGCTGATGTACGAGACGAGCGTCGCGACATCGAAGATCATCGTTTTCGTGTTGCCGTTTTGATAGCGCTTGTCGTCGACCTCGAGCCACATATCGAGTGCTTGCGGATCGGGGATTTCGTCGCGCGTGACGAGCCAAGGGCCGAGCGGGCCGAACGTATCGCAGCCCTTGCCTTTGTCCCACTGACCGCCGCGTTCGAGCTGGTAGGTGCGCTCCGAGACATCGTTGACCACGCAGTATCCGGCCACATGATCGAGTGCGCGCTCACGCGACACATAGCGCGCTTCGCGGCCGATGACGACGCCGAGTTCGACTTCCCAATCGACTTTCTGGGCGCCGGGCGGGATTTGCACTGCGTCGTTGGGTCCAACGATCGCGCTGGTCGCTTTCATGAATAGCACCGGCTCGCTCGGCACGGGCATGTTCGACTCGGCCGCATGATCGGAATAATTGAGGCCGACGCAAATCATCTTGCCGACGCGGCCGACGCAGGGGCCTAGCCGTACTTCGGCCGGAACGAGGGGGAGGGCTGCGATGTCGAGCGCGGCAATGTCGTCCAAGACGGCTTGCGACAACGTATCGAGCGCAATGTCGGATACGTGGGCGGATAAGTCGCGAATGCGGCCCTGTCGATCGACAATGCCCGGGTGCTCTTTGCCCCGTTCACCAAAACGCACGAGTTTCACGGCGACTCTCCTCGTCCAGATCGTGTGCTGATGACGGGAGACTATAGAGGCGCTTCGATAGCGGAACAATTCGAAAGACGGATTCGCCGATAACAAAAGCGAATTGGGTGCGCGCTGGCCCTCAGTGGCACGAGGCCGAGTAGTTGCGGCGCGCGACGGGTTCGCGCGGCGACGCGATGGTCGCTATCATATCCCCCCACCATCACTGCTTTTGCTGCGACATGACCCAATCCCTTCGCGATCTCACCCCGATCGAAGCGCGCGTCCTTGGCGTGCTGGTCGAAAAGCAGCATACGGTTCCGGATACGTACCCGTTGTCGTTGAACGCGACCACGGCTGGCTGCAATCAGAAGACCGCCCGCTCTCCCGTCATGAGCGTCACCGAGGCGGAAGTGCAGAACGCCATCGATGGCTTGAAGCGGCTGAGTCTCGTGATGGACGCAAGCAGTAGCCGCGTCACCCGCTACGAGCACAACATGAATCGCGTGTTGGGCGTACCGAGCCAAGCCGTGGCGCTACTGACGGTGCTGCTGCTCAGAGGCCCGCAAACCGTTGCCGAATTGCGCCTGAATGCCACACGCTTGCATGGTTTCGCCGACAACTCGTCGGTCGAGGCCTTTCTCGACGAGTTGGCCGCCCGTACGCCCGCGCTCGTGGTGAAGCTGCCGTGCGCGCCCGGCGAGCGGGAGAATCGCTGGATGCACCTGATGTGCGGTGAAGTGAACGTGGAGCAACTGGCCGCCACTTTCGCGCGTGCGCAAAGTGCGGCGCCGGCGGGCGAACTGGAGGCTTTAAGGGCGGAACAACAGCGCTTGGCTGATGAAGTGACGCAACTGCGAACGCTCGTCGAACGTATGGCGGCGGACCTGGGTGTCTCGATCGACCGTCCTTCGCAGAACTGACGCAACGATTTCGAACGCGATGATTCGCGAGTCGGCGAGGGGGCGGCGCCATTTCGCACATCGTGCCGATGATTTCGCACCTACGAGGCATCTCCGGGTCCGGGTCGCGTTCTCGCGCGGAAACTGCGACATGTAGCTCCTCTACCGCCGCGGGTATTCCCGCGCGGCGGGTGCGGCAGAAGGTGCGGCCGCTACAGCTGGAATCGAAATATTGCCGACCGGTCGACCCTGAAAATCAGTGAAATGTGCGTCCAACTGATGAGACGATAGCCGTGTGCGACGAGGTATTTGTATATTTCCGAGTCGATTACGTCTTTTATCGAAAACGACACGCTTTCGACGATGATAATTTTCGGTTTGTATCGTTCAAGGTTGATCGAGCGCAGTACGTGGAAATCATGCCCCTCCGCGTCGATCGAAAGCAGATCGATTTCCTGGTTCGAGTAGCGGCTGTGTTCCAACACATCGTCGAGCGTGGTCGTCTCGACGTCGCGGACCGAGACTGGGGCCTGGCCTTCCGCGGCGGCCGTTTCGGGATCCAAGGTCGAGGTGAGCCCGTATTTGGAGAAATTGTAGGCCTGCTTGACCGATTTTTCGCTTGAAATTGCCGCGCAAATATTGACATCCGAAGCTCTGGCGAGTTTGAATGCCTCTATTTTTATTGGATCCATGTCGATGTTGATGCCGCTCCATCCGCGTTTGTGTAAGGCGTAGGTATTCGAGAATTTTATTGGATGGTAGGCGCCCACGTCTACGTAGATTCCGTTATTGCAGGTCGGGCTGATTATCTCGCGTAGCACGGCGTCCTCGCCGAATTGCGAATAGTACAGGCGCGCAACGCGCGTGATCCATGTTTTTCGTACCAGCCAAAGGAAATGTCCGGCGCTTTTCAATGTGTTCATAACAATGCGCACCATCGGAGCCGAGCGATGGCGATAGGTTAGCTTATTCCATTCTATTTGCAAGAATATCTTCTAAACGATAATCGTCTGATCATCACAGGAAAAGGGGCTGCGATTAAGAAAATCGATTCCCGCTATTTGAGTTGAATGTGCGTGGGTTCGCCCGCGCGCATGCTTATTCGGCAGCGACGGGGCCGCGAGGGATGCGAAGGATTTACCGCTCATTCCTCGAATCATTCTGCGGCTTTGGATAATCGATTTTTTATTTGTCTAGATGCGTCTCGATTTTTAATTGGCGGAAAAATCCTAGGTCGATATGCTGGAGTGGCATCGCTTGTAATCGTTCTGATCGACGACATCGATCGATCCGGCAGCATTTTCGTCGATTGACGTCCTCAAAAAACTCGTGGGCGGGCGCAGGAAAACGAGTTCGTCGCTGACATTCCGAAAGCTGAGTCGCTTTTAGGCGGGGGACACACGAACTGTATATTTGACCGATGGGGCGGAGCATCCTACGATGTCCGCCATGAATCCCGATCACTTCAGCGCCGTCGCCAAGCAGTACGTTGCGTCTCGGCCCACCTATCCGCCGGCGCTTTTCGCGTGGCTCGCCACACTATGTCCGGTCCGGGAACTCGTGTGGGACGTGGGGGCAGGCAATGGCCAGGCGTCGATCGCATTGGCCGCCCATTTCGCCAAAGTGTGGGCCACGGACCTGAGCGAGGCTCAGATCGCGCAGGCTCCGGCGCACGAGCGCATCGAGTACCGCGTGGCGCCGGCAGACCGTAGCGGCCTGGCCGACGCGAGCGCTGACGCCGTCACCGTCGCGCAGGCGCTGCACTGGTTCGACCTCGATGGCTTTTATGCCGAGGTGAGGCGCGTACTGAAGCCCGGCGGTTTGATCGCCGCTTGGACCTACGGCGTGCTGCATGTCGAAGGCGCCGCCGTCGAAGAGCGAGTAAGCCACTTTTATCACCAGGTAGTCGGCCCATATTGGCCTGCCGAGCGGCGCCATGTCGAAACGGCGTATGCGGATCTTCCGTTTCCCTTCGAACCCGTTGCAAGTCCCGCGTTTGCCATCCGACTCGCTTGGACGCTCGACGAATTGCTGGGTTACTGCCGCAGTTGGTCGGCCACCGCGCGATATCACAGCGCAACGGGCCGGGATCCGGTCGCCGCGCTCGAGACCGAACTCGCTCCGAATTGGGGTGAACGGGATCGACGCCGCGAAATTACATGGCCGATCGCGATGAGGGCCGGCTTTCGCTGAAGCCGGCGCATGGGGCGCAATGGCGCGGCGAGCCACGGGCCACCCGCGACCATCGACGCATCTCGATATTGATCCGCGCGGCGCGCGCCGTGAGGCTTAGCGTAGCGCGAGGCGCCGCGGCCCAGCGCAATCGCATGCGATAATGCGCCCGCGCGCGACTGATTCGTCAGCGCCACTCTTCGGGTGCGCATCTTCGTTCCACGGGCCATTGCGCCATCCCGCCATTTAAACGGGGCGGCTCGGTCCGGAATTAGATTTTTCTCCCCCGCCAAGCGCCGTTTCGCTCGAGCGCGTCGACACGACCGTGCTCGCCAGACTTACCTCAACGGACGTTCGCTGCCGGCGAACCACCCTTTTCCAAGATGGCGAGGTCTGCCATTGCACGCAGGAACAGCTAGTGAAACAACTCGGTCATGCCTTTCTCGTCACGCTGCTGCGCGCGTTGTCGGTGCTTCCTTACCCGCTGGTCGCGAGGCTGGGCAGCGCTATCGGCGCGGGTTTGTACGCGCTGCCGAGTCGGCGCAAGCACGTCGTCCTGGTGAACTTGCGCCTTTGCTTTCCCGAGAAGACCGAACTCGAGCGCCAAGCGCTCGCGAAGGCGCATTTTCGGCACGTCGTTCGCAGCTATCTCGAGCGCGGGATTCAGTGGTTCGGCAGCGCGCGGGCGATCGAGAATATCGTCCAAATCGAAAGCAAGATCGATCTCGAGGACAAGAACGCTCCGCCCACCATCTTCATGGGATTTCACTTCGTGGGCATCGAGGTGGGATGCATGCGCTACTCGATCCAGTTGCCTGTTGCGTCGTTGTTCACGCGGATGTCGAACCGGCGCATGTGCGATCTCGCAAGGCGGCAACGCGGCAGGTTCGGCGCCGAGATGATCGAGAGGGCGACGAGCGCCAGAAAAGTCATTGGCATCCTTCGCTCAGGCAAACCTGTCATGCTTGCGGCGGACATGGATCACGGTATCGAGAACTCCGTCTTCGTTCCGTTTTTCGGCGTTCCCACTTGCACACTGACATCCATCTCGCGCCTTGCGAAATTAGGCCGCGCGCGGGTGGTGCCGTTCGTGACGGAAGTGCTGCCGGATTTCAAGGGGTACAAGTTGACGATCTTCGAGCCGCTCGAAGGTTTCCCCTCCGAAAGCGACACGAACGATGCCGCGAGAATGAATGCGTTTCTCGAGGCTCAGATCATGCGCTTTCCCGATCAGTATTACTGGGTGCATCGACGCTTCAAAAATCGGCCGGCAGGTGTGCCGGGAGTTTATTGACGGGACGCTAGCGGCTAGGACGCCTCGACGAAAATTTCCACGCCGCCAGGCTCGAGCTGGAGTTCGCCCCCGGAAAAGCGCTGGTTCGAGAGCGCGTGAGTAGTCGCTCACAGGATCGATTCAGTGCCTGCCGGCCCGTGTCGCCGCGTGTGACTTCTCGCGCATTCAACTGCGCCGATTGCAGCCTTAGGCCCTCCATGCAACATCACCACTTGGAGAAGCCATGAATCCGATTATCGATATTTCCCGCGGCGCCAGAGCGGCAGCGCGACGTTCCGGTCGCTGTCGCCCTCTCCACGTCCGGTGCTTGCCTCGCCAAAATCACCATCGCAATAGGGATTAAATCGGGCTTGCTTCCTCGTTATTAGCGTCAAAAACTGGGCATAAATCCGATTCGCCAGATAGCTGTCCGATATACCGGATGCAACTGGAGTCTGAATCGCGCATTCACTAACGGGCCGATGGTACTCATGCCGATTCGTTCGGCCCGGAACGCTCTCTCCGACAAGGACCCAGCCATGAAACTTGCGAAACGAGGCGCCCACGTCGCGCTACTGCTCTCAGTTGCCGGATTGCTTGCGATGACGGCCTGCACGAAGGTTTCCACGCCCGCCTCGCCGCAAGCGGCTGCTGCCCCGTCCACGCTGCAGGCCGTGTTGCAAAGAGGCACGCTGCGCGTCGGCGATTGTCTGACATTTGCTCCCTTCGGGTTCTACGACAAGAACGGTCAACCCGACGGTTATGACGTCGACTTGGCAAAAGAGCTCGCCAAGGAGATGGGCGTGAAGTTGGAAGTGGTGAACACCACCAGCGCGAACCGGATTCCCAATCTTCAGACGAGCAAGGTCGATGTCGTGTTCTGTAACTTCACGCGCAACTTGGAGCGCGCGAAGGTCATCGAATTCACGACCCCCTATGTCGTTGCGAGCGAGGCACTCCTGGTCAAGAAAAGCAGCGGGATCAAGTCCGTCAAGGACATGAGCAACCGCACGATCGCCACGGTCAAAGGCTCGACCAACGGCGACGAAGTTCGAGCGCTGAACATGGCCGTCAAAATCCAGGAGTACGACAGTTCGCAGGCCGCGATTTTGGCCGTCAAGCAAGGCCAGGCCGATGCCATGATCGAAGACAACAACTTCCTCGCCTATCAAGCGAAGCTCGATCCCGATCTGACGGTTACCGACGAAGCGTTGGTGCCGCTCGAATACAACGCGTTCGGCGTCAAATCGGGAGATCAAGCCTGGCTCAATTACTTGAACTTGTTCCTCTTCAACATCAATGCGTCCAAGCTGAACGCGCAGCTTTACAAGAAGTGGTTCGGCGTCGATCCGCACTACCCGCTGAGCCCGCAGTTTTGACGAGTGCGGCATGCCGCTAGCGGGTGCAATCGAAAAATGCGGAGGGTGACATGGGTTACGAGTGGCTGACGCTCTGGGGCTATGTGCCGGAATTCATCAAAGCAAGTTGGCTGACGCTGCAGGTGACCGTGCTCGCGTTCGTGTTGGCGGTGGCGTTGGGATTATTGACGGCGCTCGCCAGCGTCTCCGTGCTCGGCATCTTGCGAATCGTCGCGCGTGCCTACGTGGAAATCATCCGCAATACGCCTGTTCTGTTGCAGATTTTCATCGTCTTTTTCGGTTTGCCGTCCGCCGGACTTTCTTTGGACGCGTACTGGGCCGGTGTGATAGCGCTAGGTCTGAACGTCGGCGCCTACTTATCGGAAGTGTTTCGCGCCGGCATTCAATCCGTGCCGCGGGGGCAGTTGGAGGCCGCCGCGATCCTCGGGCTCGAGCGTGCGCAAATCTTCACGGAGATCGTGCTGCCGCAAGCGGCGCGCGCAGTGTATCCGGCCATCGTCAATTATCTGATTCAGTTGTTGCTGGGCACGTCGCTGCTATCGGCCATCGCGCTGCCAGAACTGACGGGAACGGCAACGGTGATCAATTCGCGAACCCTGCTTTATGTGCAGACGTTCGCCGTGACACTGGCCGCGTACCTCGTGCTCAGCAACGCGCTTTCGTGGCTTGCCGGGCAGCTTGGTGCACGCGTTTTCCATCCCCCGTTGCTCATTCGAGCGCGCACGCGTTTGGGCGGTTGGCCGCTGCGCCGCCCAAACCGAGCTTGACCTACGCATTGGAGCGGGATCATGTCAGTCGACTTGTTGCAAACCAGTCTTGCGATCCTTCTACAAGGCCTCGAGACGACGCTGCTCCTTTCCGTCGCGGCGATCGTAGGCGGCACCTTGATGGGGCTCATCGCTGCCGTGCTGCGCTCGTTCGGGCCATGGGGCACGCCCGGCATCGCCAAACTCTACACGGAACTCTTTCGCGGTACGCCGGTGCTCATCACGTTGATGTTCATCTACTTCGGCGTCTCTTACTTCGGCTATGCGATCGATGTCTTTGCCGCGGGCGCGATCGGTCTCAGCGTTTATCAAGGCGCGTATATCGCAGAAGTGTTCAGGTCGGGCATCGAGTCCGTGCCGAAGGGGCAGTGGGAGGTGTCGCAAATTCTCGGCTTGAGCAAGATTCAAGCGTTCTTTTTCGTGGTGCTGCCTCAAACGGGGAGGATCGTGTTGCCTCCGCTCGTCGGTCAGTATCTATCGCTCATCAAGGACACGTCGATCGTCAGCATGATCGGCATGTCGGAGTTGATGCATGGCGGCCAAGCCATCGTCGATCGAATCGGCAAGCCCGTGCAAATCTACGGACTCGTCGCGCTCATTTACTTTGTCGTGTGCTTTCCGCTCTCTCAATGGGTGCGCCATCATGACCGGAGGAGATTGTCGTGAGCACTGAAACCCTACTCAAGCCCGCCATTTCGCTTACGGGCGTCAGCAAGTCGTTCGGTTCGACGCGGGTGTTGAAAGAGATCAATCTCGAAGTCCGAACGGGCGAAGTGCTGGTGCTGATCGGCGCTTCGGGGTCCGGCAAAAGCACCGTGCTGCGCATCATGGCTGGGCTCGAAACGTCGGATTCCGGCGAGGTGTGGGTCAACGCGGTGCCGTTGCACGACCCGCGCCGGGCGCGCGAAATTCGCGGCCACGTGGGCATGGTTTTTCAGCAATTCAATTTGTTTCCCCACAAGACGGCGCTCGGAAACGTCATGCTCGCTTTGGTCAAAGCACGCAAGATGAGTCCTACCGATGCGCGCAAACGCGCGATGGAAGCGCTGGACCGAGTGGGCCTCGCAGACCGGGCCGAACACTACCCGAGCCAGTTGTCGGGCGGGCAGCAGCAGCGCGTCGCGATTGCACGGGCGCTCGCCGTGGAGCCGGGCATCATGTTTTTCGACGAAGCCACATCGGCGCTGGACCCCGAGTTGGTGGGGGAAGTCACCGAAGTCATGCGCGGCTTGGCGCGGGACGGGATGACGATGGTCGTTGTCACGCATGAAATGGGCTTTGCGCGCAAGACTGCCGATCGCGTCGTTTTCATGGACAAGGGTGTAATTGCCGAGCAAGGCGAACCGGAACAGATTTTCGTCAACCCGGCTAACGAGCGTACGCGGCAGTTCTTGCACAGAGTGCTCGATCATTGATGCATGGGGCTGCGCTGCCGCGCTTGCGAGTGCGTGCCCGCGGTAGACTCGCTCTCTTGGCATGTCGCATGCGTTGCATGAACGATCGGATGGAGTGAATGGATGACTGGTACGGAATCGTCGCGGGCAAGGGGTGTGGATCGCGTCATCGACATCTTTCGGCAATTGCATCTCGCTCAGCGCCCCATGACGATGCGAGAGTTGATCGAGGCAACGGGGGCGCCCCGTTCGAGCATCTATGAGTTGGTCGCCATTCTCAGCGAGGCCGGCTGCCTCGAGACGTCTGCCGACGGCAGCGTGTTCTTCGGACGCGAGATGCATTACTACGGCTCCGACTACGCGACGCACAACGACTTGATCAGCCGCTCGCATCAGGCGCTGTTGGCGTTGGTGAGGAAGTACGAAGAGACGGCGCAGCTGTGCATGCTCGAGGGCAATAAGTACACCGTGGTGCTGTCGGAGAGCAGCACGCGGCCGTTCAATATCAGTTCGGACATCGGCGTTAGAGTGCCGATTCCTTGGACGGCGACAGGCCGTTTGTTGCTTGGGCATTTGAATGCCGAGGAAATTCGCGCCTTGGTTCCGAGCGAGGATTTCGTTCTCGATAACGGCGTTCGAATCGAATTCGACGAGTTCTTTCGAGACGTGCAGCGCGCGAAGGACCAAGGATACTGCTGCACGGAAGGGCTGTCCCACGCATTTCGATTGTGCATGGCGGCTCCGATACGCGACCGCACGGGCCAGCCTATCGCGGCGCTGTGTTTCATGACGGGACGAGATACGAGCCCCGAGCGGCGAGAGGCAATGCTCGACGATCTCCTGCAGTCTGCGAAAGCGCTATCGCCTAGATAAGGTTCTCGTGATTGCTCGCTTGTCCGAGAGGGTTGCGGATTCAACGAATTTGAAAGGAGAGAAAGAATGAAGCGTTATGGCGTAGAAGGGGGCAAAGGCACCGGCGGTCAACATATGCCGTTTGCACGCGCGGTCGAGGCGGACGGGTGGCTGTTCGTTTCCGGTCAGACGCCGATGGTGGACGGCGAAGTTATCAACGGCGGCATTATCGAGCAGTCGCATCAGGCGATCAAGAACGTATTCTCGATTTTGGAGGAAGCCGGTTATGGTGCGGAACATGTCGTGCGCTGCGGTGTATGGCTCGATGACCCGCGCGATTTTGCGTCGTTCAACAAGGTGTTCCGGCAATATTTCGGCGAGCATCCGCCTGCGCGCGCGGCGGTCGTGTCGAGCATGGTGATCGATTGCAAGGTCGAGGTTGACTGCGTCGCGTATAAGGCGCCGCGCAAGTAGGGCGGTCTCGATCGAACAGCGCCTGCCTATGGCGTAGTGCAGCGAATCCGGGCATTTGGGGGCGAAGCCCCGGGGCCGAGCCCGCCCTCGCCCCCTGGGTGGGGGAAGCCCGTTCGTTGCTACCAGAGATACATGAATGGCCGAATACCGACACTGGGGTGGAGACATGCGGCTGTGTACGGCTCTGCCCGGGTGAAAGCCCCTGCGTGGATACGATGGACTGTCCACGCTCTGCATCGCAATATATTGGTTTGCGTTCCCCACGCCGCCAGCATCCGCACAAAGTATTTCAAAACTGAAAGGTGATTCGGATTCGCCGCGCTCGCAAGAAGAGAGCGTATGGCCCCGGTGACCGCATCCAATTCAGAGCGGGAACAGTCCTCCTAAAGTTCTTACGCGCCGTGGCCGTTATCTCGATTGCCGACGGCGTGGTTGAGGGCTGCCTCGCTGCCATGGCGGACGCTGGCGACAAAGCTTGAAGCTTGCTACTTATTAACAACATAAACGATTCAATGAAGACCAATTATTCTAGAGCGGCGGTGGTTACTTGCTGTGCTGGCATGATGCTGTTAACGGGATGTGCATCCTTGCCGAAAACAGATCTGGATGCCAAGAATCGGGAGAAGGTGCATTCAATAGGCGTCCTTCGAATGAACGAGCCCGCCGGTGAAAGCGTTGTGAATTTGGGTGGAGCGGCTGGTGGTTTTGGTCTTGTCGGCGCTCTGGTCCAAGCCGGGGTGAACGCGAGCCATACGAAAACGTACACGCAGCGAGTCGCGAGTGAAAAAATCCAGTTCGCGTCGCTCATGAACGACGGAATCACGTCGCGTTTGGCCACCGATGGCTATCAGGTAGTTGACCTGCACGATCAAAAGGTCAAGCTTTCGACGGACGGTAAATCGGATGATTATTCTGCGATTCAGACCGATGCCGACGCTATTCTGAACGTATGGTTCAGCTCGTTTGGCTACATGTCCCCGCCGGAGTCGCCCGATTTTGTTCCGTGGGTCGTCATTCGAGCCCGCCTCTTGGACGCGAAGACAAAACAAGATCTGTATTTCAAGACATTTGCTTGTGGCTACGATATCAAGGCAAACAGTGTCCACATCGACAGCGATTCCACGTATCGGTATGGTACGTTCGGCAAGCTGGAGGATCAGTTCGATCAGTCGGTCGCGGGCCTGAAGGCATGTGAGCAAGCCGTCGTTGCAATGATCGGACAGGATTTTTCCAAGTCACCCTAACGGCCCGATTCGAAGGCGAAGCCTAACGCCCGATAAAAAAGCCCGGCTGATGCCGGGCTTAGAATCACCGCGCTTCGAAATGACGAAGCGCGGCGCCTTGCGAATCAGCAGCTCGCTGACGGCAAGGCTTTACGCCGCGAGAAGCGAGCGCAACACGAACGGCAAAATCCCGCCGTGCTTGTAGTAGTCGACTTCGATCGGCGTATCGATACGAAGCAGCACGGGCACGCGTTGCGTCGTGCCGTCCTTGCGATGGATCACGAGCGTGACTTCTTGCTGCGGCTTGAAGTCGTCGCCCAGGCCTTCGACATCGTACGTTTCCTCGCCCGTGATGCCGAGCGATTGCACGCTGTCCATCCCGATGAACTGAAGCGGCAGCACGCCCATGCCCACGAGGTTCGAACGATGGATCCGCTCGAAGCTGCGCGCCACGACCGCCTTCACCCCCAGCAGTTGCGTACCCTTGGCCGCCCAGTCGCGCGATGAGCCCGTGCCGTACTCTTCGCCCGCGAAAATCATCGTCGGCGCACCCGCGTCGATGTACTTCATCGCCGCGTCGTAGATCGGCAACTGTTCGCCGCTCGGTTGATGGACCGTCAAGCCGCCTTCCACGCGCGTACCGTCGGCCTTCGGCGGAATCATGAGGTTCTTGATCCGAACGTTCGCAAACGTGCCGCGCATCATCACGTCATGATTGCCGCGGCGCGAGCCGTAACTGTTGAAGTCGGCCTTTTGCACGCCGTTCTCCTTGAGCCACTTGCCGGCCGGCGAATCCTCCTTGATCGACCCGGCGGGGCTGATGTGATCGGTGGTGACCGAATCGCCGAAGATACCGAGCGCGCGCGCACCTTGGATCGCCGGGATCGAGTCGGACGGCGTCATCGAGAAGTCGGCGCCGAAGAACGGCGGCTCCGCGATGTACGTCGACTTCGGCCAGTCATAGACCTGACCTTCCTCACCCTCGATCTTGCTCCACAGGTCGCCCTGCTTGGTGAGCTGCGAGTAGTTCGTGCGGAACGCTTGGGCATCGAGCGCGTACTTGAGCAGCGCGTTGATTTCCTCGCTCGTCGGCCAAATGTCGCCGAGATAGATATCCTTGCCGCCGTTGCCCTTGCCGACCGGTTCGGTCATCAAGTCGCGTGTGACGGTGCCCGCAATCGCGTATGCCACGACGAGCGGCGGCGAGGCGAGGAAGTTCGCGCGAATGTTCGGGTGGATGCGCGCTTCGAAGTTGCGATTGCCCGACAACACGGCTGCTGCGACGACATCGTTCTTCGTGATCGCTTCGTTCAACTCGGGCGTGAGATCGCCGGCGTTTCCGATACAGGTCGTGCAGCCGTAAGCCGCCAGTTCGAAGCCGAGCTTCGACAGATACGGCATGAGGCCCGTCTTCGTCAGGTACTCGGTGACGATGCGCGATCCCGGCGCCAAAGACGTTTTGATGTGCGGCGCTACCGTCAGCCCGGCTTCGACTGCCTTCTTCGCGAGCAAGCCCGCAGCCAGCAGCACGCTCGGGTTCGACGTATTCGTGCATGACGTGATTGCCGCGATCAGCACATCGCCGTTCTTCAGCTTCACGCCATTGGACGTTTGGTACTCGGCGCCCAGCTCCGCCGGCTTCTTGGCGAAGCCGTTCTCGCCGACGGGCTTGACGAACAGATCGGCGAACGTCGATTTGACATTGCCGATTTCGATGCGGTCTTGCGGGCGCTTCGGACCGGCCAGCGACGGCGCCACGGTAGCGAGATCGAGCGTGACGACCTTCGTGTAGTCGATCTGGCCTGCCTTCGGAATGCCGAACAGCCCTTGCGCCTTGAAGTAGTTTTCGAAGGCGGCGATTTCCGCGTCGGTGCGCCCCGTGCCCTTGAAGTAATCGATCGTCCTTTCGTCGACCGGGAAAAAGCCCATCGTCGCGCCGTACTCGGGCGCCATATTGCCGATGGTCGCGCGGTCCGGCAGCGTCAGCGACGCCGTGCCGTCGCCGAAGAATTCGACGAACTTGCCGACCACCTTCTCCTTGCGCAGCATCTCGGTGATCGTCAACACGAGATCGGTTGCCGTCACGCCTTCGCGCAGCTTGCCCTTGAGCTCGACGCCGACGACATCGGGCGTCAAGAAATACACCGGCTGCCCGAGCATGCCCGCTTCCGCTTCGATGCCGCCTACGCCCCAGCCCACCACACCGATGCCGTTGATCATCGTCGTGTGGCTGTCCGTGCCGACGAGCGTATCGGGGTAGTACACCGTATCGGCGCCTTCGGTCTTTTTATGCACGCCGCGCGCGAGGTATTCGAGGTTCACCTGGTGAACGATGCCGACCCCAGGCGGCACGACCTTGAACGTGTCGAACGCCTGCATGCCCCACTTCATGAACTGATAACGCTCGTTGTTGCGCTGAAACTCGAGCTTCATGTTCAGATCGAGTGCGTCCTTCTGACGGAAGTAGTCGATCTGCACCGAGTGGTCGACCACGAGATCGACCGGCACGAGCGGCTCGATCGTCTTCGGATTCTTACCTGCGCGCTTGGCGACGCCGCGCATGGCAGCGATGTCGGCCAAGAGCGGCACCCCCGTGAAATCCTGCAGCACGACCCGCGCGACCACGAACGGAATCTCATCCACGCGAGCGGCATTCGGTTTCCAGTTGGCGAGTTGCTCGATGTGCTCTTCCGAGACCTTCTTCCCGTCGTAGTTGCGCAGCACCGATTCCAGAACGATACGGATCGACAGGGGCAGCCGGTCGATCTTGACGTTCAACGCCTTGCCGAGTTGGGGCAGCGAGTAGAACTTGCCCTTGCCGGTGCCGCTGTCGAATTCCTTGAGCGTGTTGTGCAGATTGTGGGTCATGGTTTTTCCTAGGTTAGAGCGAGGAAATGACGGTGCTACTTTTTTCTTGAACCTTGAACCAGCGTTCGGAGTTGCCTAGATCTTGCCTAATTCGGGACTGTCTAAATGACGAACATATCGACGTACTCGTGCACAGGCATCGTCTCGAGTCTCGCTTGGTCGAGCGAGACATCCAGAATTGCCTGGCGCTGTTTCTCGGGGAAGCGGCGGGCGAGGTTCGTCTTGAACTTTTCCACGAGCAGCGGAAGGCCTTCGGCGCGGCGCCGCTTGTGGCCGATCGGATATTCGATGACGACTTCATCGAGCTTCGTGCCGTCGGTGAACTCGACCGTCAACGCATTCGCGATCGAGCGTTTGTTGGGGTCGTGATAGTCAGCCGTGAAGGCGGGGTCTTCGACGCACACGATCTTCGCGCGCAGGGCGTCGATGCGTGGATCGGCGGCAATGTCGTCTTCATAGTCGGCCGCCGTCAAGCGCCCGAAAATCATCGGCACGGCCACCATGTATTGGATGCAATGGTCGCGATCGGCCGGATTGGCGAGCGGGCCTGTCTTGTCGATGATCCGTATCGCTGCTTCGTGCGTGCGAATCGTGATCTTCGCGACGTCTTCCACGCGCCTGCCCGCCGCCCGCAACCGGCCGTGCAGCGCCATGGCGGCTTCCGCCGCCGTTTGCGCGTGAAACTCGGCCGGAAACGAAATCTTGAAGAGCACGTTTTCCATCACGTACGAGCCGTAGGGCCGCTGCATCTTGAACGGTTGGCCCTTGAACAGCACGTCGTAAAAGCCCCATGTCTTTGCTGTCAGCACCGAGGGGTAGCCCATCTCGCCCGTCTTGGCGATCAAGGCGAGCCGCACGGCGCGCGCGGTGGCGTCGCCCGCTGCCCATGATTTGCGCGAACCGGTATTGGGGGCGTGGCGGTAAGTGCGCAGCGAATGCCCGTCCACGAACGCGAGCGAGACCGCGTTGACGAGCTCGTCGCGCGAAAGGCCGAGCAACTGTCCGGCCACGGCCGTCGAGGCCAGTTTGACGAGCAGGACGTGATCGAGCCCGACCTTGTTGAACGAATTCTCGAGTGCGATCACGCCTTGGATTTCATGCGCCTTGACCATCGCCGCCAGAACGTCCTTCATGACGAATGACGGTTTGCCGGCGGCCACCGCGGTGCGCGAGAGCCAATCGGCCGTCGCTAGGATGGCGCCCAGGTTGTCCGACGGATGTCCCCACTCGGCGGCGAGCCACGTGTCGTTGAAATCGAGCCAACGGATCATCGCGCCGATGTTGAAGGCGGCTTGGACGGGGTCGAGCTGAAATTGCGTGCCGGGCACCTTGGCCCCGTTCGGCACGATGGTGCCGGGCACGATCGGCCCCATCAGCTTCGTGCACGCCGGATAGGAAAGGGCCTCGAGCCCGCAGCCCAGCGTATCGATCAAGCAATGCCGGGCCGTATCGAGCGCTAGCGCGCTATCGATGCGGTAGCCCAGGACGTAGTCGACGATATCGACCAGAACCTGATCCGGCGCAGGCCGGACATTGAGGATCGGGGCGGACATGGGTCGAGGCTCCCGGGCCGGTGCTTAGCTACCCGACTTTTGCAGTGCGTTCGACTGCGTCGGGGCCGGAGCGCCTTGCACCATTTCGGCCGTCTTGCATTCGTCTGCGAGGCGCGCGCCGTCGTGATCCGAGAACAGCATCGCTTTGGTCGGGATCACGACGAGGTCGAGCCCCGTAGCGGCGTCGTGGAAGCGATCCGCGCCCGTGGTCGTGGCTTCGCGCGGCAGGTTGTAGTTCTTGTTGGCCCAGTGAACCGTGACGATCTGGTCACGCTTCATGTCGCCCTTCAAATCGAACGCGAGCCCTTCGTTGCAGGACCAGAGCACCGAGCCTTCCGGCACCGGATCGGTTTTCGCGGCCGACTTCGTCGATTTGCGCTTGATGAGGCGGTGCTTCGGCGCGGGTGCCTTCGCTTTGGTGGCCGCCTTCTTGGTGGCCGTGGCGCCGTTTTGCGCGAATGCGTTGTTCGCGGCGACGAGCGACGTGGCGGAGAGCGAGGCGACCACGGCGGCGATCAGCAGTTTCTTCATGGAATCAAGACCTTGTGAATGACGATGAGACAAATAGAACACGAACTGCGCGGCGGGCGGCATTGCCTGCGCCGGCTACTCGCGCGATTTTGTTTCGCGCGGCGGTCGCTATTTTCTCCTATTTAGCCGGACAAACTTCAGATTTTCGGGTCCCGTGTAGTTCGCGCTCGGCCGGATGATCTTGTTGTCGACGCGCTGCTCGATGATGTGCGCGCTCCAGCCCGAGGTGCGCGAGATGACGAACAGCGGCGTGAACAT